>JBBWZQ010000098.1:0-51039 GCA_039649115.1 Micromonosporaceae bacterium | reverse complement strand
GGTCAGGATCGTGCGGGTCGTCGGCTCCGACGGTGGCCAGATCCGCCCGTCGAACGGGTCCGGCCAGACACCCAGACGCAGCAACTCATCACAGGGTCCGGCCGGGTCGCCAGCCCACTGCGCGACGGCGGCCAGCGACCCGAAGCCCGGCAGCGTGAAGGCGGTGAACACCACCGCCAGCACATAGCCCAGTGGATGACGCCGCCAGCCGCTGGGGCGTGGATCCGGCAAGGTGTCCAACACGGCGAACAGGTCGCGGCTGTGCGCGGGTGACGCTTGCGCGTCGAGGGGGCAGAATACGTCCACGGGTACGGCTTTCCTGTGATCTACGGCTTCGAGAACCTCGATCATCGGGTGAGCCGTCCCGCTTGCATGTATCGCGCCGTGTCAGGTGATTTGGCATCAAGCCACCCAAACGGCACCCAATCGTCACTATGACAGGGCCGTGTCCCCCACCCGGGGAACGCGGAGCTGGCGGGTTGGGCTGATGTGACCTTTAGGTCATGTCGTCGTAGCGGCGCTCCAGCGGCCGGGGCGGTGCCACCGGTTCGGGCGCGCCTACCGACGATCCCGCCTCGACCGACTCGGAGTCGTCGAAGTTCAGCGGGGAGATCTCGTCGTCGCCCACGTTGCCGTACAGGGCGCGGTTCTTGCGGTCACGCCTCTTGTCGTTGATGTAGGAGAACAGCACCGCGCCGAAGTACAGCGCGGTCAGGCACAGCCCGAGAACGCTCATGCCGAACGGGTCCGCCGTGGGCACGGCGATGGCCGAGAAGAGGAAGAACAGGAAGACGGCGATGCGCCACCAGCCCAGCAGGCGCTTGGCGCTCGCCAGGCCGGCCATGTTGAACAGCACCACCACCAGGGGAAACTCGAACGCCAACCCGAACAAGAGAACCATATTCGTGATGAAACCGATGTACCTGGTGATCTCCAGGCTGACCGCGATGTGCGGGCCGCCAAACTGGAGCAGGAACTTGATCCCCTTGGCGACGACGAAGTAGGCCGCCACCGCTCCGAAGGCGAACAGCGGGGTCGCCACCCCGGCGAACCAGTAGGCCCAGCGCCGTTCGTTTCTATGCAGTCCCGGCGCGATGAAAGCCCACAGCTGGTAGAGCCATATCGGCGCAGACACAATCAACGCTAGATACAACGCGACCTTCATCTGCAGCGCAAGCGGGTCGGTGACCCCGAGCGCTAGGAAGTTGCACGCTTGGCCCGGTTTCTGCGTGAGCTCGCAGTATGGCCGTTCCATGAGGTTGAGCGTCGGCGAGGAGAACCACCAGCCGATGCCGAAGCCGGCCGCGATGCCCAACGAGGCCTTGAAGAGCCGGCTGCGCAGCTCGCGCAGGTGCTCGAGCAGGGTCATCGAGCCGTCGGCCGCCCGCTGGAACTGGGTGTCGCGCTTGCGCCGCAACGCGAAGTTCACGGGTAGCCGCCCGGCTCAGCTGATGTCGCGGACGCGCTCGACCGGGTCCACGTTCTTCGGCTGCGCGGGCTGCACCGGCTGGCCCTCGATCGGGGCATGCCCCGACTGCGCCTCCGACTTGGCCTGCACGTCATCCTCGGCCAGGCCCTTGGTCTCGGCCTTCAGGATGCGCATCGACCGGCCGAGGCCCCGGGCCGCGTCCGGCAGTCGCTTCGCACCGAAGAGCAGCACCAGCACCGCAACAAGGACGAAGATGTGCCACGGTTTGAGAGCACCCATCGGAAGCCACCTCACAGTCTCGTCACTGACGAGCTAATACTACGTTCTGAACGGCCGGGCCGAACCTGACGGTAGGTCCCGATTTGCCACCTGGCCGGTGCAGTCTACGCGCCGCCGCCGGCCCGCGGCGGGCGCGTGGTAACGGCCTCGGCTTTCTCCTGCAGCGCCGCCATGCGCTCCTGCAGGCGCGCCAGGGACATCTGTACCGTTTCCGCCTGTGCCTGGCTGGCCCGGGCCCGGCGCATCGCCCGCTCCAGGCGGCGCAGCCGGCGCAGCACCGGCAACGCCGCCAGCACCAGGATCAGCAGCCCCAGGACCACAATGCCGAGCGCGACCAGCCAGACCATGACGCTGAGACTATTCGACGCCGGCGCCGTACGCGGCGAGGGCCTCGCGCGCGTGGTCGTGCACGGACGCGACCAGTTCGGGCGGCGCCACCACGACCACCTCGGGTCCCAGGCCGAGCACCAGGCGCCGGGCCCAGCCCAGGTCGGCCGCGCGCAGCGAGACCTGCCAGTGTTCGCGCGACTCCTCGATGATCTCCTCGCACGGGTAGTACTCCGTGATCCACCGGCCGCCCCGCCCGACGCGCAGCGTGACCAGCGGGAGATCCGGGGTGGCTGTGAACACGCCGTCGGCGAGGTCGGTCGGTTGCGCCTGGGGTGGGGGCTGGGCCGGCTCGTCCAGCTCCAGCATCCCGTCGATGCGGTCCACCCGGAACAGCCGCACCGCCTCGGCCCGCCGGCACCACGCCTCCAGGTACGCGTGCCCGGCCACGACCAGTACGCGCATCGGGTCCACCACCCGCTCGGTGATCTCGTCCCGGGTCGCGGTGTAGTACCTCATCTGCAGGGCCCGCCGGCGCTCCACGGCGCCGCGGATGGTGGACAGCCGGTCGGGGTTGCCGGGCAGGCGTACCGCCACCGGCGCGTCCGCGAGGTCCCCGGCGGCTGATTCGATCTTGGCGAGGGCCCGCTCGATGGCGTCGCGCTCCCCGATGCCGGGCGTCTCGGCGAGCATCCGCAGCGCCACCACCAGCGCCAGCGCCTCGTCGGGCGTCAGCCGCAGCGGCCGGTCGATGCCGGCGTCATAGGTGATGGTGACCCGGTCGCCGTCCAGCGCCATGTCGATCAGGTCGCCGGGGCCGTAGCCGGGCAGCCCGCACACCCACAGCAGCTCCAGGTCCTCGCGCATCTGCCGCTCGGTCACGCCCAGGTCGGCGGCGGCCTGGGCCAGCTCGATGCCGGGCCGGGCGAGGAAGTAGGGCACCAGGTTGAGCAGCCGGCCCAACCGGTCGGCGGAGGGGGTCGCCGGCATCAGGCCACCTCGGCCGGGCGCCGGCCCCCGGGTACGGGCGGGCCGGGCACCGGTGGGCCGGGGGCGGGGCCCAGGTCCGCCGCCTGGGCGTGGATCGCGGCGATCTCGCGCAGCCGGGTCACCGCCGCCGCGCGTACCTCGGGCGGGTCCAGGACGACGACGTCCGCGCCGTACCCGACGAGCCAGGAGGCGAACCCGTCCGGATCGGCGTAGCGCAGCACGATCCGGTCGCCCCGCCCGTCCGGCTCGGGGGTGGTCTCCTCCGCCCAGCGGCGGATCCCGGCACCCCGACCCGGGCGCACCAGGACGGTCGCCCGGCCGGGCCGCTCCACCGGACCGGCGCGCCCCGCGACGTAGTTGATCAGGTCGATGTTCTTCGGCGCCTGGTACGCGCCGGGCTGCCCGACCGGGCGCACCTCCCCCACCACGCGCGAGAGCCGGAAGCAGCGCTCGGCGCGCCGGTCGAGGTCGTAGCCGATCACGTACCAGCGCCCGCGCCAGCACACCACGCCCCAGGGCTGCAACCGGCGGGTGGTGGCCGCGTCGTCCTCCGGCGTCCGGTACCCGAAGGTGACCGCCCGGCGTTCCCGCACGGCGCTGGTCAGCGGCTCGAACGCGGGGTCGACGGTGACCACCGGCTCCACGCCGAGGGTGGCGTGCGGGTCCACGTCGACGCCGGCGGCGCGCAGCTTGGCCAGCCCGGAGGAGGCCGCCGCGGCCAGGCCGGCGTGCCGCCACAGCCGGGCCGCGATGCCCACCGCCGCGGCCTCGTCGGGCTCCAGCGGGATGTCGGGCAGGGCGTAGTCGCGGCGGGCGATCCGGTACCCGGGCTCCGCGTCGAACACGCTGGACGTACCGGTCTCCAGCGGTACTCCGAGTTCGCGCAGTTCCGCCTTGTCGCGCTCGAACTTGCGCTGGAAGGCCTCGTGGTCACGCGCATCCTCGGCAACGTGCTCGTAACCGGGTACGGTGGCCGCGATCTGCGACGCGGTCAGGAATCGCCGCGTCGACAGCAGACAGATCACCAGGTTGACCAGGCGCTCGGTTCGACTGCGCGACACGTGTTCGAACCTAGCAGTGTCGGGACTCGATCGGCTTCCCGGCGGGTGGGTGGGCTAGCGTGTCGCCCGTGATTGCGTGGCGTGCGGGTACTGTGACCGGACTGCGGCGGCGTTGGCGTGGCGCGGTGGAGGTGGACGTCGCGGTCGGCGACCAGCGGCTGCCCGCCCTGGCCTACCCCGCGCTGGTCGGCGAGCCGGAGGTGGGCGACCGGGTGCTTGTCAACACCGGCGCGTTCGCGCTAGGACTGGGCTCTGGCGGCTACGGACTGGTGGTGGCGCTGCCGGACCGGCTGCCGCCTGATCCGGCAGGCGGGCTGGACCGGGCGAAGGGGCATCTGGTCAAGGCGCGGTACACGCCGCTGCAGGCGATCGTGCTCGGCGCCGACGAGCCGGCCTCGCCGCACCAGGAGGTCCTGGCCGGCGCCCGGGACCTGGGTGGCATGCCGGTGGTCGCCGCCGACCTGCACTCCGCGCTGCCGGCGATCCTGGCCGGCGTGCACGCCGACCTGCCCGACGCCCGCGTCGCGTACGTGATGACGGACGGTGCGGCGCTGCCCGCCTGGTTCTCCCGCACCGTCGACGGCCTGTCCGGGCTGCTCGCCGGCGTGGTCACCACGGGACAGTCGTTCGGCGGCGACCTGGAGGCGGTCAACGTCCACAGTGGACTCCTCGCGGCCCGGCACGCGCTGCGCGCCGACGTGGCGATCGTGGCGCAGGGCCCGGGGAACCTGGGCACCGGTACCCCATGGGGGTTTTCCGGAACGGCCGCGGGCGAGGCGGTCAACGCGGCGGCCGTGCTCGGCGGCCGCCCGGTCGGTTCGCTGCGCGTCTCCCAGGCGGACGCCCGCCCCCGGCACCGGGGAGTGTCCCACCACAGCCTGACCGCCTACGGGCGGGTCGCGCTGGCCCGCGCCGACCTGGTGGTGCCGGGCGGCCTGCCGCCCGCGCTGGACGAGTCGGTGGCCGCCGCCCTCGCCCCGCTCGCCGGGCGGCACACGATCGTGCGGGTGGACCCGGCCGGCCTGGACGCGGCGCTGCGCGCGGCGCCGGTCGCGCTGTCCACGATGGGTCGCGACCTGGACGCGGACTACTGGTACTTCCTCACGGCGGCGGCGGCCGGCCGGCACGCCGCCGCGCTGATCAGCTGAGAAGTAGCTGGTCAGCTGAGAAGTAGCTGGTCAGCTGAGGAGGATCAGCGTGAGCCAACCGCCGAGCAGGACCGCCAGGATGAGCGCGAGGACCCAGGTGGGGACCCTGTGGTCACCGGTGCGGCTGCGCTGGATCTGCTCGATGAGACGTCGCTGCCGCCGCTTGAGCCGATAGGAGGGGCTCAGCGCGCCGAACATGCCGGGCGGCGGCAGCAGCTCGTCGAGCTTCTTCTCGTCGGTCACGTCGACTCCGTCACATCGACTCCGTCAGGGGACTCCGTCACATCGACGCGATCAGGCGGTCGACGCGCTCGTCGTAGGCGCGGAACGGGTCCTTGCACAGCACGGTGCGCTGCGCCTGGTCGTTGAGCTTGAGGTGCACCCAGTCCACCGTGAAGTCCCGGCGCTTCTCCTGCGCGTGCTTGATGAACTCGCCGCGCAGCCGCGCCCTCGTGGTCTGCGGCGGGGTCTCCTTCGCCTCGAAGATCTCCACGTCGGTGGCCACCCGGTCGACCTGCGTCCGCTTCTCCAGCAGCGCGTACAGCCCGCGGTTGCGGCGCAGGTCGTGGTAGGCGAGGTCCATCTGCGCCACCCGGGGATGGGCGAGCGGCAGGTCGTGGCGGCGCTGGTAGGACTCGATCAGGCGCAGCTTGGTGACCCAGTCGATCTCCCGCTCCACCAGCGACAGGTCGCCGTTCTCGATCGTCGACAGCACCCGGCCCCACAGCTCCACCACGCGCTTGGCGGTGGCGTCCCCGCCGCGCCGGTCGACGAACTCGCTCGCCTTGGCGAAGTACTCCTGCTGGATCTCCAGCGCGCTGGCCTCCTTGCCGTTGGCCAGCCGCACCCGCCGCCGCCCGGTGATGTCGTGCGAGACCTCCCGGATGGCCCGGATCGGGTTCTCCAGGGTCAGGTCGCGCATCACCACGCCGGCCTCGATCATGCGCAGCACGATGTCGGCGCTGCCCACCTTGAGCAGCGTCGTCACCTCGTTCATGTTGGAGTCGCCGACGATCACGTGCAGCCGCCGGTACCGCTCGGCGTCGGCGTGCGGCTCGTCCCGCGTGTTGATGATCGGGCGGGACCGGGTGGTGGCCGAGGAGACACCCTCCCAGATGTGCTCGGCCCGCTGCGACAGGCAGAACACCGCGCCGCGCGGCGTCTGCAGCACCTTGCCCGCGCCGCAGATCAGCTGCCGCGTCACCAGGAACGGGATCAGCACGTCGGCGAGCCGGCCGAACTCCCCGTGCCGGGAGACGAGGTAGTTCTCGTGGCACCCGTACGAGTTGCCCGCCGAGTCGGTGTTGTTCTTGAACAGGTAGATTTCCCCGGCGATGCCCTCGTCGTGCAGCCGCTTCTCCGCGTCGACCAGCAGGCCCTCCAGGATCCGCTCACCGGCCCGGTCGTGCGCGACCAGGTTGGTGACCGAGTCACATTCGGGCGTGGCGTACTCGGGGTGGGAACCCACGTCGAGGTACAGCCGCGCGCCGTTGCGCAGGAAGACGTTGCTGGAGCGGCCCCAGGACACCACCCGGCGGAACAGGTACCGCGCGACCTCGTCCGGGGACAGCCGCCGTTGGCCGCGGTACGTGCAGGTGACTCCGTACTCGGTCTCAAGCCCGAAGATGCGCCGGTCCATGCACAGACACTATCCGCCGCGCGGGTTACTTCGTCAGTTGGTGGCGCAGCGATTCGGTGTAAACACGGCAGGTTTCATAATCGGGCAGCAGCCCGGCGGCCGCCGCCTCGGCCAGCGAGGGAGCGGCGGCGTCGCGGGCGGACAGCGCCGGTGCGGCCACCGGCCATTCGATCGCCAGATCAGGATCAAGAGGGTGTACGGAGTGCTCCCGGCCGGGGTTGTATGTCGTCGAGCACAGGTAGGCCAGCGTCGCGTCGTCGGTCAGCGCGCAGAAGCTGTGCCCGAGCCCTTCGGCGAGGTACAC
The DNA here is from genome assembly GCA_039649115.1 of Micromonosporaceae bacterium. GTDB lineage: Bacteria > Actinomycetota > Actinomycetes > Mycobacteriales > Micromonosporaceae > DATEJJ01. The sequence goes on along the minus strand of JBBWZQ010000098.1, from coordinate 43,862 downwards.
CGCCCGGCGGTCGACGTCGTCCAGGCGCACCGCGTCCCACCGGCCGAAGGTCGGCGAGCCGCGCCGGACGTCCACCACCACGTCCAGCACGGTCCCGCGCACGCAGGTCACGTACTTGGCCTGGCCCGGGGGTACGTCCGCGAAGTGCACGCCGCGCACCACGCCCTCGGCGGACACCGACATGTTCGCCTGCGCCAGCTCCAGCGGGTGCCCGACCTCCCGTTCCAGCTCGTCCCGGCGGTACCACTCCAGGAACAGGCCTCTGGGGTCACCGTGCTGCACCGGGGTGACCTCCCAGGCACCCTCGACGGCCAGTGGACGGATCTTCATGGGACGCGGCTCACCACCACGAACTCGTTGTACGTGAAGAACCGCCCCGCGAAGCGCGGCAGCGGGAAGGAGTACGTCCTGCTGACGCGCAGCCCCACCTCGGTCGCGAGCGCGGTGGCCTCGGCGAAGCCGATGAACCGGACATGCGTCGCGTCACTGGCGTACCCGCGCTCCTGGGGCGTGATGAACACGACGGTCCCACCGGAGCGCACATACGGCAGGTAGCTCGTGAGGAGCCCGCGCACGTCCTGCTCGGGCAGGTGTTCGAGGACGTGGGCCAGCAGCAGCGAGTCGAACGCGCCCGGGCGGGCGTGCCCGCTTTCCAGGAACTCGTCCGGCCGGTACGCGACCAGGCCGGCCTCGCGGGCCACCCGCACCGAGGTCGCGTTGTGGTCCACGCCCACCCCGTCGCCGTCCAGGTGCCGCAGGTTGCGCCCGATGCCGCAGCCCACGTCGAGGGTGCGGCCCAGGCGCAGCCGGCGCACGTTCCAGCGGTACGGGGCCTGCGCGGACAGCAGCCGCTTCCAGCGCGCGCTGGACAGGAGCTGCAGGCGCTGGGCGTAGGACTCGTCGCGGGTCTGCGCGTTCTTGTCCTGGTCCGAGGTTGCGGCCACGGGGCGAGCGTACGGCACGTCAGGCCCGGGTCCCCAGCAGCCGCCGCAGGTACTCGCCGTAGCCGCTCTTGAGCAGCGGCGTCGCCAGCTCGGCAAGCTGCTCGTCGGCGATGAACCCGGCGCCCCAGGCCGCCTCCTCGACACAGCCGATCTTGAGACCCTGGCGCTCCTCGATCACCCGGACGAACTCCGCCGCCTGGACCAGCGAGGCGAAGGTACCGGTGTCCAGCCAGGCGGTCCCCCGGTCCAGCACGCTGACGTGCAGCTGGCCGCGCAGCCGGTACTCCTCGTTGACCGCGGTGATCTCCAGCTCGCCGCGGGCGCTGGGGGTCAGCTTGCCGGCGATCTCCACCACGGAGCTGTCGTAGAAGTACAGGCCGGGCACCACGTAGCTGGACTTCGGCAGGGCCGGCTTCTCCTCGATCGACAGCACCCGGCCACCGGCGTCGAACTCGACCACGCCGTACTCCCGCGGGTTGGCCACCGGGTACGCGAAGATCCGGCCGCCCACCACGGCCGTGTGCTCGGCGAGCTGGCGGCCCAGCCCGACCCCGTGGAAGATGTTGTCGCCCAGGATCAGCGCGACCGGATCGTCGCCGATGAAGTCCGCGCCGATCAGGAACGCCTGCGCGATGCCCTCGGGCCGGGCCTGCGCCGCGTAGCACAGCGACAGGCCCCACTGGCCGCCGTCGCCGAGCAGCCGCTGGAACTGGGCCTGGTCCTCCGGCGTGGTCACCACCATGATCTCACGGATGCCCGCCATCACCAGGGTGCTCAGCGGGTAGTAGATCATGGGCTTGTCGAAGACCGGCATGAGCTGCTTGGACACCGCCCGGGTGATGGGCCACAGACGGGAGCCGGTACCGCCGGCCAGCAGGATTCCGCGCACCTGGGGAGCCTACTGTGGGTGCGCCTCGACTAGACTTCCGGGCTCGTGAGAGTTCTCGTCACCGGCGGCGCCGGGTTCATCGGTTCGAACTATGTCCGCGCGGTGCTCTCCGGCCGGTACGCGAGCCTGGCCGGCGCCCAGGTCACCGTGCTGGACAAGCTGACCTACTCCGGAAGCATCGAGAACCTCAGCGCCTACCGGGACGACCCGCGGCTGACCTTCGTCCAGGGCGACATCTGCGACGCCGGGCTGGTCGGCGAGCTGATGCCCGGCCACGGGGCGGTGCTGCACTTCGCCGCCGAGTCGCACGTGGACCGCTCCATCCTGGGCGCCGCGCCGTTCGTCACCACCAACGTGCTGGGCACCCAGGTACTGCTCGACGCGGCGCGCACGGCCGGTGTGGACCGGTTCGTGCACGTGTCCACCGACGAGGTGTACGGGTCGATCGCCGAGGGCTCCTGGACCGAGGACTGGCCGCTGCGGCCCAACTCGCCGTACTCGGCCTCGAAGGCCGGCTCCGACCTGCTCGCCCTGGCCGCGTACCGGACGCACGGCCTGGACGTGGTGGTGACCCGCTGTTCCAACAACTACGGGCCGCACCAGTTCCCCGAGAAGGTCGTCCCGCTGTTCGTCACCAACCTGCTGGACGGCCGGCAGGTCCCGCTGTACGGCGACGGCGGCAACATCCGGGACTGGCTGCACGTCGACGACCACTGCCTGGGCATCCAGCTGGCGCTGGACAAGGGACGGGCCGGCGAGGTCTACCACATCGGCGGCGGTACCGAGCTGACCAACCGGGAGCTGACCGAGCGGCTGCTCGCGGCGTGCGGCGCCGGCTGGAGCAGTGTCGAACATGTGACAGACCGCAAGGGCCACGACCGCCGGTACTCGCTGTCCGTCGCGAAGATCTCCGAGGAGCTCGGGTACCAGCCGCAGGTCACCCTGGACGCCGGCCTGGCCGGGACGGTGCGCTGGTACCGGGAGAACCGGGCCTGGTGGGAGCCGCTGCGCGCCCGGGCCGCCATGGACGCCTGATGCGCTGGCTCGTCACCGGGGCCGCCGGGATGCTGGGCAGCGACCTGGTCGAGGTGCTCAGCGAGGCCGGGGAGTACCGGGTGACCGCGACCACCCGCGCCACCCTCGACGTGACCGACGCCGCCGCCGTGCACGAGGCGGTACCCGGGCACGACGTGGTGGTCAACGCGGCCGCCTGGACCGACGTGGACGGCGCGGAAAGCCACGAGGAGGTGGCCACCGCGGTCAACGGGCACGCCCTGGCCCCGCTCGCGCAGGCCTGCGCCGCGACCGGCGCGCGGCTGGTGCAGGTGTCCACCGACTACGTGCTGCCCGGCGACGCCACCGGCCCGTACCCGGAGGACGCGCCGACCGCGCCGCTCAACGCGTACGGGCGGGGCAAGCTGATCGGCGAGCAGGCGGTGCTGGGCAGGCTGCCGGACACCGGCTACGTGGTGCGCACCGCGTGGCTGTACGGCGCGCAGGGCCGCAACTTCGTGAGCACCATGCTGCGCCTGGCCGGCGAGCGGGAGACCGTCGACGTGGTCGACGACCAGCGCGGCCAGCCCACCTGGTCCTACGCGCTGGCCGGCCAGCTCGTCGCACTGGGCCGGGCGGCGCACCAGGGCCGGGCACCGGCGGGGATCTACCACGGCACGGCGGCCGGCGATACCACCTGGTTCGGTCTGGCCCGCGCCGTGTTCGCGGCGGCCGGCCTGGATCCGCAGCGGGTCCGCCCGACCACCTCGGACCGCTTCCCGCGCCCGGCGCGGCGCCCCGCCTACAGCGTGCTGGCGCACGGCCGGTGGGCGGCGGCCGGCATCCCGCCGCTGCCCGACTGGCATGCCATGCTGGCCTCGGCGCTGCCGCACCTGCCGCCGGCGGCCCTTTTGGAGAAGCGCGCGTGAAATCGACGCTCGACCGGCTGCTCGGCCTGCTCCCCCGGGGCACGGTGGCGGTCGGCAGCGGCCTCGTCGTGCTCGGCCTCGCCTCCTACGTCCACCTCGCGGTCGCCGGGCACCAGCTGTCCACCTCGGGCTACGCGTCCCTGTCGGTCCTGTGGTCGATCGTCTTCTCCGTCGGACCCGGCCTGTTCTTCCCGATCGAGCAGGAGATCACCCGGTTGGTCGCCGCCCGCCGGGTGGTCGGCGACGGCGCGGGCCCGGTCTTCCGCCGGGGCATGCTGCTCGCGCTGGGCCTGCTGGCCGTGCTGTGCGTGTTGCTGGTCGCCGGCGCGCCGGTGCTCGCCGCGCGCCTGTTCGACGGGGACCGCAGCCTGGTGGCGGTGCTCGCCGGCGCGCTGGCCGGGCTGGCGCTGGCACACCCGACCCGGGGCGTGCTCGCCGGCAGCGGGCGGTTCGGCGGGTACGGCGGCCAACTGGCGGTCGACGGCGGGCTGCGGATCGCGTTCGCGGTCGGGCTCGGCCTCGCCGGCGTGCGCTCGGCCGCGGCGTACGGCCTCATCCTGGCGGTCGCCCCGGTCCTGTCCGTGCTCGCCACCGCGGCGCCGGTGCGCGCCGCGCTGCGCGCCGGGACGACCCTGGCCTGGTCCGCCTTTGCCAAGGGGATCGGTCCGCTGCTGGTGTCCATGCTGCTGGCCCAGGTCGTGGTCAACATCGCGGTGGTGGACGTGAAGCTGATCGCCCCCGGCCGGGCGGCCCTCGCGGGCGCGCTGCTGTCCGCGCTGGTCCTGGCCCGGGTCCCGGTGTTCGCCTTCGCCTCGCTGCAGGCCGCGCTGCTGCCCGGCCTCGCCGCGTTGGCCACGTCCGGCGACCGCGCCGGCTTCCGCCGGCTGGTGCTGCGGGGCTGCGTCCTCGTCCTGGGGCTGTGTCTGGCCTGCGCGGTGCCGGCAGTATCGCTCGGGCCGTGGTTGATCAAGACCCTGTTCGCCGCCGCACCCGCCCTCGGCGACCTCGACTTCGCCCTGCTGGCCACCGGCACCACCGCGTACCTGCTGGCGCAGGTGCTCGGCCAGGGGGTGCTCGCCCTCGGCTTCCACCGCGACCAGGCGCTGGCCTGGCTCGGCGGCAGCCTGGCCCTGGTCGTGGTCACCGTGCTGCCCGGTTCGGCGAAGCTGCGCGTGGAGGGCGCCTACACGATCGGGTCGCTGGTCGTCGCGGTGCTGCTGGCACTGGTACTGGCCCGGCGGGCGGGCACGCGCGGCGCGGACACCGTCAAGCAGGCGACGCCGACCGCGATGGTGGCGCTGGGAGGAGCCGACTGATGCCCGCTCATCCGACCGTGACGGCCGTCGTCCTCGCGTGGCAGGCGGAGCCGTGGCTGCCGCGCAGCGTGGCGGCGCTGCTCGCGGCGGAGAAGGTCGCCGTGGACGTGGTGCTCGTGGACAACGGCTGCACCAACGACGACGTGGCGGACCTGGCGGACCGGCCCGGCGTGACGGTCGTCCGGCCGGGCCGCAACCTCGGCTTCGCGGGCGGCGTCAACGCCGGGGCCGCGGTCGCCACCGGCGATTACCTCGTGCTGGTCAACTCCGACGCGGTGGTCGAGCCGGGCACGCTGGCGCGCCTGGTGGAGGAGGCGTCCCGGCCGGACGTCGGCGTCGCGGTGGCGAGCATCCGGCTGGCCGAGGACCCGGCGCTGCTCAATGCCGGGGCCAACCCGGTACACATCCTCGGGCTGTCCTGGTCGGGCGGCATGGGCGAGCGCGAGGAGCGCACCGAGCCGGTGGACACCGCCGGAGCCAGCGGCGCCTGCCTGCTCACCCCGCGCGCGCACTGGGAGCGGCTGGGCGGCTTCGACGAGGAGTACTTCGCCTACCACGAGGACGCGGAGCTGAGCGTGCGTACCTGGCGGCTGGGCCTGCGCGTGGTGTACGTGCCGGACGCGGTCGCCCTGCACCGGTACGAGTTCTCCCGCAACACGCTGAAGATGTACCTGGCCGAGCGCAACCGGCTGCTGTTCGTCGCCACGCTGTGGGGCCGGCGGGCCCGGCTGCTGCTGGCTCCGGCCTTCGCCGGGCTCGAGGTGGCCTGGCTGCTGCGCGCGACGCTGGAGGGCTGGCTGCCGGCCAAGCTGCGCGGCTGGCGCTGGATGTGGACGCACCGCCGGCACGTGCGCGAGCGCCGCGCCGCGCTGCGCGCCGAGCAGTTGGTGCCCGACCGGGAGTGGATGCGGGTACTCACCGCGCGGATGGACACCGCGGTGGTGCCGCTGCCGGCGATCGTGGGACCGGTGAACGCCCTGCTCGGCGCGTACTGGCGCCTGGTCTCGCGCTGGGTCTAGCCGGCCGCATCGCGCATCGGGCGCAGGGTGCGGTCCAGGCCCTCGGACAGGTCCACCGCGGGCTTCCAGTCCAGCAGCTGCCCGGCCCGGGTCGCGTCGACCACCATGGCGCGCAGGTCACCGAGGCGGGCAGGGGCGAACGCCGGTTCGGCGGGGGCACCGGCGAGCCGCGCCATGGTGCGGTTGAGGTCGAGATCGGTCACCGCGTGCCCGGTGCCGATGTTCAGCCGGTACCCGTCCGCGGCCGGGTCGGCGGCGCGCACGAACGCGTCGACCGCGTCCTCGACGTACAGGTAGTCCCGCACGTTGCCGCCGTCACCGAAGATCCGGGTCGGCGCGCCGGCGAGCATCGCGGCCGCGAAGATCGCGATGACCCCGGCCTCGCCGTGCGGGTCCTGCCGCGGCCCGTAGGTGTTGGTCAGCACCAGGGTCGTACTGGCCAGCCCGTGCAGTTGCTGGTACTGCCGCTGGTAGAACTCGGCCGACAGCTTGCTCACCGCGTACGGGGACAGCGGGTTGGCCGGCGCGTCCTCGTTCACCGGCAGCCGCGGCGGCGGGCCGTAGATCGCCACCGAGGACGCCATCACCACCTTGCGCGCGCCGGCGCGCCGGGCCGCCTCCAGCACCGCCACCGTGCCGAGCACGTTGCTGGTCGCGTCGGCGACCGGGTCGGCCACGCTGGTGCGCACGTCGATCTGCGCGGCCAGGTGGAACACCACCTCGGGCCGGGCCGCGGCGAGCACCGCCGCCAACCCCGGCGCCGTCACGTCGTGGCGGACCAGCCGCGCCGCGGGCGGCAGGTTCGCCTCCCGGCCGTGCACCAGGCTGTCCACGACGACCACCTCGTGGCCCTCGGCGACCAGCCGGTCACTCAGGTGCGATCCGATGAAGCCCGCCCCGCCGGTGACAAGAACTCGCACAGACTTCCCCTCTTCGGTCCGGTGCGGATCCGCCCGGGAACGTGCGCCCGCGGCCCACTAGCATAGCGGGAGCCTCCCCGACGGGATTAGTGAAGCGATGAGCGACAACGATGACGTGTGGATCGTGATACCGGTCTACAACGAGGCGACCGTGGTGGCCGACGTGGTCACCCACGTCCGGCAGACGTTCCCCAACGTGGTCTGCGTGGACGACGGCAGCGCCGACGAGTCGGCGGCACGCATCCTCGGTACCGGCGCGCACCTGGTGCGGCACCCGGTGAACCTGGGTCAGGGCGCGGCCCTGGAGACCGGCCTGCGCTACGCGCTCGCCCGGCACGGTGCCCGGTACTTCGTCACCTTCGACGCCGACGGGCAGCACCAGGTGCCGGACGTGGTGCGCATGCTCGACGTGGTCCGCTCCGGGCGGGCCGACGTGGTGCTGGGCTCCCGCTTCCTGGGCTCCGCGGCGTCGGTACCGTGGCTCAAGCGGCTGGCGCTGCGCACGGCGGTGCTGCTCAGCCCCACCACGCGGCGGCTGCGGTTGACCGACGCGCACAACGGCCTGCGGGTCTTCACCCGGCCGGTGGTGGAGCGGCTGCGGATCAACCAGGAGGGCATGGCGCACGCCTCGGAGATCATCTCGGTGCTGGCCCGCTCGCCGTGGCAGGTCGTGGAGATCCCGGTGACCATCCTGTACACCGACTACTCGCGGGCCAAGGGCCAGTCACTGATCAACGGCGTGAACATCCTGTTCGACATCTCGGTCCGGAACCGGAGCTCCTGACATGCTCATCCAGATTCTGCTGCTGCTGTGCATCGCGACCCTGCTCGTCGTGTTCATCCGCAGCCGGCACGGGGTACGGCTGCAGGCCAGCAAGCGCATCGGGTTCATCCTGTTCCTGGTCGCCAACGCGTACGCCGTCATACGCCCCAACGACCTGACCCGGGTGGCCCACATCGTCGGCGTCGGCCGCGGCGCCGACCTGGTGCTGTACGCCCTGGTGGTCGCGTTCACCTTCAGCGTCGTGAACTTCTACCTGCGCCAGCGCGAACTCAAGCAGCGCCTCACCCAGCTGGCCCGGGCGGTCGCCCTGCGCGAGGCGGAGCTGGTCAACCGGGACCGCGGGCTGCTCCCGCAGGCGCTGCTGCTGACCAACGCGGTCGCCGACGAACCGGTGGCCGCGGGCGTCGACGGCCCGGGACGCGAGGCCTGAGGCTCGGCTACCCGCCGGTGTTGCCGGACGGCGGGTTGCCGGACGGCGGCTTGTCCGTGCCGGGCTCCTCGGCCGTTGCGCTCTTCCCGCCGGCCTCCGGCTCGCCGCCGGCGGGCTCCGGCGCGTCCGGGGTCCCCTCGACGGCCGGCGCCTCGGCGGACTCCCCACCGGCCGGCTCAGCACCCGAGGACTCCGCACCTGAGGGCTCAGCACCCGAGGCACCCGACGGCAGCGCGTCCGAGGGCTCCGCGCTGGGCAGCGCCGCCGGCGGCGCCAGCATCGCGGCGAGGGCCTCGCCGGCGATCCGGCGGAACGTGCGACCCGCCCGCTGCCGGTCCAGCACCGCCACCTCCAGCTGCGCCTCGGTGATCGTGCGCGGGTTGCCGCCCTCGCCGCCGACGCTGGCCAGCGCCTCGACCGCCAGCCGCAGCGCCTCCTGCATCGTCAGCCCGGCCCGGTGCCGCTCGCGCAGCGGACCGGAGATCGTCTCGGCCTGGCCACCCATCGCGACCACGCCCGGCTCGTCCTGCACCGAACCGTCGTACGTGATGCGGTACAGCTCGTCGCGGTCCTGGGCGACACCCACGTCGGCCACGCAGATCTCCACCTCGAACGGCTTGGCCTGCTCCATGAAGATCGCACCGAGGTTCTGCGAGAACGCGCTCGCCAGGGCCCAGCCGGTGACGTCACGCCGGTTGTACGAGTAGCCGCGCAGGTCGGCCAGGCGGATGCCGGCGACCCGTACCGCCTCGAACTCGTGGTACCGGCCGACCGCGGCGAACCCGATCCGGTCGTAGATCTCGCTGACCTTGTGCAGGGCGTTGGACAGGTTCTCCGCCACGAACAGCACGCCACCCTCGAAGGTCAGCACGATGACGCTGCGACCGCGGGCGATGCCCTTGCGGGCGTACTCCGAGCGATCCCGCATGATCTGCTCGGGCGAGGCGTAGAACTGCATGGCCACGGCGCGCGATCTCCTTGGGTCTTGGGTGGGCGTCCTTGGTGACGGGCGTACTGGGTAGCGGGCGGGCGGAGCGGGAGGCTCAGCCGCCCGGGTTGTCCATCCGGCGGCGCACCACGGCCTCCGCCACCGCCGCCGCCTCGTCGTCGGTCAGCCGGCGGGTGCCGGCCGCGGTCGCGGTCATGACCACCGGGTAGATCTTGCGGATCAGGTCGGGGCCGCCGGTCGCGGTGTCGTCGTCGGCGGCGTCGTAGAGCGCCTCCACCGCGAGCTCGATCGCCTCCGCGCCGGACAGGCCCGGCCGGTAGCGCTTCTTCAGCGCCGCCTTGGCGAACAGCGATCCGGAGCCGATCCCGTCGAACCCGGTTTCCTCGTAGAGGCCGCCGGCCACGTCGAAGCTGAAAAGGCGCGCCGCCTTCGCCGGCTCGGCCGCGTCCACGTCGTACCCGGCGAACAGGGGTACCACGGCCAGCCCCTGCAGCGCCGCGCCGAGGTTGTTGCGGATGAGCGTGGCCAGCCGGTTGGCCTTGCCGTCGATGGAGAGCATGACGCCCTCGATCTTCTCGTAGTGCCGCAGCTCCACCTGGAACAGGCGGATCAGCTCGATGCCCACACCGGCGGTGCCGGCGATGCCGACCAGCGAGTACTCGTCGGCGGCGTGCACCTTCTCGATGTCCCGGTTGGCGATCATGCTACCCATCGTGGCGCGCCGGTCGCCGGCCATCACCACGCCGTCGGCCGAGGCCAGCGCGACGATCGTGGTGGCGTGCGGTGCCACGTCGGCGTTCGTCCCCGGCGGCAGCGGCCGGCGCCCGGGGAGCAGGTCCGGAGCGGCCTCGCGGAGAAACTCGCTGAACGAAGAGACGCCCGGCGTCATGAACGCCGCCGGCAACCGCCCGGATGGATCAAAACCCGCCGACACGAGCTTCCTCTCAGATACGCATCGCACTGTTCGGTCTAATCGGTACACGGTCTTACCGCGGGACGCGGCCCCGGTCGAGGCCGGGGCGCACAGGCGGCCGGCGGAAGCCGGCCGCGGGGCGGAGCGCTGGGACTACTGCCCGCCCTTCTGCACGTACCCCCTCACGAACTCCTCGGCGTTTTCTTCCAGTACCGAGTCGATCTCGTCGAGCAGGTCGTCGACGTCCTCGCTGATCTTCTCATGCCGCTCGGCGACCTCCGGGTTCGCCTCCGGGGCGGCGTCCTCGATCTCTTCGTCGCGCCGGCTGCGGCCGGACTGCGACTGCCCGCCAGTGTCCCGGGTTGCCATGGCACCCCTCCTCGTCCCTGTGGTGAGATGAAACGTACCTCGCCGGTAGGTCAATCAGCGGGCGGTACACCGCCGCTTCGCGCCGGGCTTAACCCGAGGTGATCGCCTCGAGCAGGTCCTTCGCGCTGGGGCACCGGTCGAAAAGGGCGCCGACGTGCGCCTTCGTGCCCCGCAGCGGCTCCATCATCGGTACCCTGACCAGCGATTCCCGGCCCACGTCGAAGATCACCGAATCCCAGCTGGCCGCCACCACCTCGGGCGCGTACTGGGCGAGGCACCGGCCCCGGAAGTAGGCGCGCGTGTCGTCGGGCGGCTCGACCATCGCGCGACGGACCTGCTCCTGCGTGAACAGCGACTTCATCGCGCCGCGCGCGACCAGCCGGTGGTACAGGCCCTTCTCCGGGCGCACGTCGGCGTACTGCAGGTCGACCAGTTGCAGCTTGGGCGAGGCCCAGCCCAGGCTCTCCCGCTCCCGGTACCCCTCCAGCAGGCGCATCTTGGCGACCCAGTCCAGCTCGTCGGCGCACTCCAGCGGGTCGCGGCCCAGCCGGTCCAGGATCGACTCCCAGCGCGCCAGCACGTCCTCGGTCTGCTCGTCGCCACCACGGTCGTCCACAAAGGACCGTACCCGCTCGAAGAACGCCCACTGCACGTCCAGCGCGGTCAGCCGGCGCCCGTCGCGCAGCTTGACCCGGTGGGTCAGGGTCGGGTCGTGGCTGACGTTCTTCAGCTCGGTCACCGGGTCGGCGATGCCCAGGTCGGCGGTGAGCGCCTTCTCCTCGATCATCTCCAGCACGAGCGCGCTGGTGCCGAGCTTGAGGTACGTCGAGATCTCCGACAGGTTCGCGTCGCCGATGATGACGTGCAGCCGCCGGTACTTGTCGGCGTCGGCGTGCGGCTCGTCCCGGGTGTTGATGATCGGCCGCTTGAGGGTCGTCTCCAGCCCCACCTCGACCTCGAAGAAGTCGGCGCGCTGCGAGATCTGGAAGCCGGGCGTGCTGCCGTCCTGCCCGATGCCGACCCGGCCGGCGCCGCACACGATCTGGCGGGTCACGAAGAACGGGGTGAGGAACTGCACGATGTCGGCGAACGGGGTCTGCCGGCGCATCAGGTAGTTCTCGTGCGCTCCGTAGCTGGCGCCCTTGTTGTCAGTGTTGTTCTTGTACAGGTGGATCGAGCCGACCGTCGGCACGCTGGCCGCACGGCGGGCCGCCTCGGCCATCACCGCCTCGCCCGCCTTGTCCCACAGCACCGCGTCGCGCGGGTTGGTCACCTCGGGCGTGGAGTACTCGGGGTGCGCGTGGTCGACGTAGAGCCGGGCGCCGTTGGTCAGTATCACGTTGGCCAGGCCCAGGTCCTCGTCGGCCAGCGCCTCCGACGGGTCGTACAGCGCGCCGGAGTAGGTGAAGCCGCGGGCGTCGCGCAGCGGCGACTCCTCTTCGTAGTCCCAGCGCGCCCGGCCACCCCGGGTCAGCTCCGGTCGCGCGCCGTAGGCGTTGACGATCTGGGACGAGGTGACCATCGGGTTCGCGCCCGGCTGGCCGGGTACGGAGATCCCGTACTCGACCTCGGTACCCATGACCCGCCGAACACTCATGCTCTCACTCCGCTCGCTCCGACGTGCCCCGCCCGCTCATACATGCAGCCTAAACGGTCCGGCGCCGAGCGACCGCAGAGCGGGACCCTCATTAGTTGCGCGGGATGCGAGGCCCCGGAATTCTTGCACCATGTCAGTGCGACACAGTCCCACAGTGCGGCGCCGGCGCCTGGGCGCAGAGCTGCGGCGCCTGCGCGAGGCGGCCGGCATGACCTGCGAGCAGGCGGGCGAACACCTCGACTGCTCCAGCTCGAAGATCAGCCGGATGGAGACCGCCCGGGTACCGGCCCGCGCCGTTGACGTGCAGGTGTTGTGTCAGCTCTATCGGGCGTCCGAGGAATTGACCGCGAGGCTCATCGCGCTGGCCCGCGAGTCGAAGCAGGCCGGCTGGTGGCAGCAGTACGATGTGCTCCCCGACTGGTTCGAGACCTACGTCGGTCTCGAGGCGGCGGCCGCGACTATTCGCACCTACGAGATCCAGCTGGTACCGGGGCTGCTGCAGACCCCGGACTATGCCCGCGCCCTGTTTGAACATAGCGAACTCAACGGGCCGCGCGAGGTTGAACGGTCGGTCAGTGTCCGGCGCGCTCGACAAGAAATACTGAAAGGCGACCCGGTGCCCCAGTACTGGGCTATCCTGAGCGAAGCAGCACTGCAACGCATGGTCGGTGGTCGTGAAGTCATGCGCGACCAGCTACGTCACCTGTGCACGATGGGTGGGCTCAGCAATGTCACGATCCAGGTGATACCCAACAGCGTCGGCGCCCATCCGGGAATGACGACGCCGTTTGTCATTCTTGGCTTCGCCGACCGCGAAGACCCGCAGATCGTGTTCCTCGACTACCTGACCGGCGCGCTGTACCTGGAGAAACCCAACGAACTGAGTCGCTACGAACTCGTCTTCAACCACCTGGTAGCCGTCGCCATGCCACCCCGGCAGTCCGTGGAGTTCATCGAGTTCGCAGCCAGCCAACTCGCTTAGGGGCATGTCGAAAGGATTTACCCATGACGCTCAGTCTGTTCAATCGCGACTGGTACAGAAGCTCACGCAGCGGTGAAAATGGCGGCAACTGCGTGGAAGTCTGTGCCCTTGAGTCGTTCGTCGCCGTACGCGACTCGAAGCTCCCCGAATTGGGCGCCCTCGTCTTCAGCCGGCAGGAATGGTCCGAGTTCGTGACCGCGACGAAGATCGGGGAGTTCGACGCCAGGCAATGATCGGGCCCGATGTCCGGCGAATGCGTCAGTCGCGCGGGGCGCTGCCCGCCAGTACCGCGTCGACCAGCCGCTCGACCAGGTCGGGCAGGTCGAGCTGCGAATTCCAGAGCAGCGCGTTGCGGGCGACGAGCGGACCGACCAGCATCGCCATCGTGATGTCCACGTCGAGATCCGGGCGCAGCTCCCCCGCGTCGATGCCCCGGCGCAGCACCGTCCGTACCAGCTCGCGGCGCGGCTCGGTGAGCTTCTGCCAGATGCTGCTGAGCTCGGGGCTGCGGCGGATCTCGGAGATCAGGCACGGCATGATCTGGCCGGCCCGCGTGGTGTTGGGCTGGCCGACCGGGCGCAGCAACGCGATGAGGTCGTCGCGCAGCGACTCGCCGGGCAGCGCGGGCAGGTCGCCCTTCATGCTGGCGACCGCGTCGACGATCAGGGACTCCTTGTTGGACCAGCGGCGGTAGATGGTCGCCTTGCCCACGCCCGCCCGGGCGGCGACCGCCTCGATCGACAGCGCCTTCGGCGGCGTACCCTCGGTCAACAGATCCAGCACCGCGTCGATGATGGCCTCATCGGCGCGCGCGCTGCGCGGCCGGCCAGGCGCCTTGCGGTCCTGGTCGGCCGCGCCGGCAACGCGGTCCTGCTCGGTCGCGCCAGCGACCGTCTCGGTCGTCACACTCCACATTGTCGTCGCCTGACTACGCCTCGGCCAGCTCAAGCTGCTCGGCGAGCGACTCTACCGGTTGTGGCTGGGGTGAGGGAACGCCCGAACGCGACGGCAGCCAGGCCAGCGCGACCGCGACACCGAGCAGCGTGATGAGCACCGATCCGGCCGCCGCCCAGTGCATGGCCTGGACAAACGCGTCGTTGCCCGCGCTGATCAGCGGCCCGCCACCGGCGCCCATGCGCTCCGCCACGGCGTACGTGCCGGAGATGGACTCCCGCGCCGCCGCGCGTGCCGGGCCGGGCAGGCCGGCGACCTGACCGGCGATGCCGCTGCGGTACACGGCGGCGAGCACCGAGCCGAGGATCGCCACGCCCAGCGCGCCACCGACCTGCCGGATGGTGTTGCTGACCGCGGAGCCGACGCCCGCCTTCTCCCGCGGCAGGGTCGACATGATCGCCTCCGTGGCCGGCGGCATCACGTTCGCCATGCCGACGCCCATCACGAAGAACAGCGCCGCCACCACCCAGACCGGGGTCTGCGCGCCGACCAGCAGGTACCCGGCGAGGGACACGGCGACCAGCGCCATGCCTGCCGCGCAGACCGCCTTCGGCCCGTACCGGCGCACCATCGCGGCACTGCGTGGGGCGAACACCAGTTGCGCCGCGGCGAACGGCACCATCAGCAGGCCGGACTCCAGCGGGCTGTAGCCGCGTACGAGCTGGAAGTAGAACGCGATGAAGAACAGCGTGCCCATGCCGCCGAAGAACACCAGGCCGACCACCGCGACCGAGGCCGAGAAGCGCCGGTTGCGGAACAGCGACACATCCAGGGACGGGAACGCCACCCGCCGCTCGACCAGGACGAACGTGACCAGCAGGGCCAGCCCGCCGAGAATGGAACCCCAGGCGGTCGGCCGGCCGAAGCCGTGGTCGCCGCCGTCGATGATCCCGTACACCAGCAGGACCAGGCCCGCGATGGACAGCAGTACGCCGGCGAGGTCGATGCGACCGGGGCGGGGGTCACGCGAGTCCGGCACCATCGCCACGATCGCGGCGAGGCCGGCCAGCACGATCGGCACGTTGATGAGGAACACCGAGCCCCACCAGAAGTGCTCCAGCAGCAGGCCGCCGACGACCGGCCCGATCGCCACGCCGAGGCCGACCGCGCCGGCCCAGGTACCGATCGCCTTGGCCCGCTCGCGCGGGTCGAACACGTTCGAGATGATCGACAGGGTGGCCGGCATGACGGCCGCGCCGCCCAGGCCCATCAGCGCCCGTGCCCAGATGAGCTGGACCGGGCTCTGCGCGTAGGCCGAAGCCAGCGACGCCACGCCGAACAGGATCATGCCGAGCAGCAGGATCTTCTTGCGGCCCAGCCGGTCGCCGAGCACGCCCCACGTGAACAGCAGGCCGGCGAAGACCAGCGTGTAGGAGTTGATCGACCATTCCAGGTCGCTCTGCTTGGCGCCCAGGCCGTGCACCGGGTCGGCGATGGTCCGCATCGCCACGTTGAGCACGGTGTTGTCCAGGACCACCACGAGCAGGCTGATCACCAGAACGCCGAGAATCGCCCAGCGCCGCGGGTGCCCCCCGCCGGCCGCGGCCGGCGGGGCCACCACCGCGGTCCGCCCGGCGCCTTCGTTGTGCTGTGGATCGACGTCCACGTCTTCCCCCATTTTCAATACGGTACGGTCTCGTATTCCACCAAGCTACTCCCTCGCTCAGCGATACGGAACCGTTCCGTAATTAAAGCAGAGTGATCCACGCCACCTGGTTGGTCAACCAGCAGCGCGAGGACCAGCCGCCGCCAGGTTCTTGACGAACATCAACGCGGCGGCGTCGTCCACCCGGATGGACTGGCCGGCCGGGACGATGCGCCGGTCGTAGGTCACGCCGCGCCCGTCGGGCACGTACCCGCGACCGAGGTACAGCAGCAGGGCCGGACCATAGTCGGCGTACAGGCCGCAGCCGAGTCCGGCCAGGCCGCTGCGCTCCCCGATGCAGTGCTCGGCGGCGTCCATGAGCGCGCTGCCCACACCCTGGCGCCGGTACGCGGGCAGCACGTTGAAGTCCACGATCTCGGGGATCCTGGCGTTGCGGAACGGCGGGTAGTCGCTGCGCCAGAGCACGCAGACGTACCCGAGCGGATACCGGCCGCGCTCGGCCACCCAGACCACCCGCTGGCCGGACGCCTGCTCGCCGAGGTAGCGCTGGTAGAGCGCCGCGTTCTTGCCCGCCCAGCCGGCGGCCCCGAACGCGGTGGCCAGCAGAGCCGGGTCGCGCGTGCTCAGCAGCCGGATGCCCATCAGCCCAGCGCTTCGAGTGCCATGTCCACGTCGGCCTCGGTCGTGTACACGTGGAACGACGCGCGGACCCGCCCGGCCCGGACCGCCGCGCGCACGCCGGCGGCGGCCAGCCGGTCCCGCGCGTCCGGCACGTCCACCGTCACGATCGCGCTGTTGCCCGGCGGCCGCCCCAGCCCGGCCAGGAACCGGTTGGCCAGCCGGACGTTGTGCTCGCCGATCGCGGCGACCCCGAGGCGCCGCACCACGGCCAGGGCCGGCGCGGTGCCCACCCAGCTGAACCAGGCGGGCGAGATGTCGAAGCGGCGCGCCGAGGCGGCGAGGCGCATCCGCGGCCCGTAGTACGAGTCGGGCACGTCCTCGGCCGAGTACCAGCCGGCGGCCTGGGGCGTCATCCGCTCCCGCAGCGCCGGGTCGAGGTAGGCGAAGGCGGTACCGCGCGGCGACATCAGCCATTTGTACGCGGCCACCGCCACCACGTCGGCGGCGGACCCGTCGAACGGCAGCCAGCCGCACGCCTGGCTCGCGTCGACCACCACGAGCGCGTGGTGTGCCCGGGCGGCGGCCACGATCGCCGGATAGTCGACGACCGTACCGTCGGCGGACTGCACCAGGCTGAACGAGACCACGTCGGTAGCCGCGTCGACGGACTCGGCGAGCCTGCCGACCGGTACCGGGCGCACGTCCAGGTCGCCCCGGGCCAGCCACGGGTACACCGCGGAGGTGAACTCGACGTCCGGCAGCAGTACCCGCGACCCGGGCGCGAGCGCCGCCGCCACCGGCGCGAGTACCTGCGACACCGCGGCGCCCACCGACACGTCCTCGACGGCCACGCCGATGAGCTGGGCGAACGCGGACCGGGCCTGGCCGGTGGCGACGTCCCAGCCCTCCCAGGAGGTGCGCCCCCGCCGCCAGTCGGCGAGGACCTCCTGCAGCGCGTCCCAGGCGGGTCGCGGCGGAAGCCCGTAGCTCGCGGTGTTCAACCACCCCGGATCCGGCTGCCACAACTCCCGCGCGGCGGCCACCGTCGGACTCATCCGACGGCCGCCATCACCTCGTCCGACACGTCGAAGTTGGCGTAGACGTTCTGCACGTCGTCGCAGTCCTCAAGGGCGTCGATCAGCCTGAAGATCTTGCGCGCGCCGTCCTCGTCGAGCGGGACGGTCACGCTCGGCACGAACGAGGACTCCGCCGACTCGTACTCGATGCCCGCCTTCTGCAGCGCGGTCCGTACCGCGATGAGGTCGCCCGGCTCGGACACCACCTCGAACGCCTCGCCCAGGTCGTTGCACTCCTCGGCGCCCGCGTCGAGCACGGCGCCCAGCACGTCGTCCTCGGACAGGTCGCCGGCCCGCGGGACGAGCACGACTCCCTTGCGTGAGAAAAGGTACGACACGCTGCCCGCGTCGGCGAGGTTGCCGCCGTTGCGGGTCAGCGCGGTGCGGACCTCGGTGGCGGCCCGGTTGCGGTTGTCGGTGAGGCACTCGATGAGCAGGGCGACGCCGCTGGGGCCGTACCCCTCGTACATCACCGTCTGGTAGTCGGCGGCGCCGGCCTCCTGGCCGGAGCCGCGCTTGACCGCGCGGTCGATGTTGTCATTGGGTACGGAGTTCTTCTTCGCCTTCTGGATCGCGTCGTACAGGGTGGGGTTGCCCGCGGGGTCGCCGCCACCGGTGCGCGCGGCCACCTCGACGTTCTTGATGAGCCGGGCGAACAGCTTGCCGCGCTTGGCGTCGACGACCGCCTTCTTGTGCTTCGTCGTCGCCCACTTCGAATGGCCGGACATCACCCCTCCGCTCTGGTCGTCTCGCGCGCCAGGTCCACGAAGAGGCGGTGGACGCGCAGGTCACCGGTGAGCTCCGGGTGGAAGGCGGTGGCGAGCAGACTCCCCTGCCGAACCGCGACAATCCTACCGTTGGCCGGACCGGCATCGACGCGCCCCAGTACCGACACCGCGTCGCCCACGCGCTCCACCCACGGAGCCCGGATGAACACGGCGTGGAACGACGGCCCGTCGACGCCGGTGAGCCGGACCGGCGCCTCGAAGGACTCCACCTGCCGGCCGAACGCGTTGCGCCGCACGGTCATGTCGATGCCTCTGAACGACTGCTGGTCCGGGCGGCCGTCCAGCACCTCCCGGGCCAGCATGATCATGCCGGCGCACGAGCCGTAGGTCGGCATGCCGCCCGCGATCCGCTTGCGGATCGGGTCGGCGAGGTCGAACTCGACCGCCAGCTTGCTGATCGTGGTCGACTCCCCGCCCGGGATCACCAGGGCGTCGACGTCGTCCAGCTCGCCGGGGCGGCGCACCGGGCGGGCGCGGGCGCCGCACTCGGTCAGGGCGCGCAGGTGCTCCCGCACGTCACCCTGCAGCGCCAGCACCCCGACAGTGAGCGTCACTCTGCCATCATCCCGTGCGCGACCGCGGGACTCCGCCTCGCTGCTCGCGACAGCCGCCGGCAGTCGGCTCGGCTCGTGCTCACCACCCGCGCTCGGCCAGGCGGTGGGCCACCGGAACGTCGTCGACGTTGATGCCGACCATCGCCGCGCCCAGGCCCCGGGACACCTTCGCGAGCACGTCCGGGTCGTCGTGGAAGGTGGTGGCCTTGACGATCGCGGCGGCGCGCCGCGCGGGGTCGCCGGACTTGAAGATGCCCGAGCCGACGAAGACCCCCTCGGCGCCGAGCTGCATCATCATGGCCGCGTCGGCCGGCGTGGCGATGCCACCCGCGGTGAACAGCACGACCGGCAGCCTGCCCGTCTCGGCGACCTCCTTGACCAGCTCGTACGGCGCCTGCAGCTCCTTGGCCGCGAGGAACCGCTCGTCCGCGGTGAGCGAGCCCAGCCGGCGGATCTCGGCGCGGATCTGGCGCATGTGGGTGGTCGCGTTGGACACGTCGCCGGTACCCGCCTCGCCCTTGGAGCGGATCATCGCCGCCCCCTCGGTGATCCGGCGCAGCGCCTCACCCAGGTTGGTGGCGCCGCACACGAACGGCACGGTGAACGCCCACTTGTCGATGTGGTGGGCGTAGTCGGCCGGGGTCAGCACCTCCGACTCGTCGACGTAGTCCACGCCGAGGGCCTGCAGCACCTGCGCCTCGACGAAGTGCCCGATGCGGGCCTTGGCCATCACGGGGATGGAGACCGCGTCGATGATCCCGTCGATCAGGTCGGGATCGCTCATCCGGGCCACGCCGCCCTGCGCGCGGATGTCGGCGGGTACCCGCTCCAGGGCCATCACGGCGACCGCGCCGGCATCCTCGGCGATCTTCGCCTGTTCCGGCGTGACCACGTCCATGATCACGCCGCCCTTGAGCATCTCGGCCATCCCGCGCTTCACCCGGGCGGTGCCGGTGACCGGTGCGGGCTGCTCGCTGGTGTTCTGATCAATGGCGGACACGGTTCGACCACTCCTTGTGAGCTGCGGATTCTCTCCCATCGTATCGCCCGCGCCGGTCCCGCCCCGACAGCCAATCGAGGCCCGGTGGCCTGATCTTCCGCTGCCCCGGGGAGCGCAGCCGGAGCCGGTCTTTGGCGGAGGCGAGCACCCCCAACGCGTCCCCGGGGAGCCGCCTCACACCCTTGTCGGCTGCCCCAGCGTCGGCTCGTCGACGTCGAAGTACCGCGGTTCGGGGTGCCGGCGCGCCAGCCGGAGCAGGCGTACCAGCCGTCGCCTGCGCACCGCGAGCGCGTCGCGTACCAGATCGTTGTGGACCTGGCGGCTGAGCGCCAGCCGCCGGCTGAGCGAGACCACCTCGTCGAACGCCAGCTCGCCGCGGCTCTGCCGCGGCACCGCGCGCAGCGCGCGGGTCAGGTCGTTCTCGGCCAACTCCCGCTCGTCCGGGTAGGCCTGCAGCGCGGCCGCGGCCATCTCCCGCAGGTCCGGGCTGCGCAGCGTGTCCGCGAGGTCGCTGGCCGCGGCGGCCCGGCGCGCGAGGTGGGCGTCGAGCGCGGTCTGCGCCGCGGCGGCCCGGGCATGCAGCCGGTCCACCCGCGACGCCGTCCAGGTGACGTACGTGGCGATCACCACCACCACGGCGACCACCCCGACGATCCACCACATGTGCGCCGATGCTAGTCAGTTTGCGCCGGCCCCGCCTCCGCCAAAGGAGGGGCTCCGCACGCGCCGCCGGTGTGCCGCGCTACTCAGCGTCAGCGGCCAGGCGCGGAGTGGCTTCGATGGCGGTGGCGTACACCTCGAGGACGCGCTGGGCGACGACCGGCCAGTCGAAGCCGGCCACCACCTCGAGGGCCCGGCGGGACAGCGCCGCGCGCCGGCCCGGATCGTCCAGCAGCGCGGCCAGCGTGCCGGCCAGCGCACCCGCGTCGCCGACCGGGAACAGCGCACCCGCGGTGCCGCCGTCCAGTACCCGTCGGAACGCGTCCAGGTCGCTGGCCAGTACCGGCGTGCCGGCCGCCATGGCCTCGGTCAGGATCATCCCGAACGACTCGCCGCCGGTGTTCGGCGCCACGTAGACGTCCACGCTGCGCAGCATGCGGGCCTTGTCCGGCTCGGAGACCCGGCCGAGGAAGGTGATCCGGTCGCGGATCCGGTACGGGATCTCGACGTCGTCCGGGTCACCCGGTCCGGCCACCAGCAGGCGTACCCGCGGGCGGCTCCGGGCCAGGGTCGCGATCGCGTCCAGCAGGATGGGGAAGCCCTTGCGCCGCTCGGTGAAGCGCCCGAGGAACCCGACCGCCCCGCCCTCGCCCGGCCAGCCCGGCAGCGGCACGGCGTCGGCGAACTTGGCCACCGCCACCCCGTTCGGTATCTCCCACGCGCCGCCGGCCAGGTGCTCCACCTGTACCCGCCGGGCCAGGTCGCTGACGGCGATCCGCGCGGTGATCTTCTCCAGGACCAGCTGGAGCATGCCCTGCGCGGCGACGATCGCGCGCGAGCGCGGCATGGCCGTGTGGAACGTGGCCACCACCGGGCAGCGCGCGTACAGCACGGCGAGCATGGCGACGCTGGGGTTGATCGGCTCATGGACGTGCAGCACGTCGAAGCGCCCGGCGGACAGCCAGCGGCGGACCCGGGTCGCCGAGATCGGACCGAACTGCAGCCGCGCCACGGAGCCGTTGTAGCGCACCGGCACCGCCCGGCCGGTGGACACGACGTAGCCGGGCAGGTGGTCGTCGTCCTCCTCGGTCGGGGCCAGCACGCTGACCTCGTGCCCGAGGCCGATCAGGGTCTCCGCCAGGTCGTGCACGTGGTTCTGCACGCCGCCCGGCACGTCGAACGAGTACGGGCACACGATGCCGATGCGCACGCCGCCCCCTTACCCCGCCGGGCTTGCGGAGGAGGCACCGGCCGCGCCGGGTGCGGCCGCGGGCTCCGGCAGCCACAGCCGCTGGAGCATGTGCCAGTCGGCCGGGTGCGCGGCGATGCCGGCGGCGAGCCGGTCGGCGATGATCTGGGTGCTGGCCCGCAGCCGCTGGTCGAGGGAGCCGTCGCGGGGCAGCTCCAGCGGGCCGCTCAGCAGGGCGCGGGGCCCCTCCTTCTCGTACCACATGTCGGCGACGAACAGCGGAGCGCCGGTGCGCAGGGCGAGCAGGGCGGGTCCGGGGGGCATCCGGGTGCGCCCGCCGAAGAAGGTCACCTCGACGCCCCGGCTGGACAGGTCCCGGTCGGCCAGCAGCGGGACGCAGTACCCCTGGGGCAGCCGTTCGGCGAGCACGTCGACGGGGGCCCGACCGCCGCCGGTGGTCGGCACGATCTCCATGCCGAGGCTCTCCCGGAAGGCCAGGAAGCGCCGGTACAGCCCCTCGGGCCGAAGCCGTTCGGCGACCGTGACGATCGGCCAGCCCTTGGCGGCCACCCAGGCGCCGGCCGCGTCGTAGTTGCCTCCGTGCGGCAGCGCCACGATCGCGCCCCGGCCGGCGTCCATCGCGGCGGCCAGGACCTCCTCCGGGTCGAGATGGAAGTCGGTCAGGATCTGCTCGCGGGAGCGCGACGGCAGCCGGAACGCCTCCATGTAGTACCGCATGTACGAGCGCATCCCGGCCCGTACCAATGCGACCAGCTCCGGCTCGGGCAGGTCCGGGCCGACCACCCGGCGCAGGTTCGCGGCCAGTTGCCGGACGCCCCGGCCGCCGCGCCCGGTGGCCACGTCGGCGCCGGTCGCGAACGCGGCGGCGGCCACCGGCCCGGGCAGTGCCCGGACCAGCCGCCAGCCGGCGGCGTAGCCGGCCTCGACCGCGCGCTGCTTCACCGCGGGCACCTTCCCGGCGGGCACCTTCACCGCGGGCACCTTCACCGCGGGCCCTCCGGCGTGCTGCCGGCCGCCGCGCTGCCAGCTTCCGCGCTGCCAGCCGCGGCGCTGCCCTCGGCTGTCCGCTGGTCCTGGCGGTACACGGTGACCATGCGCTGCACGACGGTGATCACCGAAAGCACGGCCAGCAGCCACAGCGCGACGTCGATGGCGTAATGCAAGCCGAGGCCGGTGAGCAGGCCGCCGACGCCGACGAGGACCAGCCGCTCGGCCCGTTCCGCGATGCCCACGCTGGCCGTCAGGCCCAGGCTCTCCGCGCGTGCCTTCGTGTAGGAGATGATCTGCCCGGCCACCAGGCAGATCAGTGCTGCCGCGGCGGCCGCCCGCCGGTTCTCCGTGCCCAGCCAGTAGGCGACCGAGGCGAACACCGCACCGTCGGCCACCCGGTCCATCGTCGAGTCGAGGAAGGCGCCGAACCGGCCGGCCCGCCCGCGCTGGCGCGCCATCGACCCGTCGAGCATGTCGGTGAAGGCGCACAGCGTCACGATGACCGTCGCGATGACGAGGTGTCCCCGGCTCGCGAAGCCGACGGCACCGACCAGGACGCCGGCGGTACCCGCCACCGTCACGGCGTCCGGGGAGACGCCCAGGCGCAGCAGGCCGCGCGCCATCGGGTCGAAGACGCGGGTGAGTCCGGCCCGACCGAACACGCTGAAGATCTTTGCCATGGCGGCTCCCACCCTATCGGCGCGGTTCACCACCGGATACCGCCGCCCCGATCTGCGCGTCGGGGTTGTGCCCTGGCGTCCACGGGTGTGAGATCGCAACAAGACCGTAACAACGGGTTGCCTGCCGTACCTATGGAGACAAAACCCAGGGAGGTGCGCCGATGGCGCAGAAAGCCCAAGAGAAGGGGGTCACCGGCCCGGCGCCGGTGGTGAACGAGCCCGGCAGGGTACGCAACGTGGTGTTCGTCGGCCACTCCGGAGCGGGCAAGACGACCTTGGTGGAGGCGCTGCTCGCGGCCACCGGCACGGTCAGCCGGGCCGGCTCGGTCACCGACGGCACCACGGTCAGCGACTACGATCCGGCGGCCGTGCGCCAGCAGCGCTCGGTGAGCCTGGCCTGCGCCCCGGTGCTCCACAACGGCATCAAGGTGAACCTGCTCGACACGCCGGGGTACGCGGACTTCGTCGGCGAACTGCGCGCCGGCCTGCGCGCCGCCGACGCGGCCCTGTTCGTGGTCTCCGCGGTGGACGGGGTGGACGCGGCCACCGCCGCGCTGTGGGAGGAGTGCGCCGCGGTCAACATGCCACGCGCGGTCGCGGTCACCCGGCTGGACCACCAGCGCGCCGACTTCGACGAGACCGTCGCGGTGTGCCAGCGCGCGTTCGGCGACAACGTGCTGCCGCTCTACCTGCCCCTGCACGGCGACGACGGCGAGTCCGTGGTGGGGCTGATCGGGCTGATCTCGCAGCGCGTCTTCGACTACTCGGGCGGCCAGCAGGGTGCGGTGCGCGAGCCGGACCCGGAGCACCTCGACGCGATCGGCGAACCCCGCAACCAGTTGCTGGAAGGGATCATCGCGGAGAGCGAGGACGAGTCGCTCATGGACCGGTACCTCGGCGGCGAGGAGATCGAGTCCGAGGTGATCATCGAGGACCTGGAGAAGGCGGTGGCCCGGGGCTCGTTCTACCCGGTGATCCCGGTGTGCGCGGAGACCCGGCTCGGCCTCGACGCGCTGCTGGAGGTGCTGACCAGCGCCTTCCCGTCGCCGCTGGAGCACGAACTGCCCGCGGTCACCGAGGTGGACGGCTCGCCGCGCGCGCCGTTGACGTGCGACCCCAACGGCCCGCTGGTGGCCGAGGTCGTGAAGACCACGATCGACGCGTACGTGGGCCGGGTCTCGCTGGTGCGGGTGTTCTCCGGGACGCTCAGGCCGGAGATGGGCGTGCACATCGTCGGGCACGGCATGGCGGAGCGCGGGCACGCCGACCACGACTCCGACGAGCGGGTCGCCCATCTCTACTCGCCGCTGGGCTCGGCGCTGAGCGAGGTGCAGGCGTGCGTGGCCGGTGACATCTGCGCGATCACCAAGTCCACCTCGGCGGAGACCGGTGACACCCTGTCGGCCAAGGACGATCCGCTGCTCATCGCGCCGTGGGAGATGCCCGAGCCGCTGCTGCCGGTGGCCATCGTGGCGAAGACCCGCTCCGACGAGGACGCCCTCGCCAAGAACCTGAGCCGGCTGGTGGCGGGCGACCCGACGCTGCGGCTGGAGCGCAACCCGGAGACCCACCAGCTGGTGCTGTGGTGCATGGGCGAGGCGCACGCCGACGTGGTGCTCGACCGGCTGCGCTCGGGGGGCGTGGAGCTGGACACCGAGCCGGTCAAGGTGGCGCTGCGGGAGACGTTCGCGGCCCCGTCCAAGGGCCACGGGCGGCACGTCAAGCAGTCCGGCGGGCACGGGCAGTACGCCGTGTGCGACATCACGGTGGAGCCGCTGCCGCGCGGCAGCGGCTTCGAGTTCCAGGACAAGGTGGTCGGCGGCGCCGTGCCCAACAACTACATCCCCAGCGTGGAGAAGGGGGTACGCGCGCAGATGGAGCGCGGGATCGTCGTCGGGTACCCGGTGGTGGACCTGCGCGTGACGCTGGTCGACGGCAAGGCGCACAGCGTCGACTCGTCGGACGCGGCGTTCCAGACCGCGGGCAGCCTCGCGCTGAAGGAGGCCGCCGAGAAGGGGCAGGTGACCCTGCTGGAGCCGGTCGACGAGATCGAGATCCGGGTGCCGGACTCGTTCGTCGGCGCGGTGATGAGCGACCTGTCCGGGCGGCGGGGCCGGGTGCTGGGCACCGAGTCGGAGAACGAGAAGACCGTGGTGCGGGCGGAGGTACCGGCCACCGAGCTGGTCCGCTACGCGGTCGAGCTGCGCGCGATGACCTCCGGTACCGGTACCTTCCGGCGCTCCTTCGCGCGGTTCGACCCGATGCCCGCGCAGCTCGTCGAACAGGTCAAGAAGGAGCACGCGGCCGCACACGGCTGATGACCTGACCGCTGCCCCGGCCGGCTCACCGTTCGAGGTACTTGTCCACCTCGGCGAGCTGGTCGGGGGTCAGCGGCCCGTGCGCCAGCGCTCCGGCGTTCTCCTCGACCTGCGCGACGGTGCGGCACCCCGGGATCGGGACGGTCCGCCCGCTGCGCGCCCACAGGTACGCCAGCGCGCCCTGGGCGAGGGTACGGCCGTCGCTGCGCAGGATGTCCCGTACCGCCTCCACCCGGGCCAGCCACTCCGGCGCCGGCCGGCCGTCCCGGAAGAAGTCCAGCCACTGCGGCGCGATGCCCCGCACGTCGTCCCCGCCGAGCGTGGTCGACGCGGTGTACTTGCCGGTCAGCAGCCCCATCGCGAGCGGCCCCCGGTTGATGCTGGCCAGGTCGTACTCCTCGCACACGGCCAGGACCTCCGGCGAGTCGTGCAGGACCGAGAAGTCGTGCTGGACGGCCGCGACGTGCGGGCCGGCGGTGGCGAACGCGGCGGCGGACTCCGCCCGGTCGGTGCTCCACGCGTAGGCGCGGACCAGTCCCTCGCCGACCAGCTCCTCCAGCACCGGCACCAGGTCGAGCGCCTGCGGTACCGGCAGGTCGCCCAGGTGCAGCTGGTACAGGTCGACGCGGTCGGTACCCAGCCGGGACAGCGAGGCCCGCACGGCGCGCCGGAGGTATGCCGGTGTGGGGTCCGCGCCGGTCGCCTGCTTGCTCTGCTCGTCGAACGTGTTGCCCCACTTGGTGGCGATCACCACCCGGTCGCGGTCGCCGCCCAGGGCCCGGCCCAGCACCCGCTCGCTGTGCCCCGCGCCGTACGCGTCGGCCGTGTCGAAGAACGTGACGCCCAGCTCCAGCGCCCGGCGCACCGCCCGTACCGACTCCTCGTCGTCCACCGCGCCCCAGCCCAGCGGCTGGCTGCCGGCCCACCAGGGACCGCCGATCGCCCAGCAGCCGACGCCCAGCGCGCTGACCTGGATGCCGCTGCGTCCGAGTACCCGTGTCGTCATGGACGCCAGCCTGCCACCTAGAGTGCGCTCGAACGCAACCCCGCCGGTACCCTCGCGGCCGGCGCCTCGACCGGCGGCTGCGCCGGCTGGCGCGGCGCACCCCGGCCCACCGCGGAGGCCGCCGCCGAGATCACGCTCATCAGGGCCGCCGCCAGGAACACCACCACCAGGCCGCGGTGGAACGGCCCGGAGATCAGGTGCGGGAAGAACTCCTTGCCGGTCAGCTGCGCCGCGTGGCCGGGCGGCAGCCCGTTCAGCACGCCGCTGGGGCCGAGCAGCTCGGCGAGGGGGTTGTACCCGAGGAACGCGGCGAACAGGCTGCCCACCGGCGGCAGGTTGCCGATCTGCGCCGCGACCTGTGCCGGCACGCCCTGCTGCTCCAGGCCGCTGGTCAGCGTGTGCGGCAGGCTCGCCGCCAGGCCGATGATCATCAGAGAGAAGAAGATGCCGATGGACAGGGCGGATCCGGAGTTGAAGAACGTGCCGCGCATGCCGGCCGCGGCGCCGCGCTGCGCGGCCGGCACCGAGCCCATCACCGCCGACGCGTTGGGCGAGCTGAACAGCCCGGAGCCCAGGCCGTTGACGGCGATGACGACGGCGAACAGCCAGTACGGGAAGTTCACCGGCAGCAGGACGAGGGCGCCGAAGCTGGCCGCCACGATCAGCGCGCCGCCCACCGCGAACAGCCGGTGGCCGTAGCGGTCGGACAGCCAGCCCGCCAGCGGGCCGGCGACCAGGAACCCGACCGTCAGCGGCAGCAGGTAGATGCCGGCCCACAGCGGCGTCTGGGCGTAGTCGTAGCCGTGCAGCGGCAGCCAGATGCCCTGCAGCCAGATGATCAGCATGAACTGCATGCCACCCCGGCTGATCGCGGCGAGCAGGCCGGCCAGGTTGGCGAAGGCGAAGGTGCGGTCGCGGAACAGCGCCAGGTGGAACATCGGGTCCGCCACCCGGGTCTCCACCACCGCGAACGCGAGCAGCAGCGCCACGCCACCGATCATGCCGGCCAGCACCCACGGGTTGGTCCAGCCGGTGCTGTGGCCGCCGTACGGCTGGATGCCGTAGGTGATCGCGGCGAGCAGCGCGGACAGGCCGACGGCGAAGGTGATGTTGCCCGGCCAGTCCAGCCGGCCCCTGGTGCGCACCCCCAGCTCGTGCAGGGACAGGTAGGACCAGGCGGTGCCGACGATGCCGATGGGCACGCTCACCCAGAACACCGCCCGCCAGTGCCACTCCGCGAGCAGGCCGCCGAGCACCAGGCCGATGAACGAGCCGGCGATCGCCGCCACCTGGTTGACGCCCAGCGCCATGCCGCGCTGGCTGGCCGGGAACGCGTCGGTGAGGATGGCGGTGGAGTTGGCGAAGACCATCGCACCGCCGACCGCCTGCACCACCCGCCAGCCGATCAGCCACAGCGCGCCGGCCCCCTGCTGGAGCGGGTCGAGGGACAGCGCGATCGAGGCGGCGGTGAAAACCACGAAACCCAGGTTGTACAGCTTGACGCGGCCGTACATGTCGCCGAGCCGGCCCAGCGCGACGACCAGTACCGCGGAGACGAGCAGGAAGCCCATCAGCATCCAGAGCAGGTAGCTGACGTTGGCCGGCGCGAGCGGGTCCAGCTTGATCCCGTTGAAGATCGCCGGCAGCGAGATGATCACGATCGACGAGTTGACGGTCGCCAGCAGCATGCCGAGCGTCGTGTTGGACAGCGCCACCCACTTGTACCGGGGATGGTCACGGTCGAAGCGGACGGCGGCTCTCGGCTGGCTCATAGCCTCCAGATTAGTTGCTCTCAGCTAACTAATCTTCGTGATCGCGGTCACCGCGCCGGTTCGAGCCACGCCTTGGCGAGCAGTTCCCGCGTCTCGGCCAGCAGTTGGGGCAGGACCTTCGTGTGCCCCACCACGGGCATGAAGTTGGTGTCCCCGCCCCACCGGGGCACCACGTGCTGGTGCAGGTGCGCGGCGATCCCGGCGCCGGCGACCGCGCCCTGGTTCATCCCGATGTTGAAGCCGTGCGCCCCGCTGACCGAGCGGATCACGCGCATCGCGGTGCGGGTGAACCCGGCCAGCTCGACCACCTCGTCCAGCTCCAGGTCGGTATAGTCCGGCACGTGCCGGTACGGGCAGATCATCAGGTGCCCGGGGTTGTACGGGTACAGGTTGAGCACGGCGTACACCCGCTCACCCCGGGCCACGACCAGGTTGCGCCCCTCCGGCAGCGCGGGTGCCTGGCAGAACGGGCACCCGGCCGGCTGTTCGTACCCGCCGGCGGGACGGTCCGAACCGGTGACGTACGCCATGCGGTGCGGCGTCCACAGCCGCTGCCACCCATCGGCTCCGCCGGGCCTGGCTTCGTCGCTCTCGGAAGTCACCCGCAGATCCTACGGTGACCCGACGACCTCCCAAATGCCTCAGCCGGCCGAGGGGCCGGCGTTCGTGCGGGAGCGGACCACGTCGAGGATGTGGGTGACCGCCTCGTCCAGCGGTACCCCGTTGCGCTGCGAGCCGTCCCGGTACCGGAAGGACACCGCGCCGTCGGCGACGTCCTGATCCCCGGCGATCACCATGAACGGGATCTTCTGCTGCTGCGCGGTGCGGATCTTCTTCTGCATCCGGTCGTCGGACCCGTCCACCTCGGCGCGGATCTGGTGCGCCCGCAGCCGGTCGACGAACTCCCGCAGGTGCGGCACGTGCTCCTCGCGGATCGGGATGCCGACCACCTGCACCGGCGCCAGCCAGGCCGGGAACGCGCCGGCGTAGTGCTCGGTGAGCACGCCGAAGAACCGCTCGATGGAGCCGAACAGCGCCCGGTGGATCATGACAGGCTGCTGGCGGGTACCGTCGGCCGCCTGGTACTCCAGGCCGAAGCGCTTCGGCTGGTTGAAGTCGACCTGGATGGTGGACATCTGCCAGGTGCGCCCGATGGCGTCCTTGGCCTGTACCGAGATCTTCGGCCCGTAGAACGCCGCGCCGCCCGGATCGGGTACCAGCTCCAGCCCGGACTCCTCGGCAGCCTGGCGCAGCGCCCCGGTCGCCTCCGCCCACTCGGCCGGCGCACC
Source organism: Micromonosporaceae bacterium (assembly GCA_039649115.1). GTDB lineage: Bacteria > Actinomycetota > Actinomycetes > Mycobacteriales > Micromonosporaceae > DATEJJ01. The sequence goes on along the minus strand of JBBWZQ010000098.1, from coordinate 14,304 downwards.
GATGAACTTGTCCGAGTCGTCCCGGGTGGACAGTTCGAGGTAGAAGTCGTCGAGGCCGTAGTCGCGCAGCAGCTCCAGCACGAAGGCGAGCAGCAGGCGCAGCTCGCCGTCCATCTGCTCCTTGGTGCAGTAGATGTGCGAGTCGTCCATGGTCAGCCCACGCACCCGGGTCAGGCCGTGCACCACGCCCGACTTCTCGTACCGGTACACCGTGCCGAACTCGAACAGCCGCAGCGGCAGCTCCCGGTACGACCGCCCGCGCGCCTTGAAGATCAGGTTGTGCATCGGGCAGTTCATGGCCTTGAGGTAGTACTGCGCCCCCTCCAGCTCGATCGGCGGGAACATGGTGTCGGCGTAGTACGGCAGGTGCCCCGAGGTCTCGAAGAGCTGTGCCTTGGCGATGTGCGGGGTGTTGACGAACTCGTACCCGGCGTCCTCGTGGCGGCGCCGCGAGTAGTTCTCCATCTCCCGGCGGATGATCCCGCCCTTCGGGTGGAAGACGGCCAGGCCGGAGCCGATCTCGTCGGGGAAGCTGAACAGGTCCAGCTCGGCGCCGAGCTTGCGGTGGTCGCGCCGGGCCGCCTCCGCCAGCACCCGCAGGTACTCCTTGAGCTGGTCGCGGGAGGGCCAGGCGGTGCCGTACACCCGTTGCAGTTGGGGGTTGCGCTCGGAGCCGCGCCAGTAGGCCGCCGCGCTGCGCATCAGCTTGACCGCGCGCGGGTCGATCAGCCGGGTCGACGGCAGGTGCGGGCCGCGACACAGGTCGCCCCAGACGCGCTCGCCGGTCTTCGGGTCGAGGTTGTCGTAGGCGGTCAGCTCGCCGCCGCCCACCTCCATCACCTCGCTGTCGTCGATCTCCCCGGCGGACGCGTCGCCCTTGAGATCGACCAGCTCCAGCTTGTACGGCTCGTCCGCCAGCTCGGCCCGGGCCTGCTCGACCGAGTCGTACCGGCGCCGGCGGAACAGCTGGCCGGACTTGACGATCTCCTGCATCCGCTGTTCCAGCTTGTCCAGGTCCTCGGGCTGGAACGGCCGGGCGACGTCGAAGTCGTAGTAGAAGCCGTTGTCGATCGGCGGCCCGATGCCCAGCCTGGCCTCCGGGAACAGGTCCTGCACCGCCTGCGCGAGCACGTGCGCGGTGGAGTGCCGCAGCACGGCCAGGCCGTCCGGCGAGTCGAGGGTGACCGGCCGCACCTCGGTGTCCACCGCGGGCACCCAGGACAGGTCGCGCAGCCGGCCGGCCGGGTCCCGGACCACGACGACGGCGCGCGGTCCGTTGGTGGGCAGGCCCGCCGCGGCAACGGCATCCGCACCCGCCGTCCCGGCCGGGACGACGACGGGGTCGGCCACAGCGGGGCTACGCGACACGGACACGGCGTTCTCCTTACGACAAATGGATTGGTCACCTGATGTTACCGACCTCGGGAGGAGGCCCGGAACCGAGTTACCGCTGCGCTAGCCAGGCCGTAGCGGCCGGGTTACATTGACGCCGTGATGGACGTGATCACCCCTCTGCAGCGCCGGTACCAGCGCTTCTTCGCGACCCGACCGGCGATCCCCTTCGGCGTGGCCCCCGCGGCCGGCGCACCGGTGCACGCCTTCGGCCAGGGCGAGCCGGCATTCACGATCACCGTGCGGGACGCCAAGGGCGCTCGGGCGCTGGCCGGGCTGGACCAGTTCGGCGTCGCCGTGGCCTACCTGCAGGGCTGGCTGGACGTGGACGGCGACCTGTCCGCCGCGCTGCGGATGCGCCACTTCTTCCGCGACTTCCACCCGGTCGCCTGGCTGACGCGCTTCGCGCCGGCCCTGGTGCGCGGCAACAAGGAGCACGACCGGCGCTCGATCTCGCACCACTACGACGAGGACTCGGAGTTCTTCCTCACCTTCCTCGACGAGCGGCACCGCTGCTACACCGAGGGTGTCTACGCGCACGACGACGAGCCGCTGGAAGACGCGATGACGCGCAAGATGGACCTCGCCCTGGACGCCATCGGCGTCAAGCCCGGCGACCACGTGCTGGAGGTCGGCGGGGGCTGGGGCGCGTTCCTGGAACACGCGGGCAAGCGGGGCATCGAGGTGACCACCACGACGCTGTCCGTCGAGTCGGAGCGGTACCTCAACGGGCTGATCGGGCGCGAGCGGCTGCCGGCGCGGGTGGTCCGCGAGCACATCTTCGGGTACACCAGCGACCGCCGGTACGACGCGATCGTCAACATGGGCGTGACCGAGCACCTGCCCGACTACCGGACCACCCTGCGCAAGTACGCGGAGCTGGTCAAGCCGGGCGGCACGGTGTACCTCGACGCGCTGGCCATGCGCACCAAGCACAACGTCTCCACCTTCATGAGCCGGTACGTCTACCCGGGCCGGTCCTCGCCGCTGCTGCTGCACCAGTACCTGCGGGAGGTGGCCCGGTCGCCCTTCGAGCTGGTCAGCGTCGAGGACGACCGGCACAACTACTACCTCACCTGCCGGGACTGGGCCCGCCGGCTGGACGCGGCGCGCGACGAGATCTCCCGCCGCTGGGGTGACCCGCTGTACCGGCGCTTCCGGCTGTTCCTGTGGGGCTCGGCGGCCGGCTTCGACACCGGCCTGGTCCAGGCCTACCGCTGGGTGCTGCGGCTGCCCGACCGCGCTCCCGCATAACCGCTCCCGCGCTCAGCGCTTCCAGAAGGCCGACCGGCCGGACGGAGTCTCACCGGCGAGCGAGTCCAGCACCGCCAGGGCCCGGGTCCAGCGCTCCGCCAGCGGTACCGCCGGGTCGCGCAGCAGCCCGACCAGCGCCCGCAGCCGGTCCGCGCCCGGGTCGCCCTGCGCCGCCAGGTGCACCGCCAGGGCGTCGAGCCGGCTGGCCAGGTCGTCGAGCAGCTCGCCGCGCCGGGCCACCGGCTCGCCGGCCGCGTCCCGCAGCCGCTTCGCCTCCTGCGCGGCCTGCTGCCGCAGGGCCGTGCCGTCGTCCCCGGCGATCGAGTCCGCCACCGCACGGGCACGGCGCATCATGCCGCGCGCCACGCCGCCGGCGAGCATCGGCGTGGCACCGGGTGCGGACGGCGGCATCATCGACGCGGACATCGCCATCACCATCGGGGCCGGCGCCGGCATCTCCCAGCCGGACGGCTGCTCCACCGGCTGGATCACCCGGTGCGGCGTGCCGCCCTCGGTGACCACCCGGGTGTCGATCGCGACGTAGGCGGTGAACCGGCACAGCACGCCGTACCGCAGCGAGCCGGCGACGATCTCCTGCTCCAGCGCGGCGTCCCCGGTGACGGCGTAGCGGTCCTCCAGGTCGCGCAGGTGTCCCCGGGCCCAGATCGCGGTCACCGCGGGGTCGTGGACCACGCTCGCGGGCACGGTGTGCCGCCACGGCTGCCCGTCGGCGGCGGTGCCGGTCACCGTGACCGCGCCGCCCGGCTGGCCCTGGTACCGGCCGGCGACGACCAGCGGTACCCCGGGGAACAGGTGCGGCGTGCGGGCCGGCGTGGCGCTGCCGGGCGCCAGCCGCAGCCCGTCGGCGGCGACCGCCAGATCGGTGACCAGGGGTGCGCCGATGCGCCGGTGGATGTGGTCCATCGCGTCGTCCAGCCGGTCCTCGGACTCGACCAGCTCGCAGCGGCCACCGCCGGCGGCGGCCAGCCGGCCGAGGAACCCGGCGTTGACGGCGCGGTCGATGCCGACCGTGTGTACCCGCGTGGCGCCCAGCCCGGCGCTCGTCTCGCGCAGGATGTGGTCCTCGTTGCCCACCTGGCCGTCGGTGACCAGCACGAGCACCCGGTCCCGCCCGGCTTCCGCGCCGGAGCCGAGCAGGGCCAGTGCCTGGCGCAGCGGGGCGAGCAGCTCGGTGCCGCCGCGGGCCTGGGTGCGGGCGAGGTGCTCGACCGCGCGGAAGCGGTGCCGGTCGCTGCCGGCGACCAGGCCCTCGGGCAGCCCGTCCGGCCGCTCGATCTGGTGGTCGAAGGTGAGCACGGCGAACCGGTCCGCGTCGGTCAGGGTGTCCACGATGCGGGCGGCGGCCCGGCGCGCGGCCACCATCTTCCAACCGCCCATGCTGCCGGAGCGGTCCAGGACGAGGACCACGTCGCGCGGCCGGGCCGGCGGAGCCTGGGCGGCGGCCGGCGCCGGGGGCAGCACGGTGAGCCGGTAGGTGCCCTCCGCGCCACCCGCATCGGGTACCAGGACCAGCGAGTCGCCGCCGGCGTCGTCCCCGTAGGACAGTCGCAGGATGAAGTCGCGGTCGACCCGCTCCCCCGGCCGGATCGCGATCACGCCGTCCACCTCGCCGACGGCGTGCAGGCTGGACGCCACGCCGGACAGCGGCAGCCCGGCCGGGTCCAGGCGCACCTCGATGGACAGGTCGACCGGGTTGGGGAAGCCGGGCAGCAGGACCGGCGGCGTGATGCGCGAGGCGTCGGGCACCTGGTCGGTGTCGGGCGCGTACCCGCCGCCGACCGAGCCGCCGGGCAGCGGTACCCCTGGAATGTAACGGGGCGCGACCACCAACGGGAACCGGAACTCGGCCTGACCGTCCACAAGCGACAGCGGGCCGGCCAGCCCCAGCGCGACGGTCACCTCCTCGCCGGGCAGGATGTTGCCCACCCGCAGCGTGAACACGTCGGGCCGCTCCTCCTCGGCGATGCCGGCGCGCTGCCCGGCCTCGATCGCCTGCTGGTAGGCCTCGCGCGCCGCGGCGCGCTCCCGCAGCACCCCCTCGATCACCCGGTCGCCCGCGGTCAGCGTCATCCGGGTCAGCGCGGCCCGGGGCGGCAGCGGGAAGACGTAGGTCGCCTCCAGCGGCACGTCGTAGCCGTTGCGGAAGCCCTGGGTCAACTCGATGCCGGCGGCCAGCCCGGTGATGGTGGCCCGCACGTCCAGGCGGTGCAGCGGCAGGTTGCCGCGCTCGGTGCGCAGCGTGCCGACGCCGGCCTCCTGGGAAGGCGCCGCCAGCTGCTCGTCGGGGATCTGGTCAATGCGCAGGACGGTCATCGTCGAGCTCCTTCGTCGGGATGAGGCCACGGTCGGCGAGCAGGTCGAGCAGGGGGGCGGCGGCGGCGTGGATGGCGGCCACGTCGGCCGCGGCGGGGGCGGCCGGCACGGACAGCGTGGCACCGCCCGGCAACGGGATCAGGTAGCTCACGGCGGGCACCGGGCCGGGCCCGGACCGGCGGGGTGCCGGCAGGTCGCGGTCGGCGGCGGCGAGGGCGGCGGCCGGCGCCGGGCGGGTCGCCCAGAAGCGCGGTCGGGCCGCTGCCGGGCGGTCGGGCGGCGCGGTGGCGAGCAGCGCGTCGGGTACCTGCGCGACCGTGCGCAACGCGTCGTCGGTGGCGCCGGCCAGCTCTGCCTGGATCTCGGCGAGTGACCGGCCCTCCGCCTGGCGCCGCTTGACCGCCACGACCTGCAGCAGGTGCCGCGCGGTGTACCGGCCGACCCGCCGGTGGCCCACGTGCGGCCGGTCCACCAGGCCGATCGTCGCGTACCACCGGATGGCGCGGGCGTCGGGCACCTCGCGGATCCGGCCGTTGGGCGCGCGGACTCCGTCGGCGGTGAGCGCCTGCGCGACCCGCTCCGCCAACTCCGCCATGCTCCAGCCGTCGTCCACGCCCCCACTCTGACACTGTCATGTGACAGTGTCAAGCCGGGAACCGGATGGCCGTGCCGTGCGTATGCTCCGGTACAGGCTGGGTGTGGAGGGAGCGCCGGGATGCGCGGATGGGTGTCGGTCGTGGTGGGCGCGCTGCTGCTGCTGGCCGGGGTGGTGTGGGCGCTGCAGGGGTTCGACGTGCTGGGCGGCAGCGCGATGAGCGGGCACTCGCTGTGGGCGGTCGTCGGCCCGATCGTGGCCGTCGCCGGGCTGGTCCTGCTGCTCGCCGGCGTCCGGGCGGTCCGGCGGGTCCGCTAGCGTCTCCCCCATGGAGCAACGGTTACTCGGCCGCCCCGGCCGGCAGGTGAGTGTCATCGGTCTGGGCGCGTGGCAGTTGGGTGCCGACTGGGGCGAGGTCGGCGAGGACGAGGCGCTGGCGACGCTGTCCGGCGCGCTGGACGCCGGGGTGACGTTCATCGACACGGCCGACGTGTACGGCGACGGTCGCAGTGAACGGATCATCGGTACCCTGCTGCACGGGCGGCCCGACGCCGGGCTGACCGTGGCCACCAAGATGGGCCGGCGGGTACCGCAGGAGCCGTCGGCGTACACGCTGGACAACTTCCGCGCCTGGACCGACCGGTCCCGCGCCAACCTGGGCGTCGACACGCTGGACCTGGTGCAACTGCACTGCCCACCCACGCCGGTCTACTCGACCGGCGCGGTCTTCGACGCGCTGGACACGCTGGTGCAGGAGAAGCGGGTCGCGGCGTACGGGGTGAGCGTGGAGACCTGCGCCGAGGCGCTGACCGCGATCGCCCGGCCGGGCGTGGCCAGCGTGCAGATCATCCTGAACATGCTCCGGCTCAAGCCGCTGGACGAGGTGCTGCCGGCGGCGCGCGCGGCCGGCGTGGGCATCATCGCGCGGGTACCGCTGGCCAGCGGCCTGCTGTCCGGCCGGTACGACGAGCACACCACGTTCCCGGCCGACGACCACCGCACGTACAACCGGCACGGCGAGGCGTTCGACGTGGGCGAGACGTTCTCCGGCGTGGACTTCGGCACCGGCCTGGCCGCGGTGCGCCGGCTGCGCCCGCTGGTGCCGCCGGGCGCCACCATGGCACAGTTCGCGCTCCGCTGGATCGTCGACCAGCCCGGCGTCAGCGCGGTGATCCCCGGCGCCCGCAACCCGGGGCAGGCGTCCGCGAACGCGGCGGCGGCGGACCTGCCGCCGGTCGGGCCGGCCGCCTCGGACGAGGTACGGGCTACCTACGACGACCTGATCCGGCCCATGGTCCACGACCGCTGGTAGGTCCGCGACCGCTGGTGGGTCCACGACCGCTGGTAGATCCACGACCGCTGCTAGGTACACGACCGCTGGTAGGCACACGACCGCTGGTAGCCCGCCGGGCCAGCGCGGCGAGCGCCAACAGCGCAGCCCCGCCGGCCAGCAGGCCGTGGTGCTGCGAGCCCCACAGCTGGAAGCTGCGCCCGGTGGCCTTGTCGTCGAAGCGGCCGTGCGCGCCGTGGTCGGTCTCCCCCGCGCCGTCGGCGGGTTGCCACAGGTTGCCCGACGCGTGCCCGTCCTTGGGCTGGTCGCTCTGCTGGGACTGGTACCCGGTGCGGGCCAGGTACCGGTCGAGCAGCCCGGGCGCGACCGCGTTGGCCAGCAGGGTGGCGGCCGTCGAGCCGCCCACCCAGTACTCGCGCCGGCGCGGGTGGTCCGCCGCGTACACGATCGCCCGCGCGGCCACCTCGGGCTGGTAGATCGGCGGTACCGGCTGGGCGCGGCGGCGCAGCCGGTTGACCACCCAGTCGAACTGCGGCGTGTTCACCGCCGGCAGCTGGACCATCGTGATGTGCACCCCGCTGCGGTCGTGCAGCAGTTCGCAGCGCACCGACTCGGTGAAGCCCTGGATCGCGTGCTTCGCGCCGCAGTACGCGCTCTGCAGCGGGATGCCCCGGTAGGCGAGTGCCGAGCCGACCTGCACGATGGCGCCCTGGTCGCGCTCGCGCATGTACCGCAGCGCGACCCGGGTGCCGTACACGTAGCCGAGGTAGGTCACCTCGGTCACCTGCCGGAACTCCTCCGCGGAAACCTCGGTGAACGGCGCGAAGATGCCGGTGAACGCGTTGTTCACCCAGACGTCGATCGCGCCCAGCTCGGCGCGCACGCGCGACGCCGCCCAGTCCAGCGCGTCGTGATCGGCGACGTCGACGGCGAGCGGCAGCGGCGTGCCACCCGCCGCCCGGACGTCGTCGGCGACCGCGGACAGGCCCTCCTCGCCGCGGGCCAGCAGCGCCACCCGGTCGCCGCGCCGGGCGAAGCACCGGGCGACCGCCCGGCCCACGCCCGCGCTCGCCCCGGTGACCACCACCACCCTGGAGGTCGTCACGTTGCCTCCCGGTCCGCTCCGCGGGGCGCTGTCGGGCGACGCCTTCCCCCGGCGGCGGCCACCACCGGCGGTGACGGCCGGGTCGCCTCGGTCCAGGCGCCGCCGCGCCCCGCCGCGCTCACGTGTGCCGTCCCTCGGCGAACTCCTCGACCACCTTCTTGCTGAAGTCCGGCAGATCGGCGGGCTTGCGGCTGGTGACCAGGCCGCGGTCGGTGTGCACCGTCTCGTCGACCCAGGTGCCGCCCGCGTTGGTGATGTCCGTCCGCAGGCTCGGCCAGGACGTGACGGTCCGGCCGCGCAACACGTCGGCCTCCACGAGCATCCACGGTGCGTGGCAGATCGCGCCCACCGGCTTGCCGGACTCCAGGAACGACCGCACGAAGGCGACCGCGCGCGGGTCCGTACGCAGCTGGTCCGGGTTGGCCACGCCACCGGGCAGCAGCAGCGCGTCGTACTGCTCCGGGCTCGCCTCCTCCAGCGTGCGCTCCACCCGGTACGCGTTGCCCTTGTCCATGTGCTGCATCGCCTGGATGTGTCCGGAGTGCGGCGCGACCAGTTCCACGCGTGCCCCGGCCGCCTCGACCGCCGCGCGCGGCTGCGTGTACTCGACCTCTTCGACACCGTCGGTCGCGAGGACCGCGACCCGGCGGCCGCTCAGCTCCTGCGCCATGGGTTCACCCCCATCGTCTGCTCCGTATACAGAAATCGTTCCCGGCCCCCGCCCGGGGAAACCTGCGATCTTGATGGGCCGCGCCACCGGATCGAGGTCGTATCCTGTAGCGACGACGGGCAGCGACGAGAGGTTGACGGGTGAACGTGCGGCGCGGCCAGCCGGTGACCAGGGGCGCCGCCCTACCCGCCGCCCGCCCGCCGACCGGCGCGGACCGGCTGGCCGAGGCGTGGACCGCCGCGATCGTCGGTACCAGCTATGTCGCCATGGGGCTGGACGAGACCCGGGCCTACCTCGGTGGCCTGGCCGACCGCCTGCTGCGGGTGTTGGCCGCCGCGGACTTCGACGCGTCCGTCCCGCGTCTGGTCGGCGAGTCGCTGGTCGCCGCGCACTTCACCCAGCCCCGGTCGCTGGAGCAGACGCTCGCGGCACTGGAGGCGCACCTGCCGGGTGCCGGTGCCCGCGTTCCGGGCGACCGGCTCGGGCGCACCCTCGCCGCGGTCGCCGCCGGGTACGCCACCGCGCTGCGCGAGCGCACGCTGAGCGAACAGGAGGGCATCATCGCCGCCGCGATGGCCGCCCGGCAGCAGGCCGAGCAGGCGCGCTGGACCAGCGAGGCGCGCTTCGCCGCGCTGTTCGCCGACGCCGCCGCCGGCATCAGCATCTCCACAGTGGACGGCGAGATCCTCGAGGTGAACCGCGCGATGTGCGAGATGTTCGGGTACTCGCACGAGGAGTTCCGGGGGCGGTCGGCGACCGAGTTCGTGCACCCGGAACAGGTGCCGCAGATGCGCACCCGGCTGCGCCAGCTCGCCGCCGGGGAGCGCGACCACTACCGGCTGGAGGCCCCTTACTACCGCCGGGACGGCAGCGTCATCTGGACCGACGTGGTGGTCTCGCTGATCCGCGACCAGGCCGGCACGCCGCGGTACACGGTGTCCATGGTGGAGGACATCACCGAGCGGTACCTGCTGCAGACCCGGCTGCGGTACCAGGCGCTGCACGACCCGCTCACCGAGCTGCCCAACCGCACGCTGTTCTTCGAGCGGCTCGGCGAGGTGCTCGACGACCCGCGACCCGGTGTCCGGGTGGGGCTGTGCTACCTGGACGTCGACGGGTTCAAGGCGATCAACGACACGCTCGGGCACGACATCGGCGACCAGTTGCTCCGCGCCGTGGCCGGCCGGCTGGCGCAGCGGGTGGCCGACGCGGGGCACCTGGTCGCGCGGATGGGCGGCGACGAGTTCGTGGTGCTGGTCGCCGAGTCCAGCGGTACCGACCAGCTCGGCCGCATCGCCGAGGCGTCGCTGGCGGCGGTACGCGAGCCGGTGCGGCTGGGCGGGCACGCGATCAGCGTCTCGGCCAGCGTGGGCGTGGTGGAGCGGCCGGTCGCCGGTACCAGCACGGCGGAGCTGATGAAGGCCGCCGACACGACGCTGTACTGGGCGAAGGCCGACGGCCGGGACCGGTGGGCCCTGTTCGACGCGGCGCGCCACGCGCTGGACGTCGAGCGGTACGCGCTGTCCGCGGCGCTGCCCGGCGCGCTGTCCCGGCGCGAGTTCTTCGTGGAGTACCAGCCGCTGGTGCGCCTCGCCGACGGGGTACTGACCGGGGTCGAGGCGCTGGTGCGCTGGCGGCACCCGCAGCGCGGGGTGCTCGGCCCGGACGCGTTCGTCGCGCTCGCCGAGGAGACCGGCCTCGTGGTGCCCCTGGGCGCCTGGGTGCTCGCCGAGGCGTGCGCGCAGGCGGCCCGGTGGCGGGAACTGTTCCCGCAGCGGGACGTGCTGCTGAACGTGAACCTGGCGCCGCGGCAGCTGTCCGACCCGGGCCTGGTCGGCACCGTCCGCCAGGTGCTCGCCGGCACCGGACTCCCGCCGGCGAGCCTGCAGTTCGAGCTGACCGAGAACGCCGTGATGGGCGGTGGCGGCGGCCCGCCCCGGACGCTGCACGAGCTGGCGGGCATCGGGGTACGCGTGGCCATCGACGACTTCGGCACCGGGTACTCGAACCTGGCGTACCTGCGCAACCTGCCGGTACGAGGGCTCAAGCTGGCCGGCTCCTTCGTGGCGCAGACCGGCACCGACCCGATCGACAAGGAGATCGTCACCGCCGTGGTGGGGCTGGCGCACGCCCTCGGCCTGACCGTCACGGCCGAGGAGGTGGAGACCGCGGAGCAGGTGGCCGCCCTGCGCGCGCTGGGCTGCGACCTGGCGCAGGGCTACCACTACGCGCCGCCGCTGCCGGCCGGGGCGATCGACGAGCTGCTGTCGAACGGTATCTCCCCGCCGCCGGCCACCCCATGCTGACAAGAGAGGCATTCGCCCTGGAAGGCAGGAGAGCGCGATGAAGCAGCCGGAGTTCTTCTTCCAGCCCCAGCAACGCCGGCCCCACCCGGTCGCCGCGGCGCCGGACGGACAACCCGTGGTGTACCGCACGGACACCCTCGTCGCCCCCGCCGACACGGTGACCGACCCGCAGGTGCTCGCCGAGCTCGACGCGATCCTGGCGCCCGGCGACTGGCGCCTGCGACCGGGTCCGGCGCAGGACAGCGAGACCGTACTGGAGATCGTCGGCCGGCCGCCGGACGCGCGGCAGGCGCTGGCCAACCTGCGCGACGCCGCCGGGGTGAGCGCGCCGACCGCCGCCGCGATCGCGGCGCTCGACCTGCGCCGCCAGTACTTCGTCGGCATGCCGTTGCCGGGCAAGACCGGCGCACCCGCCAAGGACGGGCACGCGGGTGCGGAGCGGGCGGCGCGCGCGGTGATCGGGCCGCCGCCGGCCCGGCACGCCGCCGCGGCGGTACCCGGTGGCCGCCGGCCCGTCGTCGCCCTGCTCGACACCGGAGTCGGCACCCACCCGTGGCTGGCGGGCGCCGGCGACGACCCGTTCTGGGTCGACGCGCAGGCGCTGGGCTGGGACCCCAGCACGGCCGGCGACCTGCCGCCGGACGAGGACATCGGCGACATCACCCCGGCCGACGGCACGCTGGACACGCACGCCGGGCACGGCACCTTCCTCGCCGGCCTCATCCGCCAGCTCGCACCCGACGCGCGGGTGCTGTCCCTGCACGCCATGTACGGCGACGGCTCCCTCGACCCGAAGGTCGTGCTGCACGCGCTGACCTGGCTGCGGGACCGGGTGGGCGGCGCCGCCGCCGATCCGGAGCGCTTCGTCGACGTGCTCTGCCTCGCGTTCGGCTACTACGAGCGCGGCGCCCGCGACGAGCGGCACACCGCCGACCTGTTCCAGGTCCTCGGCGACCTCGGGAACCTGGGAGTGCGGGTGGTGATGTCGGCCGGCAACCAGGCCAGCGATCTGCCGTGCTTCCCGGCCGCCCTCGCCGGGAACGCCGAGGGCCCCCGGACCAGGCTGGCCAGCGTCGGCGCGGTCAACCCCGACGGCTCGTTCGCGGAGTACAGCAACTTCGGCACCTGGGTGAAGGAACAGGCGGTGGGCACGGCGGTCGTCAGCACGACGCCCCGGTTCGGCCGGCCGCAGGACGGGACCCACGAGTACAACCCGAACAACCTGGTGTCCGGCTTCGCCAACTGGGGCGGTACCTCCTTCGCGGCCGGCGTGTTCGCCGGCTGCGTCGCGGCTGCCCTGTCCGCCGGTGCGGCCGGCACCGAACTGCGCGACGTCTCGGGTGACGCGCCGCACCAGCGGGCGGCCGGGGCGTTCGAGGTCGCCAGGCGGCGCGCCGTCGCACCGTGGGCCGTGGCCGGGCATGCCGGCTGACGCCACCGCCGGAGCGCCCCGCCCGCCGGCCGACCCGGCCCGTGCGGAGCGGGCGGCGCGGCTGGCCGGGTGCCTGGAGCGGGCCCGGGCCGGCGAGATCGGCGCGCTCGAGGACGTCGTCCGCGAGCTCAACCCGCTGCTGTGGCACGTGGCCCGCGCCCAGGGCCTCGACGAGACGCAGGCGGCCGACGTGGTGCAGACGGCGTGGCTGGAACTGGTCCGGCGGCTCGCCGACATCCGCTCGCCGCAGGCGCTGAGCGCCTGGCTGGTCAGCACCACCAAGCGGGAGGCGTGGCAGGTGCGCCGGCGCGGCCGGCGGACCGTGCAGAGCGACGAGCTGGCCGAGGTCGCCGACGACGCGCCCGACCTCAGCGAACGGCTGGTCACCGACGAACGGGACCAGGTGCTGTGGCGCCACTTCCAGCGCCTGTCGCAGCGCTGCCGCGAGCTGTTGCGGATCGTGGCGATGGTGGAGCGCCCCGACTACACCACGGTCTCGGAGGCGTTGGGCATGCCGCGCGGCAGCATCGGCCCGACCCGGGGCCGGTGCCTGGAGAAGCTGCGCGACCTGCTGCGCACCGACCCGCAGTGGAGTCCCCGGTGACCGGGCCGGCCGGCGACTGGCCGGACGAGATCGACGAAGCCATCCTCGACCGGCTCCGCGACCTGCACACCCGCCTGGACCCGCCGCCCGCCGACCTGACCACGCGGGTGCTGTTCGCGATGGCTCTCACCGACCTCGACATCGAGGTCGCCCGGCTGCGCGCGGACCAGCTCGCCGGCTCCGGCGCCCGGGCGACCGAGCGGACCCGCACGATCAGCTTCGAGGCGGCGAGCCTGAGCATCATGGTGACCGTGGTGGAGGAGCCGGACGGCCGGGTCCGGGTGGACGGCTGGCTCGCTCCCCCCGCGCCGCACCGGGTGGAGCTGCGGATGGAGCCGGCGGCACGGCGTAGCGCGCTGGTCGCCCAGGCCGACGAGGCCGGCCGGTTCGTCCTCGCCGCGGTACCGCGCGGGCTGGCCCAACTGGTCGTGCACGTCGCCGCCGCGGACGGCGCGACGACCGTCGTGACCCCGTCGCTGGTGCTGTGACGGTGGGATGACGGACCGGGCGGCGCGCGCGGGGGCCCTGCACGCGGCCGGGGTCGCCGCGAACACCGACATGCGTCCGGTACTCGCCGGGCGGCGGCTGCACGCCGCGCTGCGGGCGCTCGGCGACCCGGCGCGCGACGGCGAGCCCGAGCGGGTGGTGCGCGGCCGGATCCTCGTCACCCTCGCGCTCGCCGAGTCGGAACGGGACCGGCTGGCGGCCGGCCTCGCCCTCCTCGACGAGGCGGAGCGCCTGCTCCCCGGGGTCCAGCACGGCGTCCTGCACGGCCAGCGGGGCATGCTGCTGCGCCGTACCGGCCGGGACGACCTCGCGCTCGTCGAGTACGGCGCGGCGCTGGACGTGCTGCGCGAGCGCGACGAACCCGAGGAGGTGGCGCGCGTCCTGCTCAACCGCGCGGTGCTGCACATGGCGGCGGTACGGCCCCGGTACGCGCGCGCCGACCTGGACCGGTGCCTGGCGCTGGCGACGCGGTACGGGTTCGACAAGCTCGCCGCGAAGGCCGGGCACAACCTCGGCTACCTCGACTACCTGGCCGGCGACATCCCGGCGGCGCTGCGCCGGTACACGTCCGCCACCCGCCGGTACGCCGACCTGATGCCCGGCATGCTGGCGGTGCTGTCGCTGGACCGGGCCCGGGCCCTGCTGGCCGCCGGCCTGTTCACCGAGGCGGACCGGGAGCTCGCCCGGGCGCAGCACCAGCTCGGTCGCCAGCGCGCCGGCCAGGACCACGCCGAGGCGCACCTGGCCCGGGCGGAGGCGGCGCTGCTGGCCGGCCGGCCGGCCGCCGCGCGGCGCTGGGCGGCCCGGGCGGGTG
>JBBWZQ010000040.1:0-99428 GCA_039649115.1 Micromonosporaceae bacterium | reverse complement strand
AAGGAGCGTCTGGGGGACAAGGGGATCACCGTCAGCACGAGCGGTGCGAGCTCGACCCTGCTCGACATGACCAGGCGGGGCCTGGACGCGGTCGTCCGCGCGTCCCCGCACTACTTCGTCTCGCCCCGGCAGATCGAACGGGCGCTCGACGCCTGCCGCGTTGTGGGCTGCTGAGCTGAGCCGCCCCCTGGGCCGGCGCCGTTCGTCGGGTTCCTCGGCGCCGGCCAGGGCGAGGGAGTGACAGACGGGTGCCGGTCACGTGGGGCGGGCCACCGCTTACCCTGGACTGCGCACGCACGAGACCCACCGACACCGAGGACGTCCATGCTCAGCCGCACCGACCTGCGAGGTCGTGTCCCCTCCCCGGCCGAACTGCGCGCGGCGATGCCGCGGGCCGAGGTCGACGTGGACGCGGTGCTGCATCAGGTGCGCCCGGTGATCGAGGCGGTCGCCGAGCGCGGTGTCGAGGCGGTGCTGGAGTTCGCGGAGCGCTTCGACAAGGTCCGTCCGAAGACCGTCCGCGTTCCGGCCGAGGAGCTCACCCGAGCGCTCGCCGAGTTGGACCCCGCGGTCCGCACCGCGCTGGAGGAGTCCATCGCGCGTACCCGCAAGGTCCACGCCGACCAGCGCCGCACCGACAAGACCACCCTGGTCGTGGCCGGTGGGACCGTCACGGAGCGCTGGGTGCCGGTGCGCAGGGTCGGCCTCTACGCGCCCGGCGGCCTCGCGGTCTACCCGTCCAGCGTCGTGATGAACGTCGTGCCCGCGCAGACGGCGGGCGTCGAGTCGCTGGTCGTCTGCTCCCCGCCGCAAGCCGACTTCGGCGGCCTGCCGCATCCCACGATTCTGGCCGCGGCCGCACTGCTCGGCGTCACCGAGGTGTGGGCGGTCGGGGGTGCGCAAGCGGTTGCGCTGCTCGCCCACGGCGGCACGGACACCGACGGCGCCGACCTCGAACCGGTCGACCTGGTGACCGGGCCCGGCAACATCTACCTGACCGCGGCCAAGCGCCTGCTGCGCGGCATGATCGGCATCGACTCCGAGGCAGGCCCCACGGAGATCGCGATCCTCGCCGACGAGACGGCCGACCCGGTGCACGTGGCCGCGGACCTGATCAGCCAGGCCGAGCACGACACCCTGGCGGCCAGCGTCCTCGTGACCACCTCCGAGGAACTCGCCGACGCGGTCGACGTGGAACTGGAGCGGCTCGTCGTCGCGACCAAGCACACCGATCGCATTCGCACCGCGTTGCGCGGCAAGCAGTCCGGTTGCGTGCTCGTCTCGAGCGTGGACGACGGTCTGCGTGTCGTCGACGCGTACGCGGCGGAGCACCTGGAGATCCAGACCGCGAACTCCCGCGAGGACGCGGCACGCGTGCGTGCGGCCGGCGCCATCTTCGTCGGCGCGCACTCACCGGTCTCGCTGGGCGACTACTGCGCGGGCTCGAACCACGTGCTGCCCACCGGCGGTTGCGCGCGGCACTCGTCGGGCCTGTCCGTCCAGACGTTCCTGCGCGGCATCCACGTCATCGACTACTCGGCCGACGCGCTGCGCGAGGTCGCGGACAAGGTCGTCGCGCTCGCGAACGCCGAGGACCTGCCCGCGCACGGCGAGGCCGTGACCGCACGATTCAGCGAGGGGCGGGCATGAGGTCGATCGGCGACCGGGTCGAGTTGAGCGATCTGCCGCTGCGGGAGGATCTGCGCGGCCGCACGCCCTACGGCGCTCCGCAGCTGGACGTGCCTGTCCGGCTCAACACCAACGAGAACCCGTACCCGCCCACGCCCGAGCTCGTCGCGGACGTGGTCGCGGCGGTCGAGGAGATCGCCGGCGATCTGCACCGCTATCCGGATCGCGACGCGGTCGCGCTGCGCAGCGACCTCGCGGCGTATCTGACGGACTCGACCGGTGTCCAGCTCACCGAGCGGAACCTCTGGGCAGCCAACGGGTCCAACGAGATCCTGCAGCAGATCCTCCAGGCGTTCGGCGGGCCGGGACGTACCGCGCTCGGTTTCGAGCCCTCGTACTCGATGCACCCGATCATCGCCGCGGGCACGCGCACCGAGTGGTCGCCGACGCCGCGCCGGTCGGACTTCTCGCTCGACACCGTGCGAGCGGCGGAGATCGTCGCGGAGCGAGGGCCCGACGTGGTGTTCGTGACGAGCCCGAACAACCCCACCGGGCAGAGCGTGCCGCCGCAGGAGCTGCGCGAGCTGATCGCCGCCGCACCCGGCATCGTCGTGGTGGACGAGGCGTACGCCGAGTTCTCCGACCGGAACAGTGCCGTGGGCCTGCTCGCCGAGTTCCCCGAGAAGCTCATCGTCAGCCGCACCATGAGCAAGGCGTTCGCCTTCGCGGGAGGCCGTCTCGGCTACCTGGCCGCGGCGCCCGCCGTGGTGGACGCGCTGCTCCTGGTCCGCTTGCCCTACCACCTGTCCGCACTCACGCAGGCCGCCGCACGGGCGTCGCTGCGCCACGCCGCGGAGACGCTGGGGTCGGTGGCCAAGCTCGCGGCGGAACGCGAGCGCGTGGTGGAAGCGTTGTCCGGCATGGGTTTCGCGGTCGTCCCGAGCAACGCGAACTTCGTCCTCTTCGGATGGTTCGACGACGCGCACGCGGCCTGGCGGTCGTACCTCGACCACGGCGTGCTGATCAGGGATGTCGGAATCGCCGGACACCTCAGGGTGACCATCGGTACGCCGGAGGAGAACGACGCGTTCCTCGCGGCCAGCAAGGAGGTGAGTCGGTGAGTCGCATCGCGAAGGTGGAGCGGACCACCAAGGAGTCGTCGGTGTACGTCGAGCTCGACCTCGACGGGACCGGCCAGGTCGACATCAACACCGGGGTGCCGTTCTACGACCACATGCTCACCGCGTTGGGCGTGCACTCCTCGCTCGACCTGGTCGTGCGCGCCACCGGTGACGTGGAGATCGACGCGCACCACACCGTCGAGGACGTGGCGATCGTGCTCGGCCAGACGCTGCGGGAGGCGCTGGGGGACAAGAAGGGCATCCGCCGCTTCGGTGACGCGTGGATCCCGATGGACGAGACGCTCGCGCACGCCGCGATCGACGTCTCCGGCCGCCCCTACTGCGTGCACGTCGGCGAGCCCGAGCAGTTCAACACCTTCACGATCGGCGGCAACTACCCGTTCGTGCTGAACCGGCACGTGTTCGACTCGCTGGCGTTCCACGCGCAGATCGCGCTGCACGTCCGGGTCGAGTACGGCCGCGACCCGCATCACATCGCCGAGGCGCAGTACAAGGCGATCGCGCGGGCCCTGCGGGTCGCGGTGGAGCCCGACCCGCGGGTGGGCGGCGTGCCGTCCACCAAGGGCGTCCTGTAATGCCCGAGGAGTTCGTCGTCATCGGCCTTCTGGCCCTGGCGGGATTCCTGATCGGCGGCGTCTACACCACGTGGAAAACGGCCAAGATCATGGCCGGCGTCTTGGCGGTCCTCGCGGCTGTGGCCGTGGGCGGCGCCGTCCTCTGGCTGCTCTGACGTTCTTCCTCACGTGCGGAGATAGCGCGGTGGCACGGCGGCGGTGAGCCAGACGCCGTTGTCGCTGACGTGGAACTCGTAGCCGTCGGCGTGCATCGCCGCGGCGTCGACCTGAAGGACCACGGGGTTGCCGCGGCGGGCGCCGACGCGCCGAGCGGTCCGGACGTCGTGGGACAGGTGCACGTCGTGCCGGTTCATCGGCCTCAGTCCGTCGCGCATGATCGCCGGCAGGAAGCGGGCGGCCGTGCCGTGGTGGAGGACGGCGGGTGGCTCGACGGGCGGCAGGCCCAGTCGCACCGCGACGCTGTGGCCCTGGTTCGCGCGGATGCGCCGGCCGTCCGAGCTGAACGCGAAGCGCTGCTTGTCATTGCGCGCGACCACTTCCACCAGGTCGGCGCGGGACACGCCCAACGCGGCGAGCAGGTCGTCGACGTCCACCCACCCGGCGGGGTCGAGCCGCAGCCCGATCTCCTCGGGAGCGTGCCTCAGATGACGCGACATCCGTTTGGACAGGCGGACCAGCTTCTCGTTCCGCACGCGATCAGGTCCCGCCTTCCAGTGCGGGCTTGAGTTTCGGCGCGCCGGGGCCGTTGGCGGCCTGCTCGTCGTCGACGTTGTGCAGGAAGCAACTGCGCAGCGACAGGCAGCCGCATCCTATGCAGGACGTGAGCCGGTCGCGGAGCCGCTGCAACGCGTCGATCCGCGCGTCGAGTTCCACCTGCCAGCTCTGCGAGAGCCTGCTCCAGTCGGCCTTGTTGGGCGCACGGCCGTCCGGCAGCGTGGCCAGAGCCCCCCGCACGTCCTCCAGGCTCAGGCCGACCCGCTGGGCGGTCCGGATGAAGGCGAGCCGTCGCAGTACCGATCGCGGGTAGCGCCGCTGGTTGCCGGTCGTCCGTTCGGAGGCGATCAGGCCGCGTTCCTCGTAGAACCGCAACGCGGTGTGCGGCACGCCGCTGCGCTCCGCGACTTGGCCGATCGTCAACATGTCGGGCAGCTTGCTCACCAGCCCATCCTACGACTTGACCTCCAGTTTGGTCGAGGTTGGAGGGTGATCACATGATGACCACGAGCGAGCTGGAGTACGCGGAGCTGCCCGCGTTGTTCCGGCGGATGACCGGGGACGAGAAGCACGAGTGGGCGGCGGCGTCGACGCTTCACGTGCTCTGGGTGCTCTAGGACCGAGTGCTCAACGTGTCACCGCGACGACTCGACGATCCCGACCGGGATCGCTTCCTGCTGTCCAAGGGACACGGTCCGATGGCCTACTACGCCGTGCTCGCCGCGAAGGGTGTCATCGATCCATCCACTTTGGACGAATGGACGAGTTGGGAATCGCCGTTGGGCCAGCACCCCGACCGAGTCCTCGTGCCCGGCGTGGAGATCAGCAGCGGGTCGCTCGGGCACGGTCTCGCACTCGGCGCCGGACTCGCCCTGGGCCTGTGCATGCAGGGGCGGACCACGCCGCGCGTCGTCGTCCTCGTCGGCGACGCCGAGCTGGACGAGGGCAGCAACCACGAGGCCATCGCGCTCGCCGGGAGGTTCGGGCTGGAGCGGTTCGGCGTCGTCGTGATCGACAACGACTCCGCGAGCCACGGCTGGCCGGGCGGGATCGCCCGGCGGTTCGAGGTGGAGGGCTGGCACACCGTCACCACCGACGGCACCGATCACGACGCGCTGCACCGCGCGTTCACCACACCACACCCCGGCCGGCCGCTCCTGGTGGTGGCCCGCGTCGCGAGGAAGGGGTCCTGATGCGGCTCATGCGAGAGGTGTTCGTCGACACGGTGACCGAGGCGATGGAGACCGACCCGCGGCTCGCCGTCGCGCTGTTCGACACCCTGCCGGGCTGGACCGTCCACGTGCCGGGCCACCCGGACGAGGTCGTGCCACTGCTCCGCGAGGCGCTCGCCGGTGACGGGCGCGTCTACCTGAGACCGTCGCTGCGCCGCAACGCCCTGGCGCACCCGGTGACTGAGGGGTTCACCGCGGTGCGCCGGGGTCGTCGCGGCGTGGTCGTGGCCGTGGGACCGGTGCTCGACCGCGTGGTGCAGGCGACCGAGCACGCGGACGTCACGGTGCTCTACGCCGCGACGGTGCGGCCCTTCGACCGGACGGGGCTGCGCGAGGCCGTGCGGGCGGCCGATCGGGCGGACGTGCTGCTCGTCGAGCCCTACCTCGCCGGGACCTCGGCGCACGAGGTGGCAGAGGCGCTCGTTCACGTCCCGCACCGCCTGCGATCGCTCGGTGTGCAAAGGGAGTCCGAGCTGCGTGCCTACGGCACGCCGGAGGACCACGACGCCGCCCACGATCTCGACGTGCTGGGCATCCGCGCGGCGGTTCGTTCCTTGTTCGACCACCCGGCTCAGGCATGATCTGCGTTCGTGAGCCCGCCGAGAACTCTCATCTGGACACCTGCGCCGACCGCAGAGCTGCAACTGGCTCTGCACCGGTCGAGCGCGGATCCCGGTGTGCTGGTTCCGGTGGCGTCCGGGACGGTGGTGCTGGCACCGCAGAAGGCGGGACTCTCCGCCGTGGGCCGCCAAGCCGTGCAGTGCCAGGCGGCCGGCCGCAAGGCGGTGCTGCTGCGGTGGAACGCCCGCGCAGCGGTCGGCCGATCCTTCCCGAGTGAGGACAGGAGCTTCTGGTACATGGGTTCGATCACCAGCGCACGACGGCTGGCGGGCTGGCTCAAGGTCTCCCGCCGCGCCTCGGCAGCCGCGTTCTTCGAGTTGCCCGCGGACTCGCACCACGACGACCTGGCCGCGCTGCTGCGCGACGCGTTGCGACCTGACCTCGCCCAGGTCGTCGAGCTCGTGACGGAGGGGCGGGCCGACCCGTGGACGGCGGCGCTGCCGGCGCCGGGTCGGCATCCGATCAACACCGCGTTGCCGGTGATACCCGTGACGCAGGGCGCAGCACCCACCGAGCCGCCGCTGGCTTAGCCTGGAGGTATGTCCCGCGTCGTCGTGCTCGACTATGGATCCGGCAACCTCCGCTCGGCTGAGCGCGCTCTGCAGCGCACCGGCGCCGATGTCGAGGTGACGTCGGATCATCGCGCCGCGCTGAACGCCGACGGACTGGTCGTACCCGGCGTGGGCGCGTACGCCGCGTGCATGCGTGGCCTGAACGCCGTCCGCGGCGCGCGCGTCATCGGTGAACGCCTCGCCGGTGGCCGACCGGTGCTCGGGATCTGCGTGGGCATGCAGATCCTGTTCGAACGCGGCATCGAGCACGGCGTGCTGACCGAGGGGTGCGGCGAGTGGCCTGGCACGGTGGAGCGTCTCGACGCCCCGGTCGTGCCGCACATGGGCTGGAACACAGTCCGCGCTCCGGAGGGCTCGAAGCTCTTCGCCGGGCTGGACGCGGACACCCGCTTCTACTTCGTGCACTCCTACGGCGTGCGCAAGTGGGAGATGGAGACCCCGGCCTTCATGCGTCCACCCCTGGTGACCTGGGCCGAACACGGCTCCGAGTTCGTCGCGGCGGTGGAGAACGGCCCGCTGTGGGCGACTCAGTTCCACCCCGAGAAGTCGGGTGACGCCGGTGCCCACCTGCTGGAGAACTGGATCAAGAGCTTCTAGGGGGCGATTCGGTTCCCGCGCCGAGTCCAACTAGGCTGAACGCGTGACTTTCACGCTCCTCCCCGCTGTCGACGTCGCCGACGGCAAGGCCGTGCGCCTGGTCCAAGGCGAGGCCGGTACCGAGACCTCTTACGGCGACCCGCTGGACGCCGCGCTCGCCTGGCAGCGCGACGGTGCCGAGTGGGTGCACCTGGTCGACCTCGACGCCGCCTTCGGCCGCGGCAGCAACCGGGAGTTGCTCGCCCGCGTCGTCGGTGCGCTGGACGTCCAGGTCGAGCTCTCCGGCGGCATCCGCGACGACGAGTCGCTCGCCGCCGCGCTCGCCACCGGCTGCGCGAGGGTGAACCTCGGCACGGCGGCGCTCGAGGACCCGGTGTGGTGCGCGAAGGTCGTCGCCGAGCACGGCGAGAAGATCGCCGTCGGTCTCGACGTGCGGATCACCGAGAAGGGTCACCGGCTCGCCGCGCGTGGCTGGACCTCCGACGGTGGCGACCTGTGGGAGGTGCTGGACCGGCTCGACCGCGACGGCTGTGCCCGCTACGTGGTGACCGACGTCAGCAAGGACGGCACTCTGCAGGGCCCGAACGTCGGGCTGTTGAGCGAGGTGTGCGCTCGCACCGACGCACCGGTGATCGCATCCGGTGGTGTGTCCAGTGTGGACGATCTGCGGGCGCTCGCCGCGCTGTCGAGTGACGGCGTGGAAGGCGCGATCGTGGGCAAGGCCCTCTACGCGGGGGCCTTCACCCTTCCTCAGGCGCTGTCCGCCGTCCGCTGAGAGCTTTGTCGATCTTGCGCACCACGTAGGCCTCGGCGGCCTGGGCCGTCACGCCGGTGCTGGCGAGCACCTTGGCGCCGGTACCGGCGCCTTCGCCGAGCACGCCGAGCAGGATGTGCTCGGTCCCCACGAAGTTGTGGCCCAGGCGCAACGCTTCGCGAACCGAGAGCTCCAGTGCCTTCTTGCAGTGCGTCGTGTACGGCTGCTGCTCGTCGCGCGTCCTGCTCGTGCCGTCCAGCGTCGCGAGGGCGGCCATGCGGGTCGTGCCCTCCGCGGCCTCGAGTTCACGGATCGTCTTCGCCGCGAGGCCGCCGTTCTCGTCGAGGAGACCGAGCAGCAGGTGCTCGGTTCCGATGCGTTCGCTGAACCTCGCGTGGTGGCGGGCCAGCGCGACGACGCGGCGCGCCCTCTGGGTGTAGCGGTCGAACGACGGCTTCGCCAAGGCTTCGACTTCGGGCGATTCGCGGGGAACGAACCGCTTCTGCGCCGCCTGCTTGCTGACGCCGATGCTGTCGCCGATGTCGGTCCAGGACGCGCCGGACCGGCGGGCTTCGTCGACGAAGTGCCCGATGAGGTGATCACCGAGTTCGTCGAGTTGCGCGCTGAGGCGGACCGCCGCGGTCAGTCGCTGCAGGACGTCGCCGTCCGGATGCGATGAGGCGACCGAGACGATCAGGTCGGTGAGCTGCACGGGCGACGTCGACATGCGTCAACCATAAGTTGACGTACAGATCATCGTCAACATCAGGTTGACGATGTCACGGCGATGCCCACGGTGCCCTTCCTGCCACGACGAAGGCGGCTGCCGAACATCGTGATCCGGCCGAGGATCCCGTACTTGCGGGCGATCAGCTCGCGCGCACGGTCGGAGCCCGCGTCGTCGAGGATCTCCGCCCGTGCGGGAACCGATGCGCCGGTCGGGTTGCCACGCACGTCGCACGGCCCGACCTCGACATCGCGGTTGCGGCGGATGCGCTTGACCTTGCCGGAGTCGGCCGCCGTCCACACGATCAGCCCGCCGTCGTCTCCGGTCACCCACACGGGGGTCGGCACGGGCGTGCCGTCCTTGCGGAAGGTGGTCAGCAGCAAGTACTTGCCCTCGGCCAGCCGGGCGACATCACTGGTCACGGTGTGAACCGTAGCGCCACGGGTGGTCGATCACGTGACGACCGCGGTGGTCGCAGCGAGCGGTCCGAACGCGACGACGCGCGTGCACGTCGCCCATGCGGACAAGCCCCGCGCGCGGGCGGCCCGCGCGGGGGCGCACATCGTGAGCAACAGCACCGCGGGCAGCTGGCCGGATGTCATCACCGCACGTCGCGTCCCCGTACGCTCAAGGCATGTCCGTTGCGGTCCGCGTGATCCCCTGCCTCGACGTCGATTCGGGCCGGGTGGTGAAGGGCGTCAACTTCACGAACCTGGTCGACGCGGGCGATCCGGTCGAGCTCGCCAGGGCCTACGACGCCGAGGGTGCGGACGAGTTGACCTTCCTCGACGTCACCGCGTCCTCGTCCGACCGTGAGACGACCTTCGACGTGGTCCGCCGCACCGCCGAGCAGGTGTTCATCCCGCTCACCGTGGGCGGCGGCGTGCGCAGCCCCGACGACGTCGACCGCCTGCTGCGTGCGGGGGCGGACAAGGTCAGCCTGAACACCGCCGCGATCGCGCGGCCCGACCTGTTGCGTGAGTGCTCCCAGCGGTTCGGCGCCCAGTGCGTCGTGCTGTCGGTCGACGCGCGGCGCGTTCCCGAGGGCGCGGAGCCGACCCCGTCCGGCTTCGAGGTCACCACGCACGGCGGCCGCCGCGGGACCGGGATCGACGCGGTCGAGTGGGCCGCCAAGGGCCAGGAACTCGGTGTCGGTGAGATCCTGCTCAACTCCATGGACGCGGACGGCACCAAGGCCGGTTTCGACCTCGACCTCCTGCGTCGGGTGCGCGCGGTGGTGGACGTGCCGCTCATCGCCAGCGGTGGCGCCGGGGCCGTCGACCACTTCCCGCCCGCGGTGCAGGCCGGTGCCGACGCAGTGCTGGCCGCCAGCGTGTTCCACTTCGGACAGCTCCGGATCGCCGAGGTGAAGGACGGTCTGCGCCAGGCGGGCGTGGTGGTCCGGTGATCCGTTGGCCCAGCGGTCCGACCGGTCGGTCGGCGCTGCCTCCCGAGCTGCTCGTGCCCGTGCTGATCGCCGCGGGCGGGGCGTTGCTGTTCGTGCTTTCGGCCCTCGTCCGCTCGCAGGTCGACGGCGACGGGTCGCTGCTGAAGTTCCCGATCGTGATCGCCGTGCTCGAACTGCTCGTCGCGGGTGGTCTGGTGGCGCGGTTCAAGCCCGCGCGGATCACCGGCTGCGTCGTGTTCACCGTGGTGGCGCTGGTGCACCTGCTGATCGTGCTGGCCGCCGCGCCGTGGTGGGTGCGGGTGCTTTCGGGAGTGCTGTCCGCCGCGCACGTCTACGGCTTCGTGCTGCTCAGCTCCGGCCCGGCGCGGGCTCACCTGGGAGGTCGTCAGTGACCGGTCCGCTCGACCCGTCGATCGCCTCCCGGCTCAAGCGCACCGCCGACGGCCTGGTCTGCGCCGTGGCCCAGCAGCGCGGCACCGGTGAGGTGCTGATGGTCGCGTGGATGGACGACGAGGCGCTGCACAAGACGCTGACGACCCGTCGTGCCACCTACTACTCGCGCAGCCGTCAGCGGGAGTGGGTCAAGGGGGAGACCTCGGGACACACCCAGTACGTGCACGAGGTGCGGTTGGACTGCGACGGCGACACGGTCCTGCTCGTCGTGGACCAGGTGGGTGCCGCGTGTCACACAGGTGACCACACCTGCTTCGACGCCACCGTGCTCCTGGCCGACGAGCCCGTTTCCCCTGATCAGAGGTCGTGAGTGATGAGGGCGCCACAGCGCTGCTCATCACTCACGAGGGCGGCCGGGTGATGTCGCCGGTCAGGTAGCGCTGCAGGGTCGGCGCGACCGCGGCGACCACCGTGTCGACGTCGGCGGAGGCCAGCGGCTCGAAGCGGACCACGTACCGGATCACGCCCATGCCGAAGATCTGCGTCGCGCACAACGTCGCCCGCAGTTCCGCCTGGTCCGCGCCGAGTTCCACGGTGACCCGCTTGAGCAGCATGTGCAGGAAGAACTCCCTCAGCATGTCCGCGACCGCGTCGTGACCGGTCACGCTGCGCATGAGCGCGGCGAACTGGCCGCCGCCGGTGGCGTCCCAGACGCCGAGGAAGTTCCGGACGATGCGCTCGCCGATCTCCTCGCGCGGTCCGCTGACCAGCCGCCCGATGAGCTCGTGCGGATCGAAGGGGACCTGGAGCACGGCTTGGGCGAACAGGCCTTCCTTGCTGCCGAACCAGTGGTTGACCATTGCCGCGTCCACGCCGGCCTTGGAGGCGATCGTGCGCACCGTCGCGCCCTCGTAGCCGCGTTCGATGAAGACCTGCCGCGCCGCGTCCAGCAGCGTGGCCTTGGTGTCCTCGCCGGCCCCGCGCCGCCCGCGCCGCTTCGGCCCGCCTTGCTCAACAGCTGGTGTCACGTCGCCATCATGTTCTCGTGCCGACAATATTTCAACAAGTGCTGAAAATTCTGGGGGCGCTTGGGGCCGTTTCGAACCGCCCCGGCACAATGAAGCCCATGGTCAGCGTCATCGGTGCAGTCGCCAACTCGGGTCTCGGGACCATCAGCCCCACCCGCGAAGAGTTCCACGTGCTGGCCGAGCATCGCAGGGTCGTCCCCGTCGTCCGGCGGTTGCTCGCCGACGCGGAGACGCCGGTCGGCCTCTACCGCAAGCTCGCCGCGGACCGGCCCGGTACGTTCCTCTTCGAGTCCGCCGAGAACGGCCGGTCGTGGTCGCGCTGGTCGTTCATCGGCGTGCGCAGCTCCGCCGCGCTGACCGCGTCGGGCGGCGAGGCGCGCTGGACCGGTACCCCGCCGGTCGGTCTCCCGGAGGGCGGCGACCCCCTGGTGGCGCTGCGTGAGACGGTCGAGGCGCTGCGCACCGACCCGCTGCCCGGTCTGCCTCCGCTCACCGGCGGCATGGTGGGCTACGTCGGCTACGACGCCGTCCGGCGGCTGGAGCGGCTGCCGAACCTCGCCGAGGACGACTTGAAGGTGCCCGAGCTGGTCATGCTCCTGGCCACCGACCTGGCGGCGCTGGACCACCACGAGGGCACCGTCACGCTCATCGCCAACGCGGTGAACTGGGACAACTCCCCGGAGCGAGTCGACGCCGCGTACGACGACGCGGTGGCGCGCCTGGATCGGATGACGCTCGAGATGCACACGCCCGCGCCGCCGACCGCGGCGGTGTTCTCGCGGCCGAAGCCCGAGTTCGTGCGCCATCGCACGCAGGAGGAGCACCACGCCGCCGTCGAGAAGGCCAAGGAGGCCATCCGGGCAGGCGAGGCGTTCCAGGTCGTCGTGTCGCAGCGGTTCGAGATGCAGACCACCGCCGACGCGCTCGACGTCTACCGCGTGCTGCGGACCTCCAACCCCAGCCCGTACATGTACCTGCTGCGGCTCGAGGGCTTCGACATCGTCGGTTCCAGTCCCGAGTCGCTGGTCACCGTGCGGGAGGGCAAGGCCACCACGCACCCCATCGCGGGCACGCGCTGGCGCAGCGAGGACCCGGACGAGGACGCGCTGCTGGAGAAGGATCTCCTCTCCGACCCGAAGGAGCGTGCTGAACACCTCATGCTCGTCGACCTGGGCCGCAACGACCTGGGCCGCGTGTGCAAGCCGGGCTCGGTGCACGTCGTCGACTTCTTCAAGGTCGAGCGGTACAGCCACGTGATGCACATCGTGTCGACGGTGACCGGTCAGCTCGCCGAGGGGCGCACCGCGTTCGACGCGGTCGCCGCGTGCTTCCCGGCCGGCACGCTGTCCGGCGCGCCCAAGCCGCGCGCGATGGAGCTGATCGAGGAGTTGGAGCCGACCCGGCGCGGCGTGTACGGCGGCATCGTGGGTTACCTCGACTTCGCGGGTGATGCGGACACCGCCATCGCCATCCGCACCGCGCTGGTGCGCGACGGCGTCGCATACGTCCAGGCAGGTGGCGGCATCGTGGCAGACTCGGACCCGGTGGCCGAGGACAACGAGACGCTCAACAAGGCGGGCGCCGTGCTCGCCGCGATCGCGACCGCGCAGACCATGTCTCCCGCGGTGGACGACACCGGTGTCTGAGCGGCGCGTCCGCCCAGGTCGCCGTCCACTGTGGATGGTGATCGTCCTCCTGGTGCTCGGCGCGGCCGCCCTGTGGGGTTCCTCCCGGCTCACCTGGACGTCGCAGTCGGTCGACCGCGCGGGCAGCGGTGTCGCGGTCGTCAGCCGGACAGGTGCCGAAGTCGTGCCGGGCCTCGTCCCGCTCGCGGTGCTCGCACTGGCCGCGATCGCGGCGACGGTCGCACTCGGCGGCTGGGTCCGTCGTGTGCTCGGCGTGCTCGTCGCTCTCGCCGGGGCCGGTGCGGTGTGGCTGCCGGGGTCGGCGTCCGGCGGTGCCGCGCCACGTGCGCTGGCAGTCGCGGGAGGGCTGTCCGTGCTGGCCGCGGGCGTGCTGCTGGTGTGGCGCGCGGACCGGATGACCAGGCTCGGCGGCAGCTACCAGACTCCCGGAGCGGCCAAGCGCGCCGCAGATCCGGACAAGGAGATGTGGAACGCTCTGGAGCGCGGCGACGATCCAACGGACAGTGGCGCCGCTGACCGGGACTGAGGTTCCCGGCCGCACCTCCACACGTGGTGTTCCCGAGAACCCTGCGCCAGCAGGGCGGATCGGCACACCCGGTGGTCGGTGCGGAACTCCGGCGGGGTTAGCATCCTTGCGGCGGGAAGGGGAGCACGACGTGCGGGAGCTTGCTACCGGGCTAGTCGGCAGTGCGGTGCTGGAGACGCTTTTCAGGACTACTGGCGAGGTGTTCGGGTGACCGTTCTCGAATCGATCATCGACGGTGTCCGCGAGGACCTCGCCGTCCGTCAGGCGGAGTTGTCCTTCGAGACCGTCAAGGAGCGCGCGGCCAAGGTCGCGCCTGCTCAGGACGTGATGGCGATCCTGCGCGGCCCAGGGGTCGGCGTGATCGCGGAGGTCAAGCGGCGCAGCCCCTCGAAGGGTGACCTCGCGAACATCCCGGAGCCGGCCGAGCTCGCGGCCGCGTACGAGGCGGGAGGCGCGCGGGTCATCAGCGTGCTGACCGAGCAGCGGCGCTTCGGTGGCTCGCTCGCCGATTTCGACGCGGTGCGCGCCGCCGTGAAGGTTCCCTTGCTCCGCAAGGACTTCATCGTGAGCCCGTACCAGGTGCACGAGGCACGGATGCACGGTGCGGACCTGGTGCTGCTCATCGTGGCCGCTCTGGAGCAGAACGCGCTCGTGTCCCTGTTGGACCGGGTGGAGTCGCTCGGCATGACCGCACTGGTCGAGGTGCACACCGCTGAGGAGGCGGACCGTGCGCTGGAGGCCGGTGCGAGCGTGATCGGCGTCAACGCGCGCAATCTGCACACCCTCGACGTGGACCGGGACGTGTTCGGCCGGATCGCACCGGGCCTGCCGTTCGAGACCATCAAGGTCGCCGAGTCCGGCGTTCGCGGTCCGGGTGACCTGATGGCCTACGCGGGAGCGGGCGCGGACGCCGTGCTGGTCGGCGAGGGCCTGGTGACCAGTGATGACCCCAAGGTCGCGGTGAACAAGCTCGTGACGGCGGGTTCGCACCCGGCGTGTCCACGACCCAGCCGCTGACCGCGAACGAGAGGAAGATCGCATGTCGTCCACCGGCCAGGGTGGGAGCGGGCAGTTCGCTCCCACGCCGCACGATCCGGACGCGCGGGGTCATTTCGGTCCGTGGGGTGGCCGGTTCATGCCGGAGGCGCTGATCGGAGCGGTGGACGAGCTGTCCGCCGAATACGACAAGGCGCGGCGGGACCCGGACTTCCTGAACGAGTTCGACCGGTTGCTGCGCGAGTACGCGGGCCGCCCGTCGCTGCTCACCGAGGCGCCCAAGTTCGCCGAGCACGCGGGCGGCGCACGCATCTTCCTCAAGCGCGAGGACCTGAACCACACGGGTTCCCACAAGATCAACAACGTGCTGGGTCAGGCGCTGCTCACCAAGCGGATGGGCAAGAAGCGCGTCATCGCCGAGACCGGCGCGGGGCAACACGGCGTCGCCACCGCGACCGCGTGCGCGCTGATGGGTCTCGACTGCGTCGTGTACATGGGCGAGGTCGACACGAAGCGTCAAGCGCTGAACGTGGCCCGCATGCGCCTGCTCGGCGCCGAGGTCATCCCGGTCAAGACCGGCTCGCGCACGCTGAAGGACGCCATCAACGAGGCGCTGCGCGACTGGGTGACCAATGTGGACACCACGCACTACCTGCTCGGCACGGCCGCGGGCCCGCACCCGTTCCCGGTGCTGGTGCGCGACTTCCACCGCGTGATCGGCATCGAGGCCAGGCAGCAGATCCTCGACAAGATCGGGCGGCTGCCGGACGTCGTCGCCGCGTGCGTCGGCGGCGGGTCGAACGCGATCGGCATCTTCCACGGCTTCATCGACGACCCCGACGTGCGACTCGTGGGCCTGGAGCCCGGTGGTGACGGGATCGAGACCAACAGGCACGGCGCGACGCTGACCGCCGGTACGCCCGGCGCGCTGCACGGAGCGATGTCCTACGTGCTGCAGGACTCCGACGGGCAGATCACCGAGGCCCACTCGATCTCCGCGGGCCTCGACTACCCCGGCGTCGGCCCGGAGCACTCCCACCTCAAGGACACCGGGCGTGCCGAGTACCGCCCGATCACCGACGCCGAGGCGATGGAGGCGTTCGCGCTGCTGTCGCGGACCGAGGGCATCATCCCGGCCATCGAGTCCGCGCACGCGCTCGCCGGTGCCATCAAGATCGGCAAGGAACTGGGCGACCAGGGCGTCATCCTGGTCAACCTGTCCGGCCGCGGTGACAAGGACATGGACACCGCGATCGAGTGGCTCGGTCTCGGCACTGGTGAGGAGTCCCGATGAGCAGGCTCGCGCCGCTGTTCGACGAGTGCCACGCGGAGGGACGCTCCGCGCTGATCGGCTACCTGCCCGCCGGTTACCCGACCGTCGAGGGCTCGAAGGACACGTTCCGGACGATGCTCGACGCGGGGTGCGACCTCCTCGAGGTCGGTTTGCCGTACTCGGACCCGGTGATGGACGGCCCGACGATCCAGGTCGCCGCCGAGCAGGCGCGGCGCGCCGGTTTCCGGGTGCGCGACCTGTTCGGCGTGGTCGAGTCCGTGGCCTCCGCCGGTGGCCGTGCCGTCGTGATGTCGTACTGGAACCCGGTGCTGCGCTACGGCGTCGACGCCTTCGCGCGTGACCTCGCCGCGGCCGGTGGACTCGGCCTCATCACGCCCGACCTGGTACCCGACGAGGCCGACGACTGGATGGCGGCCTCCGACGCGCACTCGCTGGACCGCATCTTCCTCGTCGCGCCGTCGTCGACGGAGGAGCGCATCGCGAGGACCGCGCAGTCCTCGCGCGGCTTCCTGTACGCGACCTCGGTCATGGGTGTGACGGGAGCGCGGGACGCGGTCTCCAACGCCGCGCCGACCCTGGTGCGCCGCGTGCGCGAGCACACCGACATCCCCGTCGGCGTCGGTCTGGGCGTGCGCTCCGGCGCGCAGGCCGCCGAGCTGGCCGGGTACGCGGACGGGGTCATCGTGGGGTCCGCGTTCGTGACCGCGGTCGCCGACGGCGGCGATCAGGCCGTGCGCGACCTGGCCGAGGACCTGGCCAGGGGTGTCCGCAACGCGGTGACTCCGGCCTGACGTAACGATCGGCCACGTCGGGGCGCCGGATTCGACTCAACCAGTACGGTGGTGTGCGTGTTCACGAGCCTCGCGTCCAACACCTACCTGGCGTCGATCCCGAGCCCCGACCGCGGTGTCTGGCAACTCGGTCCGATCCCGATCAGGGCCTACGCCCTGTGCATCATCGTCGGGATCGTCGTGGCCATCTGGTGGGGCGAGCGCAGGTGGGTCGCCCGCGGCGGCCAGGCCGGCACCGTCACCGACGTCGCGGTCTTCGCGGTGCCGTTCGGTCTGGTCGGTGGCCGCCTCTACCACGTGATCACCGACCACCAGAAGTACTTCGGGGCCGGGAAGAACCCCCTCGCCGCGTTCGCGATCTGGAACGGCGGCCTGGGCATCTGGGGCGCGGTCGCCCTCGGCGGCGTCGGCGCGTGGATCGCGTGCCGCAGGCGCGGCATCCCGTTGCCCGCGATGGCCGACGCGCTCGCGCCCGGCATCGTCGCGGCGCAGGCCATCGGACGGCTCGGCAACTACTTCAACCAAGAGCTCTACGGCGGGCCGACGAACGTGCCGTGGGGCCTTGAGATCTACCAGCGGGTCAACCCGGCCACGGGCCTTCCCGACGCGCTGGGTGGTATCGCGCTCGACCACACGCCGACGATGATCGTGCACCCGACGTTCCTCTACGAGCTGCTCTGGAACCTCGGCGTCGCCGCGTTGGTGGTGTGGGCCGACCGCCGCTTCCGCCTCGGCCACGGGCGCGCGTTCGCGCTCTACGTCGCGGGCTACACGGCGGGCCGGTTCTGGATCGAGCTCATGCGCAGCGACGAGGCGACCCACGTCTTCGGCCTGCGGATCAACGTGATCACCTCGGTCGTCGTGTTCGCCGGCGCGGTCGTGTACTTCGTCCTGGCCAAGCGCAGGGGCGAGCGTGAGGACGTGGCTGCCGTGATCGCCGCTCAGGAGGCCGCCAAGGGTGACGTCCCCGGCGAGCCGGGCAAGCCCGTGCCGGACGTCCACACGACCGAACAGCCTGCGGAGAAGGTCTCGGAAGAGACGTCCGGCAAGGCTGGGGCTCCGGCCAAGTCGGAGTAGTACCTACCATCGACGTTCATGCGGATACTCGTCGTCGAGGATGACGACCGGGTGGCGCGCGGGCTGCTGACGGCGTTGCGGCACGCGGGCTACGAGGTCCACCGGGTCGCCACGGCCGCTGACGCGGTGTCCGCGCCCCATGCGGACGTCGTCCTGCTCGACCTCGGGCTGCCCGACGGTGACGGGCTCGACGTGCTGCGGGAACTGCGTCACCGGCAGGGCACCGCCATCATCACCGTGACCGCCAGGGGTGAGGAGCGCGAACGCGTCCTGGGGCTCCGCGCGGGCGCGGACGACTACGTCGTGAAGCCCTTCGGCACCGCGGAGCTCCTCGCGCGCATCGAGGCGGTGCTGCGGCGCACCCGTGCCGCCCGCGCGGAGTCCGAGGCGGAGCAGCCGCTGCTGGTGGGACCGCTGGTGCTCTACGTCGCGGCCCGCACCGCGACCGTGCAGGGCGAGCCGCTCTCGCTGACCCGCAAGGAGTTCGACCTGCTCGCCCTGCTGGCGGGCAGAGCGGGAGCGGTGGTCAGCCGCGACCTCATCGTCGACCAGGTGTGGCAGGCGCACTGGGAGGCACCCTCACGCACCCTCGACACGCACATGGCGGCGTTGCGCAACAAGCTGGGCGGCCACGTGCGCATCGAGACGGTGCGCGGTGTCGGCTACCGTCTCGCCGAGACCTGAGGCAGTGCGGATCCGTGCTTCGCAGACTGCTCGCCCTCATCGTCCCGCTGCTCGTCGCGCTGGTCGCCGCTCTCGGCGTGCCGCTGGGTTTCGCCGTCGTGCAGCGCGAGACCCAGGCGACCTACCTCGACCGGCTGGGAGACGCCGGCCGGTTCGCCTCGCTCGCGGAGAACGCGCTCGCGTCCAACCGCCTCACGGCGCTGCGCGAGGAACTCGTGCGCTACGACCAGCTCTACGGCGTCGCGGCGGCCCTGGTCGGCACGGACGGCAAGGTCGTGCAGAGCTCCCGCGACCCCTTCGACCTCACCGACCCCACCGTCGCAGCCGGGCTTCGCTCGGCGTTCAGCGGGTTCCGCCCGGACACGACCCAGACGGTGTGGCCGTGGCGGCGGGAACCTCTCGTCGTCGTCGAGCCGGTCGGCCGCGACAGCGAGGTGGTCGCCGCGGTGGTGACCATCTCGCCGACCGATGGGCTGCGGGGCGAGGTGCTGCGCCAGTGGGGCCTGCTCGCGCTCGCCGGTCTGGTGCCGATGCTCGCGGTGGTGGCCGTCGCCTGGCCGTTGTCGCGGTGGGTGCTGCGCCCGGTGCGCAGGCTCGACGAGGCGACCGCGGCCGTCGCGAGCGGCCGGCTCGACGCCAGGGCCGACGAGGTGGGCGGCCCGCCCGAGCTGCGCAGACTCGCGAGTTCCTTCAACACGATGGTCGACGTGGTCGGCAGAGCCCTGCGCCGCCAGCGCGACTTCGTCTCCGACGCCTCGCACCAGCTGCGCAATCCGCTCGCGAGTCTCCGGCTCGCGGTCGACAACCTCGAACCCCACGTGGACGGGGAGGAGGGCCGCGAGGCGCAGCGCATAGCGGTCGACGAGGCCGAGGAGATGGGCCGCGTGCTGGACACGCTGCTCGCGGCCACGCGTCTGGAGAGCGCCTCGGCCACCGAGCCGCTCGACGTGGACGTACTCCTCGCCGCGCACGTCCCGGCGTGGCGTGCGCTCGCGCAGCAGGCCGGAATGCGTCTGGAACTCGACGTGCCGGAGGGGCTGAGGGTGCTGGAGCCGCCGGGCGGCCTCGGCAGCGTGCTCGACGAGCTGGTCGGCAACGCGCTCAAGCTGTCGGGAGGCACCGAGGTGCGGGTCGGCGCGAGGCGCGTCGGCGACGCCGTCGAACTGCACGTCGCCGACGACGGCACCGGGCTCTCCGAGCCCGAACGCGCGCAAGCGCTCAGCCGGTTCTGGCGTGCGTCCAGGCATCAGAACGTTCCGGGCACGGGTCTGGGCCTGGCGATCTGCGCGGAGCTCATCTCCTCGGCGGGCGGCGAGCTGCGGCTCGGGACGGCCCAGCCGCACGGACTCGACGTGGTGGTCCGCCTCAGCGCTTGACCGAGCGGAACCACCTCGCCGCGCCGGGGTGCAGCGGCACCTGCCCCGTGGCGATGCCGGTTCGCACGTTGATGCGGCTGGCCTCTGGATGCCCGGCGGCGATGCGGGCACTCTCGGTGAACACCGTGGCCGTGACGACCTCCACCACGTCGGCGGCGAGGTCGTCACGCGCGAGCAGCAAGTTCGGCACGGCCACCGTCTGGCACGCGCCCAAGCCGTCGTAGGTGGTGGCCGGGACGGTCGCGGGGACGTACGGGCCGCGGAAGGCGTCCGCCAGTCTCACCGCCTCGTCGGGCATCGGCACCAGGCGCAGCGGCATCGCGCCGAGCAAACCGGTGATCGCGGGCGTCGGTATCCCGGTCAACGTGAGGAAGGCGTCGATCCGGCCGGCCCGCAGCGCGTCCGACGACTCCGCCTGCGTCATCCGGACCTCCACCGGCGTGACACCCAGCAGTCGCAGCAGGCGCTGGCCGGTGAACTCGGTGCCCGAGCCGATGGCGCCCAGCGACACCGTCCGGCCCGCGAGGTCGGCCGGCGACCGGATCGGCGAGGCGGCGGGCACCACGAGGTGCAGGAAGCTGTCGTAGAGCCGGCCGACCGCGCTCAGCCCGCTCGGGACCGATGGACTCAGCGCCGCATCCAAGGACGACAGTCCCAGGTGGGCGGCGCCGCTCTCCAGCAGGCGCAGATTCTCCACCGAAGCGCTGCTTGGACGTGTCGTCACAGTGGTCGCGGGGAGCCGGTCCGCGAGGGCGGCCGCCAGGGCGGCGCCGATCTCGCGGAACACCGCACCCCGCGGTCCCGTGGCGAGCACCAGGTCGGCCGGCGCGGGAGTGCTTCCCGATGTGCACGCCGCGAGCGCGGCACCTGCCATCCCGAGCAGGACCGTACGGCGGGTCACCTCCACAGCCGCAGCGTAACCGCTGCACGGCAGGTGAAGCGGAGGTGACCTGGTTGTTACGTCAAGCGC
This sequence comes from Micromonosporaceae bacterium, assembly GCA_039649115.1. Classification (GTDB taxonomy): domain Bacteria; phylum Actinomycetota; class Actinomycetes; order Mycobacteriales; family Micromonosporaceae; genus DATEJJ01. Next base: position 78,676 of record JBBWZQ010000040.1, on the reverse strand, counting down.
ATCTGAAGTTTCCGGCGGTCGTCTTGTGGCGCCGTCCCCGTGTGCCCAGGATCACCCACATTGTTCCCGGCTCGAGGAGAAGACGTGGCCACCGCCGTCGATAGTGCTGCAAGGGTGCGCAAGCCCCTCTACAAGCACCTGTACTTCTGGGTGCTGGTGTCGATCGCCCTCGGCATCGTCGTCGGCTTCGTGTTCCCGAAGCAGGCCAGCGAGATGAAGTGGCTGGCAGACTTCTTCGTCGCGCTCGTCAAGGTCGTCATCGCCCCGACGATCTTCTGCACGATCGTGGTCGGCATCGCGAGCCTCGGCAATCTCGCGAAGGCCGGTGGGCTCGCGTTGCGCACGATCCTCTACTTCACCGCGATGACGACGCTCGCGCTCGCGATCGGCCTGATCGTCGTGAACGTCGCCGCGCCCGGCCACCACGGCGCGGCCATCCCGCTCAAGGCCGCCGCCGCGAACGAGACGCTGAAGTCGGCCGCCAGCGCGGAGACCGGTGTCACCGGCTTCATCCTGAGCCTGATCCCGAAGTCCTTCATCGGTGCGTTCACCGACGGTCAGCTCATCCAGGTGCTCGTGGTCGCGATCCTGGTCGCCGTCGCCGTCGCGGGCATGGGGGAACGCGGCGCGAAGGTCGTCGCCGCGCTCGACACCGTCGCCAAGGTGATGTTCGGTATCATCAAGATCGTGATGTACGCCGCACCGATCGGCGCCTTCGGCGGCATCGCGTACACCATCGGCAAGTTCGGCAGCAGCATCATCGGCAAGCTGGCCTGGCTGATGGGCTCGTTCTACCTGACCTGCGCATTGTTCGTCCTCGTGGTGCTCGGGGGCGTCGCCCTGTTCGCGGGCTTCAACATCCTGAAGTTCCTGCGCTACATCAAGGACGAGTTGCTCATCGTGCTCGGCACCTCGTCCAGCGAGTCCGTCCTGCCCCGCCTGCTGGTCAAGCTGGAGGCGGCCGGCGCGGACAAGTCCGTCGTGGGTCTGACCATTCCGACCGGCTACTCGTTCAACCTGGACGGCACCTGCATCTACCTGACGATGGGCGCGATCTTCATCGCCCAGGCCACCGGGCACGACATCGGCCTCGCCACCCAGCTCGGTCTGCTGCTGTTCATGCTGATCGCGAGCAAGGGCGCCGCGGGTGTCACCGGCGCGGGCCTGGTCACCTTGGCGGCGTCGCTGCAGGCGTTCGAGGCGAACAGCGCCATCCCGGCCGTGGGCATCGCGCTGATCGTGGGCATCGACCGGTTCATGTCCGAGGCTCGGGCCATCACCAACACGATCGGCAACGGCATCGGCACCCTCGTGGTCGCGAAGTGGCAGAACCAGCTGGACACCAAGCGCCTCAAGGAGGTGCTCGACAACCCCTCGCTGGTCGACGTCGACGAGCTGATGAACAAGCAGAGCGGCGAGGCCCGTGCGAAGACCGAGAAGGAACTCGCCGCCGCGCACTGAGCACGACTCACCGGGACCACCTGGCCGTGGGCCCCGTCGTTTCGCCTCCTCCCCCTCGGGCGAAACGGCGGGGCCCACCCGTTCGGGCGGCGCCTAACGGGTGTGGCGGGTCGGCGCCACCACGGAGTCGCCGTGCGGGGTGGAGAGCACCTGCACGGTCGCCGCGTAGTGGCGTGACACCAGCTCGGTGGTGAGCACCTCGGACGGCTTGCCGGCGGCGACGACCGAGCCGCCGTCGAGCAGAAGCAGCTGGTCTGCGTACTGCCCGGCGAGCGTGAGGTCGTGCAGGGTGCTGACCACGGTCGTGCCGTCTGCGAGACGCAGGCGGTCGACGAGCTCCAGCAACGCCTGGGCGTGACCGATGTCCAGGCCCGTCGTGGGCTCGTCGAGCAGCAGTAGACCGGCCTGTTGGGCCAGCACGCGCGCGAGCACGGCGCGCTGCCTCTCGCCGCCGGAGAGGGTTTGCAGCCGGCGGCTCGCCAGCCGGGCCAGGTCCAGGCGCTCGAGGACGTCACCGACGACCTCGAGGTCACGGCGGCCCTCCCGCGCGAGCGGGCGCAGGTGTGGCGTGCGACCCAGCAGCACGTAGTCGGTGACCGTCAACCCTTCCGGCATCTCCGGCGTCTGCGGGGAGTAGCCGATCGCACGTGCCCGGTCGCGGTGGCCGAGCGATTCGGCCGGCCGGCCTCCGACGATCAGCTCGCCGGTGTGCCCGACCAGTCCGGCGACGGCCTTGAGCAGCGTCGACTTGCCCGCGCCGTTGGGACCGATGATCGCGAGCCAGCTCCCCGCGGGCACCGAGGCGCAGATGCCGGACACCACCGTGTGATCGCGGTATCCCGCGCTCAGGCCGCGCAGTTCCAGTGCTCCGCTCACCTGGTCCGTCCCCTGGTGGTCCGCAGTACGAAGAGGAAGAACGGCGCGCCCGTGAACGCGGTGACCACGCCGATGGGCAGCTCCGACGGGGCGAAAGCCGTGCGCGCCACGACGTCCGCGACGATCAGGAACGCCGCGCCACCGATGAGCGAGAGCGGCACGAGCACCCGGTAGCTCGCCCCGGCGAGCATGCGCACCACGTGCGGGACGACGATCCCGACGAAGCCGATGAGTCCGCTGACCGACACCGCGCACGCGGTCGCCAGCGATGCCGCCGCGAGGACCAGCAGGCGCATCCGCCCGGGGTTCACGCCCAGCGAGCCCGCTTCCTCGTCGCCCAGGGTCAGCACGTCGAGCAGCCGTCCGCACGCGCACAGCACCACCGCCGCCCCGGCGATGTAGGGCAGCACCAGCAGGACCTGCTGCCAGCCCGCGGTGCCGAGGCCGCCGAGCATCCACGTGTAGACCTGTCTGAGCGTCTCCGCGTTGAGCTGCAACACGAACGTCTGCGTCGCGGTGAGGAACGACGCCACCGCGATCCCGGCCAGCAGCAGCGTGGCCGTGCCCGCGCCCGCCGACCGGCCGAGCAACGACGTCAGCGCGACGCCGCCCACCGCGCCGAGGAACGCCGCGATCGGCAACGGACCCACGAACCAGTTCGTGGCACTCGGTGCGAGCGCCACGACGATCGTGGCCCCCAGTCCGGCACCGGCCGCCGCACCCAGCAGGTACGGGTCGGCCAGCGGGTTGCGGAAGACGCCCTGGAACGCGGCCCCGGACACGGCCAGCCCGGCGCCGACCAGGCCACCGAGCACGATCCGCGGCATCCGCAGCTGCCACAGGATCGCCGCCTCGCGCTCGGAGAGCGGCGAGGTGCCGCCGGTGAGCTGCGCCCAGATCTCGGCCAGTACGCGGTGCCAGCCCAGATCGATCGCACCGAGCAGCGTCGACGCGGTGACCGCGATCGCCAGCACGACCAGCGCGAGCAGCAGGTGGCGTGCCCGCAGGCGCGTCGCGGTCACCCCCGTCATCAGTTCTTGCCCGCCTTGGTGACGGCGTCGGACACCGTGCGCACCAGGTCGACCACGCGCGGCCCCCAGCGGGAGGCGATGTCGTCGTCCAGCGCGACCACGTCGCCCTTGCGCACCGCGGCCAGCTCCGACCAGCCGGGACGGGTGCCCACGGACTGCGCGCTCTGGCCGCAGCACTTCGTGTCGGCCAGGAAGACCAGATCCGGGTTGGAATCCACGATCTTCTCGGCCGACAGCTGCGGGTAGTCACCGGTGCCGCCTGCGGAGTCGGCGATGTTGTGCAGACCGAACTGCCCGTAGATCTGGCCGATGAAGGTCTTGGACGTCGAGGTGAAGAACTTGTCGTCCAGCTCGTGGTAGTAGGTCAGGTCCTTCGACGGCTTGGGCGTGTCGCGGACGGTCTTCTCGATCTGGTCCCGCATCTGCCGGGTCAGGGCGTCGGCCTGTGCGCCGTGGCCGGTCGCCTTGCCCAGCAACGAGATCTGCGTGTACACGTCGTCCAGCTTCGTGGCCGCGGGCAGCAGCAGCACCGGCACCTTGACCTTGGCGAGCCCCTCGACCAGTCCTGCGGTGTCGTTGGACGCCACCACCAGGTCGGGGTTGTGGCCGGCGATCGCCTCCACGTTGGGCTGGAAGCCCGAGAGGTCGCTTCGGGGCACGTCGGCGGGGAAGTTCGACTGGTCGTCGACGGCGACGACCTGTTCGCCCGCGCCGATGGCGAACAGCGATTCCGTGCTGGTGGGGTTCAGCGAGACGATCCGTGACGGCTGCTCGGCCAGGGTGACGGACCGGCCGCCAGGTGGGGTGAGCTCGACGGGGAACGTGGCGGCCGTGGCGCCCGGCGTGGTGGTCGGAGCCGCGTTGCGCTCGCGGTTGGCGCAGCCGCTGACTGCGAGCGCGCCGAGCAGCGCGACCGCTGCCAGGCGCCGGAACGTGGACTGCATGGTCTGCCTTTGCGGTGAGACCGGCACGGGGGCGGCCGAACCGCACCATGAGGATCGTTCCGGGCGCGTCCGGGACGCCCCACCTCTGCGCCGGAGGCGGGTGGCGTCGCGCGCGGAGGACAGGCGTCCTGGCTCGGTTCGCGACGACGGGTCGCGAGGACCATCACAGTTGCGGCACAGCGCCGGATTCCCACCGGCTTCGCTGACCTCTGCGCGACCGGGCAACTCGGTGCCCGGCGGGGTGGAACGCTACCAGGGGTGTTACCGTCCGCTAACCGGCGTAGCGAGGCCTTCACCAGCGCCGATGGTGCTAAGCCGAGCCCAACTCGGCTCTGCGGCGGCGGTGTCGGCAACCTCTCACGTTGCACACCTGTTGACCGGCTCGGTTACGCTTTTCGATGCGTGATGCACTGCCAGGCGTTGGATGCAGTGTCGCTCGGCCCGCCAAGATCGTTACGCGTACATGACCGGGATCACCCGAAGGAGGGTGTCTCTTGGTTTCGCGGCTGTTAAAGTTCCGTCAACACGCGGGCCACCGTCGTCCCGTGCCCAGAAGCCGGCATTTCCAGGACTGAGCACGAGACATCGTTCTTCGAGGACGACGAGGGAGGTCTGCCCCGTGATCTTCTCCGCCATCCCGGCCCCGCAGGGGCTGTACGACCCCACCGCAGAGCGCGACGCCTGCGGTGTGGCGATGGTGGCCGACATCCGAGGTCGGCGTTCGCACCGCATCGTGACCGATGCGCTGACGGCGCTGGCCAACCTCGAGCACCGAGGTGCCGCAGGCGCTGAGCCGACCAGCGGTGACGGTGCGGGCATCCTGCTGCAGCTCCCGGACGAGCTGTTGCGTGCGGTCGTGGAGTTCGACCTCCCCGCACCGAACCCCGCCGGTGAGCACACGTACGCGGCGGGCGTCGCGTTCCTGCCCCTGGACGCCGAGCAGCGGGCCAAGGCGACCGAGCTCGCCGAGCGGATCGCCGCCGAGGAGGGCCTCACCGTCCTCGGGTGGCGTGACGTGCCGGTAGCGCCCGAGGCCGCAGGCGTCGGCCCCACCGCCCTGTCGGTGGTCCCGCACTTCGCCATGCTCTTCGTGGCCGGGGCGCCCGACGCCCGGGGCCGCCGGCCGGCCGGCGTCGAGCTCGATCGGCTCACCTTCTGCCTGCGCAAGCGCGTCGAGCGCGACAGCGCGGTCGCGGAATGCGGCACGTACTTCCCGTCGCTGTCCTCGCGCACGCTGGTCTACAAGGGCATGCTGACGACGGGCCAGCTCCCGGCGTTCTTCCCGGACCTGACCGACGAGCGGCTCGAAACGGCGATCGCCTTGGTGCACAGCCGCTTCTCGACCAACACCTTCCCGTCGTGGCCGCTGGCGCACCCGTTCCGGTACGTCGCCCACAACGGCGAGATCAACACCGTGCGCGGCAACCGCAACCGCATGCGCGCCCGCGAGGCGCTGCTGGAGTCGAAGCCGGTCCCCGGCGACCTCGCACGGCTGTTTCCCATCTGCGACCCGGACGGCTCGGACTCCGCCTCGTTCGACGAGGTCCTGGAACTGCTGCACCTCGGTGGTCGCAGCCTGCCGCACGCCGTGCTGATGATGATCCCGGAGGCGTGGGAGAACCACGTCGCGATGGACCCCAAGCGGCGCGCGTTCTACCAGTTCCACGCGAGCGTCATGGAGCCGTGGGACGGCCCGGCGTGCGTCACGTTCACCGACGGCTCGCTCGTCGGCGCGGTTCTCGACCGCAACGGCCTGCGCCCCGCGCGGTGGTGGCAGACCGCCGACGGTCGCGTGGTGCTCGCCAGCGAGACCGGTGTGCTCGACGTGCCCGCCGACGAGGTCGTCGCCAAGGGCCGCCTGCAGCCCGGCCGCATGTTCCTCGTGGACACCGTGGCCGGCCGCATCGTCGACGACGACGAGGTCAAGTCCGGCCTCGCCGACGAACTGCCCTACGAGGAGTGGCTGCACGCCGGCCTGCTCGATCTGGCCGATCTGCCCGACCGCGAGCACGTCATGCAGAGCCACGAGGCCGTCCTCCGCCGTCAGCTCACCTTCGGTTACACGGAGGAGGAGCTGCGGATCCTGCTGGGCCCGATGGCCGTCGGCAGCGCCGAGCCGCTCGGTTCGATGGGCACCGACACCCCGATCGCGGCCCTGTCGCAGCGTTCACGGCTGCTCTACGACTACTTCGCGCAGAACTTCGCACAGGTGACGAACCCTCCGCTGGACGCGATTCGCGAGGAGATCGTCACCTCGGTGTCGCGCATCATGGGGCCGGAGCAGAACCTGCTCGAGCCAGGGCCCGCGTCGTGCAGGCACATCCAGCTGGCGTACCCGGTCATCGACAACGACGAGCTGGCCAAGCTGCTGTCCATCGACGAGGACGGCAACCTGCCCGGCTTCCGGGCGGTGCGGGTCTCCGGGCTCTACCGGGTGCGCGAGGGCGGCGCGGGGCTCAAGGCGCGGCTGACCGAGATCTGCCGGCACATTTCCGAGGCGATCGAGGACGGCGCCCGGATCCTGGTGCTCTCCGACCGGGACTCCACCGCGGACCTCGCGCCGATACCGTCGCTGCTGCTGACCGCCGTGGTGCACCAGCACCTGGTCCGCGAGCAGACCCGCACCCAGGTGGCGCTGATCGTGGAGTCGGGCGACTGCCGCGAGGTGCACCACGCGGCGGTACTGATCGGCTACGGCGCCGCGGCGATCAACCCGTACCTGGCGTTCGAGAGCGTCGAGGACCTGATCCTCACCGGTGCGCTGACCGGCACCGAGCCGGCCGAGGCGATCCGCAAGTACGTCAAGGCACTGGCCAAGGGTGTCCTGAAGATCATGTCCAAGATGGGCATCTCCACGGTCAGCTCGTACTGCGGCGCCCAGGTCTTCGAGGCGATCGGACTGGACCGCGCGCTGGTCGACCGCTACTTCACGGGTACCACCAGCCGGATCGGCGGCATCGGCCTGCACGAGATCGCGGAGGAGGTGCGCACCCGGCACTCGCTCGCCTACCCGGCCAACCCGGCCGAACGGGCGCACCGGCGGCTGGAGGTCGGCGGCGAGTACGCGTGGCGGCGCGAGGGCGAGGTGCACCTGTTCAACCCGGAGACGGTGTTCCTGCTCCAGCACGCGACGCGCAGCCGCCAGTACGAGGTGTTCAAGCAGTACACCGGCAAGGTCGACGCGCTGGCCACCGAGACGGGCAGCCTGCGCGGCCTGTTCGAGCTGCGGCTCGGCGGGCGGGAGCCGGTACCGCTGGCCGAGGTGCAGCCGGCCACCGAGATCGTCAAGCGGTTCGCCACCGGCGCGATGAGCTACGGCTCGATCTCGGCCGAGGCGCACGAGACCCTCGCGATCGCGATGAACCGGCTGGGCGGCAAGTCCAACACCGGCGAGGGCGGCGAGGACGTGGACCGCCTCTACGACCCGAGCCGGCGCAGTGCGGTGAAGCAGGTCGCGTCCGGCCGCTTCGGGGTGACCAGCGAATACCTGGTCAACTCCGACGACATGCAGATCAAGATGGCGCAGGGCGCCAAGCCGGGCGAGGGCGGCCAACTGCCCGGCAACAAGGTCTGGCCGTGGATCGCCAGGACCCGGCACGCCACGCCCGGCGTGGGGCTCATCTCGCCGCCGCCGCACCACGACATCTATTCGATCGAAGACCTGGCCCAGCTCGTGTACGACCTGAAGAACGTCAACCCGCGGGCGCGGGTCCACGTCAAGCTGGTCGCCGAGGTCGGGGTGGGCACGGTCGCGGCGGGCGTGGCCAAGACGAAGGCCGACGTCATCCTGATCTCCGGCCATGACGGGGGTACCGGTGCCGCCCCGCTCAACTCGCTCAAGCATGCCGGCGCGCCGTGGGAGCTGGGGCTGGCCGAGACGCAGCAGACGCTGCTGGCCAACGGCCTGCGCGACCGGGTCACCGTGCAGGTCGACGGGCAGCTGAAGACCGGGCGGGACGTCCTGGTCGCGGCGCTGCTGGGTGCCGAGGAGTTCGGCTTCGCGACCGCTCCGCTGATCGTCGAGGGCTGCATCATGATGCGCGTGTGCCACCTGGACACCTGTCCGGTGGGCATCGCCACCCAGAACCCCGTGCTGCGCCAGCGCTTCACCGGCCGGCCGGAGTTCGTGGAGAACTTCTTCCTGTTCCTCGCCGAGGAGGTCCGCGAGCTGCTGGCGGTGCTGGGCTTCCGTACCCTCGACGAGGCCGTCGGGCACGTGGAGCTGCTGGACGTCACGCCGGCCGTGACGCACTGGAAGGCGCGCGGGCTGGACCTGCTGCCCGTGCTCTGCGCGCCGGACGTGCCGGACGACGCGCCACTGCGCCGGGTGCGGGGCCAGGATCACGCGCTGCACAAGGCGCTGGACAACCAGTTGATCGCCGCCGCCCGGCCAGCGCTGGAGGACGGCTCACCGGTGCGCTTCGAGCTGCCGGTACGCAACGAGAACCGCAGCATCGGCGCGATGCTCGGCGGCGAGGTGACGCTGCGCTTCGGCGGCAAGGGGCTGCCCGACGACACGATCGAGGTGCTGCTGCACGGCACGGCCGGCCAGTCCTTCGGCGCGTTCGTGCCCAACGGCGTCACCCTGCGGCTGCACGGCGACGCCAACGACTACGTGGGCAAGGGCCTGTCCGGCGGCCGGCTGATCATCCGGCCGGACCCCTCGGCGCCGTTCGTCGCGGCGGAGCACATCATCGCGGGCAACACGCTGCTCTACGGCGCGACCAGCGGCGAGGCGTTCCTGAGCGGCCGGGTCGGGGAGCGGTTCGCGGTGCGCAACTCGGGCGCGGTCGCGGTGGTCGAGGGCGTGGGCGACCACGGCTGCGAGTACATGACCGGCGGTACCGTCGTCGTGCTCGGCAGCACCGGCCGCAACTTCGCCGCGGGCATGTCCGGCGGCGTGGCCTACGTCTGGCGCCTGGACCCCCGGCGCGTCAACCGGGAACTGGTCGATCTGGAGCCGGTCGCCGGCGACGACAAGCGGGCCCTGCGCGACCTCGTCGAGCGCCATCACACGGAGACCGGTTCGGCCGTGGCGCAGCGCCTGCTGGCCAGCTGGGCCAGCGCGGTCGAGGAGTTCACCGCCGTGGTGCCGCGCGACTACAAGCGCGTGATGGAGACCATCCGGGCCGCCGAGGCCGCCGGTCGCAACATCGACGAGGCCGTCATGGCGGCGGCCAGCGGAGGACGGTAATGGCTGACCCGCAAGGCTTCCTGCGGTACGAGCGGAAGCTGCCCGCGCGCCGGCCGGTGCCGGTGCGCATCCAGGACTGGCGGGAGGTGTACCCGCCGGCCGGCGACGGGCTGATCCGCGAGCAGGCGACCCGCTGCATGGACTGCGGCATCCCGTTCTGCCACCACGGCTGCCCGCTCGGCAACCGCATCCCGGAGTGGAACGACCTGGTCCGCACGGGCCAGTGGTCGCTCGCGATCGAGCAGTTGCACGCGACCAACAACTTCCCCGAGTTCACCGGCCGGCTGTGCCCGGCGCCGTGCGAGGCGGCGTGCGTACTGTCGATCAGCGGCGGCAGCCCGGTGACTATCAAGCAGGTCGAGGTCGAGATCATCAACCGGGCGTTCGACGCCGGGCTGGTCACCCCGCAGCCCGCGCCCGAGAGCTCGGGCAAGCGCGTGGCCGTGGTCGGCTCCGGGCCGGCCGGGCTCGCCGGCGCGCAGCAACTGGCGCGGGCCGGGCACGAGGTCACCGTGTACGAGCGCGACGACGAGCTGGGCGGGCTGATGCGCTACGGCATCCCCGACTTCAAGCTGGAGAAGCGGCACATCGACCGGCGCCTGGAGCAGTTGCGCGCGGAGGGCGTTCGGTTCGTGACCGGCTGCGCGGTGGGCGGCGACCTCGCGGTGGGGGAGTTGCGCTCCTCGTACGACGCGGTGCTGCTCGCCTGCGGCGCGCTGGAGGGGCGGGAAATGCCCGGCGTGCCGGGGCGCGCGCTGGCCGGCGTGCACCTCGCGATGGACCACCTGGTCGCCTCGAACAGGCTCGTCGCCGGCAAGGCGCAGAGCACGCCGATCGACGCGCACGGCAAGCACGTGATCATCATCGGTGGCGGCGACACCGCGGCGGACTGCCTGGGCGTCGCGCACCGGCAGGGCGCGGCCAGCGTCACCCAGCTCGACCTGTACCCGCTCCCGCCGGACGAGCGCGACGAGGCGCGCGACCCGTGGCCCACCTGGCCGTGGATCCTGCGCCAGTACCCCGCGCACGAGGAGGGCGGCGAGCGCGTCTTCGCCGTCGCGGTGCAGGAGTTCGCCGGTGCGGACTCGGTATCGGCGATCCGGATCGCCGAGGTCAGCGTGGAACGGCGGGACGGGCAGCGGATCGTGTCGGTGGTCCCGGGCACCGAGCGCGAGCTGCCCGCCGACCTGGTGCTGCTGGCCATCGGCTTCGAGGGCACCCAGGAGGGCCCGCTGCTGTCCGGGCTGGGCCTGGCCCGCAACCGGCGGGGCGGCATCGACACCGCCGCCGACTGGCAGACCCCGGCCGAGGGCGTCTTCGTCGCCGGTGACATGCACCGCGGCGCGTCGCTGATCGTCTGGGCGATCGCCGAGGGCCGGGCGGCGGCCGCGTCCATCCACGCCTATCTGGGCGGCGCCGGTGCGCTGCCGAGCCCGGTGGATCCCGCGGCGGTCCCGCTCGCGGTCGGGCACTAGCCTATGTCCGTGACACGTCGCGCCAAGATCGTCTGCACTCTCGGCCCAGCCACCGCAAGCCCCGAGCGCATCCGCGGTCTTGTCGACGCCGGCATGGACGTGGCCCGGCTGAACTTCAGCCACGGCACCCACCAGGACCACCTCCAGGTCTACACACGGGTGCGGGAGGCGGCCCAGGTGACCGGGCGGGCGGTCGGCGTGCTGGCCGACCTGCAAGGCCCGAAGATCAGGCTGGGCAGGTTCGCGCGCGGCCCGGTCGAGTGGCGCACCGGCGACACCGTCGTGATCACGAGCGAAGACATTCTGGGTACCCATGACCGGGTGTCCTGCACGTACCGCAAGTTGCCCGCGGAGGTCCGGCCCGGCGACCGCCTGCTGATCGACGACGGCAAGGTGGCCGTCGAGGTGAAGGCGGTGGTCGGCGGCAGCGACATCCAGTGCCTCGTCATCGAGGGCGGCCAGGTCTCCGACCACAAGGGCGTGTCCCTGCCCAACGTGGCCGTCAGCGTGCCGGCGCTGTCCGACAAGGACGCCGAGGACCTGCGCTTCGCGCTGCGGCTCGGGGTCGACCTGGTGGCGCTGTCGTTCGTGCGCTCGCCCGACGACATCAAGCTGGTCCACGAGATCATGGATGAGGTCGGGCTGCGCCGGCCGGTGATCGCGAAGATCGAGAAGCCGGAGGCGGTCGCCTCGCTCGACGCGATCGTCAACGCGTTCGACGCCATCATGGTGGCCCGCGGCGACCTGGGCGTGGAGATGCCGCTGGACGAGGTGCCGCTGGTGCAGAAGCGGGCCGTGCAGTTGGGGCGCGAGCTGGCCAAGCCGGTGATCGTGGCGACCCAGATGCTCGACTCGATGATCGAGAGCTCCCGCCCGACCCGCGCCGAGGCGTCCGACGTGGCCAACGCGGTGCTCGACGGGGCCGACGCGGTGATGCTCTCCGGCGAGACCAGCGTCGGGCGTTACCCGGTGCTGACCGTGTCGACGATGGCGCGGATCATCGAGACCACGGAGACCGGCTCTATCCTGGTACCCCGCCTGCAGCACGACCCGCGCACCCGCGGCGGCGCGCTGACCGTGGCCGCCTCGAACATCGCGCAGGCCATCAGTGCCAAGGCGCTGGTCGCGTTCACGCAGACCGGTGACACGGTACGCCGGCTGGCCCGGCTGCACTGCCAGTTGCCGCTGGTCGCCTGCACGCCCGACACGGCGGTGCGCAACCAGCTCACGCTGTCCTGGGGGGTGCAGACCTACCTGGTGCCCTTCGTGCAGCACACCGATGACATGTTCCAGCAGGTCGACCGGACGCTGACCGAGACCGGCACGGCCGAGCGGGGCGACTACGTCGTGATCGTGGCCGGCAGCCCGCCGGGTACCCCCGGATCCACCAACACGCTGCGGGTACACCAGCTCGGCTCGCTGCTGGAGAGCAGTTGACGGCCAATCTGCTGACCGGGCAGGCCGCCGTCGACGATCTGCTGCGGATACTCGATCTCGAAGAGCTGCCTGTCCCGGACGGAGACGTCGCCGGGCTGTTCCGCGCGCAGAGCCCGGCGGTCGGTCGCCAGCGCGTCTTCGGCGGCCAGGTCGCCGGGCAGGCGCTGGTCGCCGCCGGCCGTACGGTCGACCCGGGCCGGCTGGTCCACTCGCTGCACGGCTACTTCGTCCGCCCCGGTGACCCGAGCGTGCCGATCACGTACCGGGTGGAGAACGTGCGCGACGGGCACTCGTTCTCGGTACGCCGCTCCGTGGGCGAACAGCACGGCAAGCCGATCTTCTTCATGGCCGCCTCGTTCCACCGGCACGAGGAGGGCCTCGGCCACCAGGAGCCGCCGCCGGACGTACCGCCCCCGGACGAGGTGCCGACGATGGCGCAGCGGCTGGCCCGGTACCCGGAGCGGTTGGGCATCTGGAGCCAGATCCCGCGCCCGATCGACGTGCGCTACCTCAGCGAGCCGGGCTGGGTGCGCCCCGGCGACCGGCCGGCGGAGATGCGCCACCGGGTGTGGATGCGCTTCGACGGCAAGCTGCCCGACGACCCGCTGGTCCACGCGTGCGCGCTGGCGTACGCCTCCGACCTGACACTGCTGGACTCGGTGCTGGCCGTGCACGGCGAGGTGTGGGGTCCGGGCGGCTTCGCCGGTGCCAGCCTGGACCACGCGCTGTGGCTGCACCGGCCGTTCCGCGCCGACGACTGGTTCCTCTACGACTGCCTGAGCCCGTCCGCCTCGGGTGGACGGGGCCTGGCGGCCGGCCGGATGTACTCCGTCGACGGCCGGCACCTGGCCACCGCCGTGCAGGAGGGGCTGCTGCGCCGGGTGGAGCGGTGACGACCCGGTACATAATCGTCTGATGAGACTCTCTGCCCGGGTGGACTACGCCCTGCGTGCCGTCGTCGAGCTGGCCTCGGCGACCGAGGGTGCCAGCCGTCCGGTGACCGCCGAGCAACTGGCGGACAGGCAGGGCATCCCGCCCAAGTTCCTGGAGAGCATCCTGCTGCAGTTGCGCCGCGGCGGGGTGGTCAACGCGCAGCGCGGACCCGAGGGCGGGTACTGGCTGGCCCGGCCCGCGGACGAGATCTCCCTCGCCGACGTGATCCGGGTGATCGACGGACCGCTGGCCAACGTGCGCGGCCACCGGCCGGAGGCGCTCGGCTACCAGGGCGCCGCCGAGTCCCTGCAGGAGGTCTGGATCGCGCTGCGAGCCAGCGAGCGCGAGATCCTGGACCTGGTCACCGTCGGCGCCGTCGCCGCCGGCACCCTCCCCGCACGCGTCCGCGCCCTGGCCGCCAACCCCACCGCCTGGGTCTGACCCCGCCGCAAGACCGTCCCTCCAAGATCACCGCAACTTCATCGAGGTAGCGGTGTTGGCGGGCTCTCGGACACCGCTATCTCAATGAAGTTGCGAGGGTCATGCGGGCTGGGTGGGGAGGTAGCGGCCGGAGGCGGTGAGGCGCGGGGGCGGGGCGGTGCGTTGGGCCTCGCGCCGGCCGGGGGCGGCCAGCCAGCCCGGCATCAGGTACGCACCGGGGCCGCGACTGGCGCCGGGACCGTTGCGGGCCGACACCTCGGCGGCGCGCAGCGGGCGCTTGCACGCCGAGCACACCATCAGCGGGGCGGTCGGCTGGCCACATTCGCGGTGCACGATGTGTACCGGCTGGCCGGTCTCGTCGTCCGCCCACTTGTCGCCCCAGTGCATCAGCGACAGCAGTACCGGCAGGAAGTCCAGCCCCGCCTCGGTCAGCTGGTACCGGTGGCGCAGCGGCCGGGTCTGGTACGGCTCGCGCGTCAGCAGCCCGTACTTCACCAGCGTGTTGAGCCGGTCGGTCAGCACGTTCGTCGCCACGCCCAGGTCGCGCTGGATCTCGTCGAAGCGGCTCAGCCCGAAGACGATGTCGCGCAGGACCAGCGGCGTCCACGCCTCCCCGACCACGGCGAGGGTACGGGCGATCGAGCAGGGCATGGCGCGGAAGTCGGTGCGTTGCATCTACGCAGCATAAGTGCGTTTCTTCAGGCAAGTCACAACCTCGTGACCCGGTCAGCCGTGTCGCTGACCAGGTTCCAGGCCGCCTGGACATGCTCGCTCGCGGTCTGTGGCGAGCCGATCGCAATTCGTAGCGTGTACCGGCCCCCGACGTGGGTGTGGGTCAGGAACACCTGGCCGGTGGCGTTGACCCGGCGCATCAGCTCCCCGCTCGCCGCGTCGCCGGCCCGCAGCCGGAAGCAGACCAGGGAGAACGGGTGCGGCGCGGCCAGCTCGAAGCGCTCGTCGGCGCCGATGCGCGCGGCCAGGTCGGCGGCGAGCCAGACGCCGGTGCGGATGTGTGCGCGCAGCCCTTCGACGCCGTACCAGCGCAGCACCAGCCACAGCTTCAACGCCCGGAACCGGCGGCCGAGGCTGACCTGCCAGTCCCGGTAGTCGATCACCGCACCGGACTCGGAGGCGGCGTTGCGCAGGTACTCGGGCAGGATGGACAGCGCCTGGATCAGTTCGGCCCGGTCGGCGATCCAGAACGCGTCGCAGTCGAAGCCGGTCAGCAGCCACTTGTGCGGGTCGAAGGCGTACGAGTCGGCCAGCTCGATGCCCTCGTGCGTCCAGCGCAGCTCCGGGCAGATCGCGGCGGCACCGGCATAGGCGGCGTCCACGTGCAGCCAGAGCCCGTACTCCCGGGTGATGGCGCCGATCTCGGGCAGCGGGTCGATCGCGGTGGTCGACGTGGTGCCGATCGTGGCCACGACGATCGCCGGTACCGCGCCGGCCGCCCGGTCCGCCTCGATCGCCGCGCGCAGCGCACCGGGCAGCATCGCGTGCGTGTCCGGGTCGGCCTCGATCTGCCGGACGTTCTCGCTGCCCAGGCCGGCGATGCGGGCCGCCTTGTCGATGGACGAGTGCCCGTGTACGGAGGTGTAGACGACGTAGCGCCGGTCCACCCCGGTCGAGGCCCACCGGCCGCCACTCGCCCGGTGCAGCGCGACGAGTAGGGCCACCAGGTTCGCCGAGGACGCGGAGTCCTGGATGACCCCGCCGCCGGCACCGGTGGACCGGAACGCCGCGGGCAGGTCGAGCAGGTCGGCCAGCCAGTCCAGCACGACCGTCTCCAGTTCGGTGCAGGCCGGGCTGGTGGCCCAGAGCATGCCCTGCACGCCCAGCCCGGCACACAGCAGGTCACCCAGCACGGAGGGGCCGGACGTGTTCGCCGGGAAGTACCCGAAGAATCCCGGGTGCTGCCAGTGCGCCAGCCCCGGAGTGACCACAGTGGACAGATCGGCCAGGATCGCGTCCATCGGCTCGCCGTGCTCGGTCGGCCCGGCGGGCAGCCGCGCGGCGATCTCGCCCGGCTTGACATCGGGGACGACCCGCTGCCGCGGCAGCGTGTCCCAGTAGTCGGCGATCCAGTCGACGACCTGGTGGCCGTGCCTGCGGAACTGTTCCGGCGTCATGTGCGTGGTCACGAGGCGACCCTACCGGGCGGCCGGTGGCAGATAGCTCGGTCTCAGAGGTATCTTGTCGGGGTGGTCGAGCCCGGCGCCGAGGAGCTGATGTACGACCTCAACCGGCTGCGCCGGGCGGTGCGCCGGCGGCTGCGGGCCCGCTTGCCGCACCGGCTGCCGCCCGCCCAGGTCGAGGTGCTCCAGGTGGTCGAGGAGCACCCGGGCACCGGCATATCGGCCGCTGCCCGCGTCCTGCATCTCGCCGACAACTCGGTGAGCGGCCTGGTCAACCAGCTGGTCGGTGCCGGCCTGCTGCGCCGCGACACCGATCGGCACGACCGCCGGATGGCGCGCCTGCACCTGACCCCGGCCGCCGCCGCGCGGCTGGCGTCCTGGCGGTCGGGGCGGGCGGAGCTCGTCGGCAGCGGCCTGGCCCGGCTGGAGCGCGCCGACCGCGAGGCCATCGCCCAGGCGCTGCCCGCCCTGCGCCGCCTGGCCGACCTGCTCGTCGAGGAGGAATCGTGACCGAGCGCTCGCGTGAGGGCTCAGCCGGCAAGCGAGGAGGAGGCATGACCAGCACAGAAACCGACGCGCTGCGGATCACCCGGCTGCGGCACGCCTTCGGCGACACCGTCGCGGTGGACGGGGTGGACCTGACGGTCCGGCCGGGTGAGATCTTCGGGCTGCTCGGCCCGAACGGAGCCGGCAAGACCACGACCATCCGGGCCATCACCACGCTGCTGCCGGTACCGGCGGGCACGATCGCCGTCCTCGGCCTCGACGTGGCCGTCCGCAAGATGGCCGTGCGCCGGATCATCGGGTACGTGCCGCAACTGCTCTCCGCCGACGGTTCGCTCACCGGCCGGGAGAACGTGACCCTCTTCGCGCGGCTGTACGACGTGCCCCGCAAGCAGCGCCGCGCCCGCACCGAGGAGGCGATCGAGGTGATGGGGCTGGCCGAGGCGGCCGACCGCACCGCGAGCACCTACTCCGGCGGCATGGTGCGCCGGCTGGAGCTGGCCCAGGCGCTGGTCAGCTCGCCCCGGCTGCTGATCCTCGACGAGCCGACGATCGGGCTGGACCCGGTGGCCCGCTCGGGCGTCTGGGACCGGATCGCCGCGGTACGGGCCGACACCGGCATGACGGTCCTGGTCACGACGCACTACATGGAAGAGGCCGAACAGAACTGCGACCGGGTCGCGCTGATGCACCGGGGCCGGATCCGGGCGCTCGGCACGCCGGCCGAGCTGATCGCGAGCCTGGGCGGGGCCGGCGACAGCCTCGACGACGTCTTCCGCTCGTACACGCACGAGGAGCTGGAGGAAGGAGCGTTCCGCGATGTCCGAGTCGCCCGCCGTACGGCGCGCCGGGTGGGTTGATCCGCTGCTCGCCGCGCGCCTGGCACTGTCCAGGGTCGGCACGATGTGCCTGGTCGAGCTGCAGAAGCTGCGCCGCGACCGGACGGAGCTGATCACCCGGGCGATACAGCCGGCCCTCTGGCTGCTCATCTTCGGCGAGACGTTCAGCCGGATCCGGGCCATCCCCACCGGAAACGTGCCTTACCTGGACTTCCTCGCGCCGGGCATCCTGGCCCAGTCCGCGCTGTTCGTATCGATCTTCTACGGCATCCAGATCATCTGGGAGCGGGATGCCGGTGTGCTGGCGAAGCTGATGGTCACCCCCACGCCCCGCGCGGCTCTGGTGGCCGGCAAGGCGTTCGCGGCCGGCCTGCGGTCGGTGATCCAGGGCCTCACCGTGCTGATCCTGGCGGCCGTGCTCGGCGTCGGCCTGACCGCCAACCCGCTCAAGCTCGCCGCAGCGGCGGTGGCGCTGGTCCTGGGCTCCAGCTTCTTCTGCTGCCTCTCGATCACCATCGCCGGGCTGGTGCTCAAGCGGGACCGGTTGCTGGGCATCGGGCAGGCGATCACCATGCCGCTGTTCTTCGGGTCCAACGCCCTGTACCCGATCGCGATCATGCCGACCTGGCTGCGCGTGCTCAACCATGTGAACCCGCTGAGCTACGAGGTGGAGGCGCTGCGCGGGCTGCTCATCGGGGCGAGCGCGCGGCTCCCGCTGGACTTCGCCGTGCTTGTGGGGGTGGCCGCGCTCGGGATCGGAGTCTCGTCCGCCCTGCTGGGCCGCCTGGCCCGGTGAGATCCGATCTTGGTGGGAATGGCACCGCCGCCATCCTGGTGCCCTTCCCCCCAAGACTTCCGGACTCTGGCGGTGTGCCCCCGATGCGACCGGAGTCGCCATTGCTCACACGCCGATGCCGAGCCGTCAATACAGTGCGGCGTGCTGCCTACCGCCGGCCTTACCGCCGGGGTTACCAGTGGCCGGCGGCATCGACCCGGCATCGACCCCGCAACGCGGTGATGGGCCGGCACGGGCCGGCCCATCACCTTTCCTTGGGGAGGGACTTCACCAACGGTTAGCTGCTCACCAGTGCTTGAACCAGGCGATGTGGGCGTTGAGCCAGTCGCGCAGCCGGGCCACCTCGTCGGTCTTGCTGTCCAGCCATGACAGGTTGCCGCTGATGGCGAGCACGCCCAGGACGATCGCGACCAGGCTGCAGGCCAGCCCGAGCATGGCCACGCCGTGCCCGGTGACGCCGCGCCGGCTCGCGCCGACCAGGCCGCCCGCGGCGATCGCGCCGCCGACGACGCCCAGCGCCACGCCGACCGCGGCGAGCAGGCCGGTGAGCGTGGCGAACAGGGCCGCCAGCCCGATGATCAGACCGAGCGTGGCGAACGTGCTGGTACGGACCCAGCGCGGCGGTGACTCGCGGGTCGGTTCGGTATCGATGGGCTCGGTGACCGGTTCCCGCGTGCGGACGGGTTCTCTCGTCCGTACGACCCGCCTGTCCCGCTCATCGACCGTGGTCGTGTTGCCGACGGCCGTCTTGTCGACTGTCGTGTCATCCGCTCCGGTGGTTCGGCGGTCCCGACTGAGCAGGTTCCTGACCATTGCACACACCTCCTCCTGACCTGACCAGGCCCAGGTACCCAGCCCTCCCGGCTTTCACACCTGCCCCTGCCGCCCCTGCTCACCCACCGCGACCTCCGCACCGTTTGCCGCGCCGGTGAGCTGGGCACTGTGCGGTGGAGCACCTGGGAGCACGCCAGCAACGCAGGAGGTGGCACTGTGGGCAGGGGCTGGTCAGGCCGTACCCGCGAGGCGGAACGCGCGGCGAACGCGGCCTGGGATGAGTTGGTCGACGCACTGGGCCAGGTGGCGGGTACCGCCCGGTCGGTGCGCCGGCGCACCTGGGACATGGCCGACGGAGCCAGTGGCCGGGTCGGCGCGGCAGCCGGCGAGGCGCGCTGGCGGGCCAAGGCGACGCGCGACGCGCTGGCCGGAAAGCGGTCCCCGATGCCGTGGCTGTGGATCGCCGGTGCGGTCGCGGCCGGCGCCGTGGCCGGCCTGATGGCCGGGGCGGCGGCGCGCCGCGCCCTGGTGGGCGAGGCGCAGGACCCGCTGGCGCTGGAGGAAGTGAGCGCGGTGGACCTCGCCGGACCGGTGACCCTGGTCGAGGCGACGGTTCCGCCGGTGCGCGAGCGCTGAGTCCGGGCTCGGGCGGCACCGCACGTGTGCGGTGCCGCCCCGACTCGTGCCCGGCTCAGTCCGCCAGCAGGTCGAGGACCGCGCGTTCGGCGCTCGGGCCGGGCTCCTGGATCGACTCCGGTATCGTCTGGCCCTCGCCGAACTTGTCCAGCACCCGCGGGTCCACATAGGACGATCGCACCACCGCCGCGGTGTTGCCCAGCTCGCTCGACACCTCGCGCATCGCACCGGCGACGCTGCGCCGCAGGCTCGTACGCGACCGGCGACCCTGGTCGGGCACCCGCGCCAGCGCCACCGCCGCCAGTACCGTGGCGTGCCAGGTGCGGAAGTCCTTGGCCGTCATCGCGCAGCCGGCCACCTCCCGCAGGTACTCGTTGATGTCGTCGCTGTGCACCTCGTGCCAGCCGGTGCGGGAGCGGTACGCCAGCAGCCGGGCCCGGCCCCGCCGGCGGGAGCGCAGCGCGCGCAGGACCGCCACCACCTGCCGGTCCCGGACGGTGACCTCCCGCTCGATGCCACCCTTGGCGCGGTAGCGGAAGTGCGCTCCGTCGGTACCGACCCGGACGTGCTCGGCCCGCAGCGTGCTGAGCCCGTAGGAGGCGTTCGCGTACTGGTCGTTGCCGACCCGGAACAGACCCAGGTCGATCAGGCGTACCGCGGCGGCCAGTACCCGCCGGCGGGACAGTCCCGGGTCGGACAGGTGCGAGCGCAGCACCCGGCGCAGCCGGGGCAGCCGCCCGGCGATCTCCAGCACGTGCTCGAACTTGCGGCGGTCCCGGCGGCGGCGCCAGTCCGGGTGGTAGAGGTACTGGCGCCGGCCCGCCGCGTCGGTACCGGTCGCCTGGATGTGCCCGCTGGGGTCCGGGCAGATCCACACGCCCCGCCACGCGGGCGGGATCCGCAGCGCCTGGATGCGCCGCACGTCTTGCGGGTCGCGCAGCGGCGCGCCGGTCGTGTCCTGGTAGCTGAAACCACGGCCCCGCCTGCGTCTGCCGTACCCGGGGGCGGTGGGATTGCTGCGCCGGAGTCTCACGCGCGCCGTGTACCCGGCCGCAACGCCGTTACACCGGGGCGGTGACGCCCACCCGACTGGCCGGGATGCCGCGCCGCCCGGCCTCGGTGGCGAGCGCCACGGCGTCGGCCACGGCCGCGCCGCCCGGGTCGTTGTTGAAGTACACGTAGACCGGCTCGCCGGTGAAATGCCGGGCGATCCGGTCCAGCCAGGAGGCCAGCGCGCGCCGCCCGTACCGGGGTCGCGGCGTGGCCCGGCCCTCGTGCATCCGCAGGTACCCGAAGCCGGCGGTCCGCCACAGCGGGGTCACCGGTCGGGCGCGCCGGTCGGCCCAGCACAGCGCGGCGCCGTGGCGTTCCAGGACGGCGCGCACCTCCGGCACCCACCACGACGCGTGCCGCGGCTCGACCGCCACCCGCACCGCGCGGGGGAACAGGGAGAGCACCTCGTCCAGCAGGCTCGCCGAGGCGGTCAGCGTCGGTGGCAACTGCAGCAGGACAGGCCCCAGCTTGTCGCCGAGGCCCGCCACCCGGTCGAGGAACCGGGCCACCGGCTCGGCGGGTTCGCGCAACCGCTTGATGTGCGTGAGGTACCGGCTCATCTTCACCGCGACGGTGAAGTCGGGCGGCGTGCGCTCCCGCCACCGCGTGAACGTGTCCCGCTCGGGCAGCCGGTAGAACGCGTTGTTCACCTCGACGGTCGCGAAGCGCTCCGCGTAGCACTCCAGCCACGCGCGCTGCGGTACCTCCACCGGGTACACCGGGCCCCGCCAGTCCCGGTACTGCCAGCCGGAGGTACCGATGACGAGCACGCGGGTCAGCGCCCGCGCTCGCGCGAGCGCGTCGTCTGGCGCTGGTTCGCCTTCATGATGGCCTCGACCAGTTCGGACTTGGACATCCGCGACCGGCCCCGGATGTTCAGCTTGCCGGCCACCTCGTACAGGTGCTCCTTGGAGGCGTTGGCGTCCACGCCGCCGGCGGTCGGCCGCGCGCGGTCCGGGCCGCCGCGGGCCGCCTGCGCGTCGCTGGGCCCGCGCCGCTCCTTGGGCTCCCAGTGGTCGCCGACCTTCTCGAACGAGTGCTTGAGCGCGGCGAAGGCGGTGCGGTGTGCCCGCTCGCCCTCGCCATAGGTCTGTACCGCGGAGTCGTGCGTCTTGATCCAGGTTTCCTGCGCCTCTTTCGGCGAGCGCCGCAGTGTCGACGGCAGGTCTTCACGAGCAGGCATGTTCATTCGCTACCCCCACGCCCACCTGCCTAAACTGCCCCGTGACGAGCCCGGGACCTACGGCGAGGGCTGGATCCCGCGGTCCACCGCGCCACGCTGCGCGAGCCGTGCCGGGTGGCCCGCCGCGGCACCCGACGCGTGAAGCACCCGGATCCGGGTATCGCTGCGCCGTGGCGCGGATCCTCTTGTACTCGGCGGTGGTGGCGACCGGTGGCGCCGAGGTCGCGCTGGGCAACCTGGTCGGCTGCGCGGGCGGATACGAGCTGCACGTCGGCGGGGTGAGCCCGGACGTGCTGGACACCATCGCGGGGGCGGCGCCGGGGGTGCGGCGGCACGTGGCGGGCGGCGGGCCGGTGGCCTGCGCCGGGCTGCTCCGCCGGGTGCGCCCGGACCTGCTGCAGGTGAACCTGGAGGTGCCGTGGGGCGGCGCGGCCATGCTCGCGGCCGGCCTGGCCCAGCCCGGGCTGCGGGTGGTGGCGGTGCAACACATGGCGGTACGGACGACCCGGCTCGCCACCTGGCTGCGTACCCGCGCGCTGGCGCTGCGGCTGGACGCGCACGTCGCGGTGAGCGCCGACGCGGCCCGCCGGGTGGAGGACTTCTACGCGCTCGGCCGGGGTTCGGTGCAGGTGATCCACAATGGGGTACCGGCGCCGGTGGACGCCGGACAAGCAGGCAGCGGCGGGCTGCTCATCGGCAGCGTCGGGCGGCTGGACCGGGTCAAGGGCCACGACGTGCTGGTGCGCGCGCTGGCCAAGGTACCGGACGCGCGCGCCGCGATCGTGGGGGCCGGTGCCGAGCGGGACGCGCTGCAACGCCTGGCCACCGAACTGGGGGTCGCCGACCGGGTGCGCCTGCCCGGCCGGTCCGACCGGGTGGCCGGGCTGCTCGCCGGGTTCGACGTGTACTGCCAGCCGTCCCGCTACGAGGGACTGGGCCTGGCGCTGATCGAGGCGATGTTGGCCGGCCTGCCCTGCGTGGCGAGCCGGGTGGGCGGCATCCCCGAGGTGCTCGGCGACTGCGGGCTGCTGGTCCCGCCGGACGACCCGGACGCGCTCGCCGACGCGCTGGCCGTCCTGGAGGCCGATCCCGCGCTGCGGGCCAGCCTCGGTACCCGCGCCCGGCGCCGGGCCCGGGCCGAGTTCGGCGTGGCCCGGATGGCGGGCCGGTACCAGGAGCTGTGGGCGCGGGTACTCGCGTCGCCCCGGTCACCCCGGGTGCGGGTACCCGCGCCCAAGCCCTGACCTCACGCGTCCTCGCGCTCCGGGTTCTCCAGCTGGAGGAAGTTGCTCTGCCGGCCGTCCGAGGTCTGCTCCTGGTAGATGAGGTTCAGGCCCCGCCCGTCGAAGGCCGCGAACCACTCGTCCCAGCTGACGTGCTTCAGGTCGCGCCCGCCGTACCCGGGGAAGTCGAAGCGCAGCACGCCCGGGTGCCCGTCGTGCTCGGTCCCGGGTACGGTCGCCGGCGTGGCGCCCCGCTCCCGGGCCCACCTCATGATCACTTCGTGGTCGGTGGTCACCAGGCTGCGCCCCGGCCGCTCGGGCCGGTCGCCCACCGACCGGATCTCCTGCGAGTACTTCAGGGACTTCGAGCTCGAGCCGCCCCGGCGGGCGCCGCCGCCCTGCCTGCCGGCGTTGCGGCTCTTGTCGGCCGCGCCGGTGCGGGCCCGCCTGCCACCCGCGCCGCCGATCGCCTTGACCAGTTCCTCCTTGCGCATCCGGTAGCCACCGGGCACGCCGCGCTCCCTGGCCACCTGGCGCAACTCGGCGACGGTCATCCCGGTGAGGTCGTTCTCCTTCGTCCGTGCCACTGCAACCGCCTCCCACCGCGGTCCGCTGATGGTTGCTCACCCGACGGATACCCGTGCCGGACCCGCGTATGCGCAGCGCGGCCGTGCAGGATGGGCGCATGACTTGGTACCGCGAGGAGTACCGGCGCAGCATCGCCGACCCGGAGGGGTTCTGGCGGGACGCGGCGGCCGCGATCGACTGGGTGCGCCCGCCGGACCGGATCCTGGACGCCAGCCGGCCCCCCTTCTTCCGCTGGTACCCGGACGCCGAGCTGAACACCTGCCACAACGCGCTGGACCGGCACGTGGCCGGCGGCCGGGGCGAGCAGGTGGCGCTGGTGCACGACAGCCCGCTCGCCGGTGCCGTCCGCACCTTCACCTACCGGGAACTGCGCGACCAGGTGGCACTCGTGGCGGGTGCGCTGCGCCGGCTCGGGGTGGGCCGCGGCGACCGGGTGCTGCTGTACATGGCGATGGTGCCGGAGGCCGTGATCACCATGCTCGCCTGTGCCCGGCTCGGTGCGGTGCACTCGGTGGTCTTCGGCGGCTTCGGCGCGCACGAGCTCGCGGTCCGCGTCGACGACGCCCGGCCCACCGTGATCGTGGCGTCCTCGTGCGGCATCGAACCCCGCCGGACGATCGCGTACAAGCCACTGCTCGACGCGGCGATCGCCGAGGCGGTGCACAAGCCCTCCCGGTGCGTCGTGCTGCAGCGCCCGCAACTCCCCGCCGAGCTGCTCGCCGGCCAGGACCTGAGCTGGGACGAGGCGCTGTCCGGCGCGCAGCCCGCCGAGTGCGTACCGGTGGCCGCCACCGATCCGCTGTACATCCTGTACACCTCGGGGACCACCGGCCGGCCCAAGGGCGTCGTGCGGGACAACGGCGGGCACGCCGTCGCGCTGCGCTGGTCGATGGCCGCCGTCTTCGACACCGGACCGGGCGAGGTGTTCTGGGCCGCCTCCGACGTGGGCTGGGTGGTCGGCCACTCGTACATCGTCTACGCGCCGCTGCTCGCCGGCGCGACCAGCGTGCTCTACGAGGGCAAGCCGGTGGGTACCCCGGACGCGGGCGCGTTCTGGCGGGTGGCCGCGCAGCACCGGGTGACCACCCTGTTCACCGCGCCGACCGCGCTGCGGGCGATCAAGAAGGAGGATCCGTCCGGGCGGCTGGTGGCCGGCCACGACCTGTCCAGCCTGCGCACCCTGTTCCTCGCCGGCGAGCGGCTGGACCCGGAGACCTACACCTGGGCGGGGCAGCGGCTGGGCGTCCCGGTCGTCGACAACTGGTGGCAGACGGAGACCGGCTGGCCCATCGCGGCGAACCTGCGCGGCCTGGACCCGATGCCCACGAAGCCCGGCTCGCCGACGGTACCCGTGCCCGGGTACGCGGTCGCGGTCGTGGACGGCTCCGGCGCCGAAGTGCCGGCCGGTACCGAGGGCGCGATCGTCATCCGGCTGCCGCTGCCGCCCGGCTGCCTGCCCACCCTCTGGCAGGACGACGAGCGCTACGTCGACTCGTACCTGTCCGCCTTCCCGGGCTGTTACCTGACCGGCGACGGCGGCCGCTTCGACGAGGACGGGTACCTGTACGTGATGGGCCGGACCGATGACGTGATCAACGTGGCCGGGCACCGGCTGTCGACCGGCGCGATGGAGGAGGTGCTGGCCGCGCACCCGGCGGTCGCCGAGTGCGCCGTGATCGGGGTCGCCGACCCGGTCAAGGGCCAGGTGCCGCGCGGGTTCGTCGTGCTCAAGGCGGGTGTGCGGACCGAGCCGGAGGTCCTGGCTGCCGAGTTGATCGCGATGGTGCGGGACCGGGTGGGGCCGGTCGCCGCGTTCCGGTCGGTGACCGTGGTGCTGGCGCTGCCCAAGACGCGGTCCGGCAAGATCCTCCGCCGTACCATGCGCGGCATCGCGGACGGCCGGGACGAGCCCGTGCCGTCCACAATCGACGATCCGGCGGTGCTGGACGCCCTGCGCCCGATGCTCCGACCGGGCGATTGATCACGATCTGGCTGCTGTCAACTCGCTGTCGCCCGGAGGGCCTATTCTCTGCTTCATGCCGAGGCCTCAGTTGTCCATCACCACCGGATGGCAGGGCGCGCAAGCGCGCCTGTCCGTGGGCGGCGAGATCGACCTGCTGACCGCTCCCGCGCTGGTCGAGGCTGCGAATGAGGCACTGGACACCTCGCCCACCGTGCTGGTTCTCGACCTGGGTCAGGTCACGTTCTGCGACTCCGCGGGCGTCGCGGCCATGGTCAAGATCTATCACCTGGCGGCCAAGCTGGGCACCGAACTGCGGGTGCGGGACGCCGGGCAGATGGTGCGGCACGTGCTGGAGATCAGCGGCGTGGACCGGGTGATCACGGTCGAGGAAGGCCGGCCGGCGCGGGAGGGCTGAGGCGCCACACGGTCGCGCGCTTGACGTCGGCGTCCTCCAGCGCGCGGCTGACCGGTACCAGATGGCTCGCCACCTCGGCCAGCCGCGTGCGCGGCAGGTACGCGCGGCCCGGATCGCCGACCAGCACCGTGGCGCCCGCGCCGCGGGCGCGGTCCAGGAAGGCCAGCACCCGCCGGGTCATCTCCGCGCTGTAGCACACGTCGCCGGCGAGCACGAGATCCGCGCCGCCGGCGTCGCGGTCCAACACGTCGTCGAGATGGACGGTCACGGGCACCCCGTTGGCCGCCGCGTTCAGCGCGATCGCGGCGGCGGCGTACGGGTCGATCTCGCTCGCCGCCACCGTGGCCGCGCCGGCCTTCGCCGCCGCGATCGCGACCAGGCCGGATCCGGCGGCCAGATCGAAGACGTCGCGGCCGGCGACCAGGTCCGGGTTGTCCAGCAGGTACCGGGCCAGCGCCTGACCGCCCGCCCAGACGAACGCCCAGAAGGGTGGCGGCCCGACCTCGCCGCCCTGCTCCCGCTCGGTCTCCTCCCACAGCCCGAAGGCGTCCTGCGCCAGCCACAGCCGGACCTCCGGCACGTACGGCGCGGGGAGCAGGCTGGTGTGGGCGCGCACGAAGGCGGCGGCGGAGCTGTCCATGGCCGGATCGAGGTTATTACCCCGGCGGTCAGGTCACCGGGCTGGGGGCCACCTCGCCGCGCAGCACCTCGGTCATCGAGCTCACGGTGCTGGGCCGGCCGAAGTGGAAGCCCTGCGCCAGCCCGTACCCGAGCGCCTGCAGCCGCTCCGCCTGGCTGGGTATCTCGACCCCCTCGGCGACCACCTCCGCGCCGATCGCCTGCGCGATCATCACGACCGCGATCGCGATCCGGTCGTGGCCGGGCTCGCGCAGGAACGAGCGGTCCAGCTTGAGCTGGTCGATGGGGAACTTGTCCAGCAGGCTCAGCGTGGAGTGGCCGGTGCCGAAGTCGTCCAGGGCGATGCGTACCCCCAGATCGTGCAGCGCGCACAGGTGGTTGCCGGCGGTCGCGTGGTCGACCACGGCGGTCTCGGTGACCTCCACGACCAGCCGCCCGGCCGGCAGGCCGGAATGGCGCAGCGCGGCCACCACGTCGTCCACGATCGTCGCCTCGTCCAGTTGCCGCGGCGAGACGTTGACGCTGATCGTCGCGGGCGCCGTCGTCGGGTACTGCGCGAGCCAGGTGGCGGCCTGGCGGCAGGCCGACTCCAGGATCCACCGGCCGAGCGGGACGATCAGGCCGGTCTGCTCGGCGAGGGGGATGAAATCCAACGGCGGCACCAGGCCGCGCTGCGGGTGCCGCCAGCGCAGCAGGGCCTCGACGCCGGCCAGGTGGTTGCCGGGCAGCGTGACGATCGGCTGGTAGTACAGCTCGAACTCCTCCGCGGCCAGCGCCCGCGTCAGCTCCTCGGTCAGCTGGGCCCGCGCGTTGGCGCGCGGCGCCATGTCGTCGGCGTACCGGACGTACCGCCCCTTGCCCGCGAGATTCGCCTCGGACCTGGCGATCTCGGCGTGCCTGATGAGCTGGTTGGGCCCCTCGCCGGCGCGCGCGTCGGCGAATCCCACGGTGGCCTGCACCGACAGCTCGCGCCCCTCGATGGTCAGCGGCTCCGCGAGGAGGGCCAGCATGCGGTCGGCGACCCGGTCCACGTGCGCCGGGCTGATCTGCTCCAGCAGCACCGCGAACTCGTCGTCGCCGAGCCTCGCCACCAGGTCCTGCGGGCGTACCCCGCGGCGCAGCCGCTCGGCGACGCAGACCAGTACCTCGTTGATCGCCGCCGGGCTGAGGGTCGCGATCCGCGCGGTGAGGCCCTCCAGGTCGATCAGGGCCAGGCTGACCCGGCCCGCGCCGCCAGCCGCGAGGGCCAGCGCGAGCTGTTCGGTGAACAACGTCGGGTTGGCCAGATCCGGCGGCGCGCCCGGTTCGCCCCCGGATCCGCCCGGCTCGTCGCGCTGGTCCCGATAGGTCCGCCGGCCGCGGGGGTGCCGGTCGGTGAGACCGGTCAGGTTGACGACCACGCCCGCGATGGTCGGCTCCCGCTCGTAGCTGGTCAGGGTGGCCCGCACCCAGCGCCAGCCGTCCTCGCGCGCGATCCGCGCCTCGTAGCTGACCGGCCGGTCCGGCCGCCCGCGCGCCTCGCGGAACTTCGACTTCGCCACGGGCTGGTCGCCGGGGTGGAACGCGGTGGTCAGGTCACGGCCGAGCCAGGCATCCGGTGGCTGTCCCGTCAGCCGGGTCACCGCCGGGCTGGCGTAGCTGACCGATCCGTCCGGGCGGCAGATCGCGATCACGTCGTGGGACTCGCGGGCCACCCCGTCCAGCACCGCGGCCAGGCTCGGGACCGCCGCGGCAGGCTGCTGCCCGGCGTCGCCGGCCGGTGGCCCGGCGGTCTGCGCCCGCGCGGCGTGCGGGCCCGGTGCCGGCCGCTGCGCGACCAGCCGCCAGGCGACCAGCCCGGTACCCGCGAGGAGCGGCAGCACGCCGGCGACGAGCGGACCGATCGGGCCGCCCACGCCGGCCAGCAGCCAGACCACCACGGCCACCAGCAGGGCCAGCACGGTCGCGAGCAGCGGATCCGGCACGGCACGGTGGCCCCCTGCTCTGCCTGCCATCCTGCGCTCCCCTCTGTGTCGACCCGGGTACCCACGTCCGCGTAGATCGACCGGCCCGGCGGCGAGCTGAGCGGAAACACGCCGGAGACACGGCTGTGACCAGGGACGCCGACGATGCCTGGATGGGCGCTGGCTGCGACGACTGGACCGGGCACGTCATCGTGTGCGGGCTGGCCGGGGTCGGGCTGCGCACCGTCGAGCAGTTGCACCTCGCGGGGGTACGGGTGGTCGTGGTCGACGACCGGCCGGACATACGCCTGACCCCGGTCGTCCGGGCCTGGGGAGTGCCGCAGGTGCTGGGCAACTCCCGGCTGCCGCAGACACTGGCCAAGGCGGGACTGGCCGGCGCTGCCGCGCTGGTGTGCGTCCAGGACGACGACCTGCACACCCTGGAGACCGCGCTGCTGGCCCGGGAGGCCCGTCCGGGCGTGCGGATCGTGGTGCAGATCCGCAACCCGGCGGTGGGCCGGGCGCTGGCCGGTGCCGCCGTCTCGGTGCTGGACGTGGCCGGGCTGTCCGCACCCTCGGTCGTGGAGGCGTGCCTGCGCACCGGCGCGCACCCGGTGGAGCTGGGCGGGGAGCGGTTCGTGGTGGCCCGGGTGCTCGCCCACGCCACCGGTACCCTCCGGGTCCTGTACGGCAGCCTGGCCCCGATCGCGGTGACTCCTGCGGACGGGGAGGTGGTGGTGTGCCCGGGGCGGGACCATCCGGTGCGGGAGGGCGACGGGGTGACCCTGCTCGGTACCCCGCAGGAGCTGCGCGACGCGGGGCTGTACCCGGCGCCTGCCCGGAGACCGGCGCGCCGGCGCTGGATGTTTCGGCACCTGGTCGCTTCGGTGCTCCGAGGCGTGCTGGACCGGCGGCTCGTGTTCGTGCTGGGGTGCCTGCTCGCTCTGGTGGCCACCGCGACGACCGTGTTGCGCCTGGGCTACCGGGAACCCGACGGTACCCGGATGACCCTGCTCGACGCGCTGTACTTCACCGTCTCGACGATCGCCACCGTCGGGTACGGCGACTTCTCCTTCCGCGACCAGCGTCCCTGGCTGCGCGTGTTCGCCATCGGCCTGATCGTGTCCGGCGTGATCCTGGCGACCACGTTCTTCGCGCTGCTGACCAACCTGCTGGTGAGCCGCCGGATCGAGGAGTCGCTCGGGCGTGGCCGGGTGATCGGCCGGTTCGGCCACGTGGTGGTCATCGGGCTGGGTTCGGTCGGGGTACGCGTGGTGCACCAGTTGCTCGCGGCCGGTGGCGAGGTGGTCGTGGTGGACAGCGACGAGAGCAACCGGTACCTGGGCGCGATGCGCGCGGCCGGGGTGCCGGTCGTGATCGCCGACGCCACGCTGCCGGACACGCTGCACATGGTCAACCTGGCCGAGGCCGCGGCGGTGGCCGTACTGACGAGCGACGACCTGGTGAACCTGGAGACCGCGCTGGCAGTACGCGACCAGCTCGGGCTCGAGCGCGGACCCGCAAGCTCCCCGCGCAGACCCCGGCTGGACGACGTACCGGTCGTGCTGCGCCTGTTCGACGAGCAGCTGGCGCAGACGATCGGGCGCAGCTTCAGCATCGGGCTGGTCCGCTCGACCGCCGCGCTGGCGGCGCCCTGGTTCGTGGGTGCCGCCCTGGGTCTGGACGTGCTGGGCACGTTCTACGTCGACCGGACCCCGATGCTGGTCGGCCGGCTGACCGTGGCGCCCGGCGGTGGGCTGGACGATCTCGCGATGGGCGACCTGTCGGCCCGTACCCGCGTCGTGGCGATCAGCCGCGCCGCGCAGGGTGGCCGGCTGGAGCACCCGCCCCGGCGGGGTACCCGGTTCCGGGCCGGCGACCAGGCGTACCTGGTCGGGCCGTACGAGGAGCTGCTTCAGGTCCTGCGGCGCGACGCGTTGTCGCCCACGCAGGTCCCGCGAGATGTGACGGTTCAGTAACTCGATCATGTCAGACTGACGACGTGTACGACTTCGATGTGCTGGTACTGGGGTCCGGGCCAGGGGGGCAGAAGGCCGCGATCGCGGCGGCCAAGCTCGGCCGGACCGTGGCTGTGGTCGAGCGGCGTCACATGATCGGCGGTGTCTGCATCAACACCGGGACGATCCCGTCCAAGACGCTGCGCGAGGCGGTGCTCTACCTGACCGGCCTGTCCCAGCGGGAGTTGTACGGGCAGAGCTACCGGGTCAAGGACGACATCACCGTGGCCGACCTCGCCGCGCGCACCCAGCACGTGATCGGCCGGGAGATCGACGTGATCCGCAGCCAGCTGGCCCGCAACCGGGTCAAGCTGCTCACCGGTACCGCCCGCTTCCACGACGGGCACACGCTGACGGTGCGCGACGAGGGCGGCCGGGAGACCACGGCGAGCGCCCACAAGATCATCATCGCCGCCGGCACCCGCCCGGCCCGGCCGTCCAGCGTCGCGTTCGACGAGCGCACCATCCTCGACTCGGACGGCGTGGTCAACCTGGAGTACGTGCCGCACTCCATGGTGGTGGTCGGCGCCGGGGTGATCGGCATCGAGTACGCCTCGATGTTCGCCGCCCTGGGCAGCAAGGTGACCGTGGTGGAGCGGCGGGACCGGATGCTGGAGTTCTGCGACGTCGAGATCGTCGAGGCGCTCAAGTACCACCTGCGGGACCTGGCCGTGACGTTCCGGTTCAGCGAGAACGTGGCCGCCGTGGAGCGGCACGCCAAGGGCGCGATCACGGTGCTGGAGAGCGGCAAGCAGATCGCCGCGGACACCGTGGTGTTCTCGGCCGGCCGGCAGGGCCTGACCCAGGAGCTGGAACTGGAGAAGGCGGGGCTGTCCGCCGACGACCGCGGGCGCATCAAGGTCGACGAGCACTACCGCACCGAGGCGGCGCACATCTACGCGGTCGGCGACGTCATCGGCTTCCCCGCGCTCGCGTCCACGTCGATGGAGCAGGGCCGGGTGGCCGCGCACCACGCCTGCGACGAGCCGGTGCGGGCCATGCACCGGCTGCAGCCGATCGGCATCTACTCCATCCCGGAGATCAGCTTCGTGGGGCGTACGGAGGATGAGCTGACCCAGGCGCGGATCCCGTTCGAGGTGGGCATCGCCCGCTACCGGGAGCTGGCCCGGGGGCAGATCATCGGCGACTCGTACGGCATGCTCAAGCTGCTCGTGTCGCCCGACGACCGCAAGCTGCTCGGGGTGCACGTCTTCGGCACCGGCGCCACCGAGATCGTCCACATCGGACAGGCGGTGATGGGCTGCGACGGCACGGTCGACTACCTCGTCGACACCGTGTTCAACTACCCGACGCTCGCCGAGTCGTACAAGGTCGCCGCGCTCGACGCGATGAACAAGATGCGCGAGGTGGCCCGCCTGACGGACTAGCTACCCGGCCAGCGCCGCCAGTGCGGCACCGCGGGAGCCGGCCATGTCCAGCTGCGGTACGAGCGCGAACGTGGCCACCTTCTCCTGCTCCTCGCGCAGGCTGGTGTGCATCCGCACGGTGGCGAGGAACCAGTCGCGGAACTCCGGTGCCGCCTCGACCACCCCGCCGCCGAGGAAGTACGCGT
Source organism: Micromonosporaceae bacterium (assembly GCA_039649115.1). GTDB lineage: Bacteria > Actinomycetota > Actinomycetes > Mycobacteriales > Micromonosporaceae > DATEJJ01. Next base: position 46,602 of record JBBWZQ010000040.1, on the reverse strand, counting down.
GCGGGTCGGTGAAGTTGGCCGCCAGGGTGAACAGCCGCCCCAGCGCCATCGCCTGCTGCTCGAAGACCTTGAGCGCGAGCGGGTCCTTGTCCTCCCCGTAGGAGCGCACCAGCTTCGCGGCCTTGTTCAGCGAGGCGACCTGGCCCAGCTCGTGCCCCTCGAAGCGGGTCAGCCAGTAGGGCAGCAGGTTCTTCTCGATCCCGGTCAGCGACGCCACGCTCTCCGCGTCGCCGGAGAAGCCGCAGTTGCATCCGGGCATCGCCTGGTCGGGCTCCAGCAGCCCCTCCATCGGGATGTGCACGTGCCCCAACTCGCCGGCCATCCCGGCCGCGCCCCGGACGATCCGCCCGGATTCGATCAGCCCGCCGCCGAGGCCGGTGCCGACGATCGCGGAGACCGAGGAGCGGTGCGGCGCGTCGGGTCCGAAGTGGACATGGTGGGCGTAGAGCGCGGCCGCGTTCCCGTCGTTGTTGTACACCACGGGCAGGCGCAACCGGTCGGCCAGCGCGCCCCGGAAGTCAAAGTCCCACCAGGCGGGCTGGGAGAAGTTCGTGGCGCCCTTGGAGGAAATTACGCCGTCGGCACTGGCCGGCCCCGGGGTGTCCAGACCGACCGCGCGCACCGCCGCGCGCGCCACGCCGGTCAGCTCGAGGATGTTGTCCAGCGAGTGGGCCAGCGCCTCGACCGCCACCTCGGGGCCCTCCTTGACCCGGCTGGGCGTCTCCACCATCCGGTCCACCAGGAACTCGCCGGAGGCGTCCAGCACGGTGGCGTTGTTCATGGTGCCACCGTTGTCCAGACCGACGACGACCCAGCGATCCACCTTGCCTCCTGACACCGCACCTGACCTGAGACCCGAATCGTACCGGCGCGTCAAGGCGTCGCGTCCGCGGCGGTCGGGACCGGTTTCCGTTAGAAATGGGTATGGGCGACCGCCTGGACGAGTACCGGCGCAAGCGCGACGCGTCCCGGACCCCCGAGCCGGTACCCGCCGGTCCGCTGCCGGAGGGGCGGGACGACACGTTCGTGATCCAGCAGCACCACGCCCGCCGGCTGCACTGGGACCTGCGCCTGGAGCGTGGCGGGGTACTGGTGTCCTGGGCGGTGCCGCGCGGGTTGCCGCGCGACCCGAAGACCAACCACCTCGCGGTGCACACCGAAGATCATCCACTCGAATACGCGGAGTTCGAGGGCGTGATCCCGGCCGGCGAGTACGGTGGCGGCAAGATGATCATTTACGACCGGGGCACGTACACGACCGAGAAGTGGCGCGACAGCGAGGTGATCGTGGTCTTCGACGGCGCGCGGACCCGCGGCCGGTACGTGCTGTTCCAGACGCGCGGCAAGGACTGGATGATGCACCGGATGGATCCGCCGGAGCCGTCCTGGACACCGATGCCCGAGCAGGTCCGGCCGATGCTGCCGGAGCCGGCACAGCGCCTGCCCCGGCCGGAGAGCGCCTGGGCGTACGAGATGAAGTGGGCCGGCACCCGCGCGCTCGGCTACGTGGCAGGTGGCCGGGTGCGGCTGGTGTCCGCGGAGGGCGCCGACATCACCGACGACCACCCGAAGGTGAAGGCCCTGGGGGAGTGGCTCGCGCCGGTCGAGGTGGTCCTGGACGGGGACCTGGTGACCTTCGGCAAGAGCCCGGTGTACCTGGTCTTCGACGTGCTCTGGCTGGACGGTACGTCAACCGTTGACCTGCCGTACGGCAGCCGTCGCGAACTGCTGGAGGCACTGGAGGTCGCCGGTCCGCACTGGCAGACCCCGCCGTACTTCGCCGGTACCGGCAAGGACGCGCTGCGCGCCAGCCGGGAGCAGGGGCTGCCCGGGGTGGTGGCCAAGCGCCTGGAGTCCCCGTACCGGCCCGGCGAGCGGTCCGGCGACTGGCGGTCGGTACCCCCGGTGTAAGGTTATTTTGGCGTCCAACTATTTGTCGTCCAAGTGTGTCGTCAAGTGTCAGGAAGACCAGGGATCATGGGTACCTTCGGCGAAGTCGCCGGCCGCCGCGCGCAGCCGCCGCAGCAGCCGGCTGATCGCCACGGCGTCCTCCCGGTCCAGCGCACCCAGCCCGAACCGCGCCTCGTTGAGCGCGGTCGTGGCCTTGTCCACCAGCTCCCGCCCGTCCGGCGTGATCTCGGCGAGGATCCGCCGCCGATCCTGCGGCGAAGCGCGGCGGCGCACCAGGCCCCGCTGCTCCAGCCGGTCGATCGTGTTGGTCACCGACGCGGGATGCACCATCAGGCGCTCGCCCACCTTGCCCATCGGCAGCTCGCCGGAGCGGGTGAAGGCGAGCAGCCGCAGCGCCTCGTAGCTGGCGAAGCTCAGGCCGCACGGGCGCAGCACGCGCTCGATCTCGGCGAGGAGCAACTGCTGCACCCGCATCACCGATGTGACCGCGGCCATCTGCTCGGCCTGTTCGGGCCAGCGGCCGCGCCACTGCCGGTGCGCCTCGGCGATCGGATCGAAGGACAGGGGACCGGACACGTGCCCTACCGTACTGGGAGGTCGTCATGACCGGGTCGAGCCCACTGCACACGCCGGCGAACCCGGTGCGTCTGGTGACGGCGGCGAGCCTCTTCGACGGGCACGACGCGTCGATCAACATCATGCGGCGGATCCTCCAGGCACAGGGCGCCGAGGTCGTCCACCTCGGGCACAACCGGTCGGTCGGCGAGATCGTCACGGCCGCCGTCCAGGAGGACGTGCAGGGCGTCGCGATCAGCTCGTACCAGGGTGGGCACGTCGAGTACTTCAGCTACCTCGTCGACCTGCTGCGCGAGCGCGGCGCGGGGGACATCAAGGTCTTCGGCGGCGGCGGCGGGGTGATCGTGGCCGAGGAGATCGAGCGGCTGCGCGCGCACGGGGTGCGGATCTTCTCGCCCGAGGACGGCCAGCGGATGGGCCTGCCTCGCATGATCAACGGCATCGTGCGGGAGTGCGACGTCGATCTCGCGGCCGGCCCGCCACCCTCGCCCGACGCGCTGTACGCCGGCGACCAGGGCGCCTTGGCGCGGCTGGTCACGATGCTGGAGGCCGGCCGCGCACCCGAGGACCTGCGCGAGGGGGTACGGGCCGCCGCCGCGCGCCGCACGGCACCCGTGCTCGGCATCACCGGCACCGGCGGCTCCGGCAAGTCCTCGCTGACCGACGAGCTGATCCGCCGGCTGCGCATCGACCAGCAGGACAAGCTGCACGTCGCGGTGATCGCGGTGGACCCCAGCCGGCGCAGGGGCGGCGGCGCGCTGCTCGGCGACCGGATCCGGATGAACAGCCTCGGGGGCGGTCACGTCTACTTCCGCTCGCTGGCGACCCGGGGCGCCGGCCGGGAGCTGCCGGCCGCGCTGGCCGACGTGATCGCCGCGTGCCAGGCGGCCGGGTACGACCTCGTGATCGTGGAGACGCCCGGCATCGGCCAGGGAGACGCCGCGATCGTCCCGTTCGCGGACGTCGCGCTGTACGTCATGACGCCCGAGTTCGGCGCCACCTCGCAGCTGGAGAAGATCGACATGCTCGACTTCGCCGACGCGGTGGCCATCAACAAGTACGAGCGGCGCGGCGCCGAGGACGCCCGCCGGGACGTCGCCCGCCAGCTGGTACGCAACCGGGGCGAGTTCGGCACCCCGTACGAGCGGATGCCGGTCTTCGGCACCAGCGCGGCGACCTTCAACGACGACGGCGTGACCGCGCTGTACCAGTACCTGCGCGGCCTGCTCGCCGAGCGGGGCCTGCCGGTCGGCGAGGGCATCCTGTCCACTGTGGACGTACGCGCCTCCACCCGCATCCAGCAGGTGGTGCCGCCCGGCCGCGTCCGGTACCTCGCGGACATCGCGGAGACAATGCGCGGGTACCGGCAGCACACGTCAGCACAGGTCGACGCGGCACGGCGGCGCCAGCAGCTGACCGCCGCGCACGAGCTGCTGGCCGCCCGCGGCGCCGGTCTTGACGCGCTGGACGAGCTGCGCGCCGAGGCCGACGCGGCGCTGGACGCCGAGTCCCGCGCGCTGCTCGACGGGTGGCCGGACACCGTACGCGACTACGCCGCCGACGAGCTGGTCGTGCGGGTACGCGACAGGGAGATCCGCACGCCGCTGTGGCGCGAGTCGCTGTCCGGCTCGCGGATCCCCCGGGTGGCGCTGCCGCGCCATGCCGATGACGGGGAGCTGCTGCGGTACCTGCGGCTGGAGAACCTGCCGGGCCGCTTCCCGTACACCTCGGGGGTCTTTGCGCTCAAGCGCGACGGTGAGGACCCCGCGCGCATGTTCGCGGGGGAGGGTGACCCCTTCCGCACCAACCGCCGTTTCCACCTGCTCGCCAAGGACGCCAAGGCCACCCGGCTGTCCACCGCGTTCGATTCGGTGACCCTGTACGGCCACGACCCCGACACCCGCCCCGACATCTACGGCAAGGTCGGCACCTCGGGGGTGTCCATCGCGACGGTCGAGGACATGAAAGTCCTCTACGGCGGCTTCGACCTGTGCGCGCCGGCCACGTCGGTGTCCATGACCATCAACGGCCCGGCCCCCACGATCCTGGCCTTCTTCTTCAACGCCGCGATCGACCAGCGGCTGGCCGGCTTCGAGTCCGCGCACGGCCGACCGCCCACTGTGGACGAAGCGGCGGAGATCAGGGCGTGGGTGCTGCGTACCGTGCGGGGCACCGTGCAGGCCGACATCCTCAAGGAGGACCAGGGCCAGAACACCTGCATCTTCTCCACCGAGTTCAGCCTGCGCATGATGGCCGACATCCAGGAGTGGTTCATCCAGAACCAGGTGCGCAACTTCTACTCGGTGTCCATCTCCGGCTACCACATCGCCGAGGCGGGGGCCAACCCGATCAGCCAGCTCGCCTTCACGCTCGCCAACGGGTTCACCTACGTGGAGTCGTACCTGGCGCGCGGCATGGCCGTGGACGACTTCGCCGCCAACCTGTCGTTCTTCTTCTCCAACGGGATGGACCCCGAGTACACCGTGCTCGGCCGGGTGGCGCGGCGGATCTGGGCGGTGGCCATGCGGGAGCGGTACGGCGCCGCCGACCGGTCGCAGAAGCTGAAGTACCACGTGCAGACCTCGGGCCGCTCGCTGCACGCGCAGGAGATGAGCTTCAACGACATCCGCACCACCCTGCAGGCGCTGACGGCCATCTACGACAACGCGAACAGCCTGCACACCAACGCGTACGACGAGGCGGTCACCACGCCGGGCGAGGAGTCGGTGCGCCGGGCGCTGGCCATCCAGCTCGTCATCAACGAGGAGTGGGGCCTGGCGAAGAACGAGAACCCGCTGCAGGGCGCGTACATCGTCGACGAGCTGACCGACCTGGTCGAGGAGGCGGTACTGGTCGAGTTCGACCGCATCGCCGAGCGCGGCGGGGTGCTGGGCGCGATGGAGACCGGATACCAGCGCGGCCGCATCCAGGACGAGTCGATGCTGTACGAGCAGCGCAAGCACGACGGTACCCTGCCGATCATCGGGGTCAACACGTTCCGCAACCCGCACGGCGAGGCGCAGCACGGGCCGCTGGCGCTCGCCCGGGGTACGGAGGAGGAGAAGCAGTCGCAACTGCGCCGGCTGCACGACTTCCAGGAGCGCCACCGCGACGGGGCGCGCCAGCACCTGGCCCGGCTGCGCGCGGCGGCGATGGGCGGCGAGAACGTGTTCGGTGTGCTGATGGACGCCGCCCGGGTCTGCTCGCTGGGCCAGATCACCGACGCCTTCTTCGAAGTCGGCGGCGAGTACCGCCGCAACGTCTGACCCACCTGATCACCCGCCGGCCGCGCACCGGCGACCGGTTTCCTGCCCGCTCAGGGGTGCATTGACAACTCCGCGTCCGCTGACCGGCTGACCTCGCGCAGCGCGGCGACGACCTGCGGATCGAACTGGGTGCCGGCGCCGCGGGTGAGTTCGTCGAGCGCCGCCGTGACCGTGCGCACCGCGGCGTAGGGACGGGGCGAGATCATGGCGGCCAGCGCGGCGGCGCCGGCGATGATGCGGGCGCCGAGCGGGATGTCGTCGCCTGCCAGGCGGTCGGGGTAGCCGGTTCCGTCGTACCGTTCACGGGCTGACCGGACGACGGGGGCGAGGTGGGCCAGCGCGGGCGCCGCCGCGGTGATGCGTTCACCGATCGACGGGACCTGTTGCAGGAACGTCCACTCGTCCGGGGTGAGCGGGCCGGGCTTGTGCAGGACATCGTCGGGGATGCCGACCTTCCCGACGTCGTGCAGTTGGGCCGCCTGCCGGATCCGGGCCTCGTCGCCCGGCGGCAGGCCGAGCCGCCGGCACACCTCGCCGGCCAGGCGTGCGGTCATCCAGACCCGGTGGGCCCACTGCGGATCACGCTCGCGCATGGCGCACAGCAGCGCGTTCGTGGCTTGCGCGTCGGCGGGTATCCGGGCGCTGTTCTTGTTCTCGTACATGCGCAGGTCGACGGCCCGCATCGCGCCGTCCGACGAGGACGCCTCCGTGGGCAGCAGGACAGCGCCGTGCGACGCGGTGATGGAAAAGCCGTCGCCCTGCTCGCTCAGCGCCCGCAGGGAGGTGGCGATCACCTCGTCGGCGCCGTCGCGGCCCGGTCTGGCCAGGACGCAGAACTCGTCGCCTCCGATGCGGTACGGCCGCGCCGTGCCGTTCAGGTCCCGGTTGAGTGCCGCGCCCAGGCGGGCGAGCAGCGCGTCGCCGGCCGGGTGGCCGAACGCGTCGTTGTACGCCTTGAAACCGTTGAGGTCACACAGGATCAGCAGCAGCGGATCGGCGGCGCTCGCGCGGGCGAGGTGGCTGTCGAGGTCGGTGACGAGCTGCCGCCGGTTGTACAGCCCGGTCAACGGGTCGGTGTAGGCGGCGGTGAGCAGGACGGCCCGGCTGCGGCGCAGGGCGAAGACCAGGTAGCCGATGAACACCAGCCCGACCAGCGTCATGACGACCGGCAGGATGCCGACACCGGTCAGCGTGCCGGTGGCGCGGTTGGCCACCGACACCACGTACCAGTGGTTGGCATTGCCCGAGGTGGCCGCGATGCGCTGGTACCCAGCCTGATGACCATCGAGATCGAGCCGGCCGGTCGGGGACCAGTGACGGACGAGCCGGTGGAAACGGCTGTCCCGCGCGTCGCCCAACGGCACACCGGTCTGTTGCGGGCGCCGCGAGTTGATCACGACATCTCCGGTGTCCGCGTCGACGACCAGGACGGTGCTGTCACTGCGGGCGGCCGCCTCCCGGCGGAAGCTCTCGACGCTGACCTCGAAGTGCACGATCGCCGGCCTCGACCCGTCCGGCATCGGCACCACCGTGGAGTTCGCGATGACCCACTCGCCGGTGTCCGGGGACACGTATGGTTTGGCCTGGTAGACCTGTCCGGCGGCGAGCGTGAACGACGGTGCGAAGAACGGGTTCATGGTCTCGTCCGTGGACAGCTCACCGGAGGCGGCGCGTTGACCGCGCACCGTGCGCGCGTTCTCGGCACCCGACGCGTCGATGAAGCACGCCTCGTCGATCCGGTCCGGATACAGCCGTTCCAGGTAGCTCAGCGAGTCGTTGACCGCGTCGAGCGTCGCACCGCCGCGGCGTACCCGCGCGGCCCGGTCACCGGGCTCCCGGTAGAACTCCCCGAACTGCGGGATGTGCGCGGTCAACAGGATGATCGAGGCCGCGCGGGCGAAGTACGCGTCCAGGATCTGGGCCTGCTCGGCCGCGTCCTGGGCCAACGCGTTGCGCTGCCGGGCCAGGACCCTGGTATGTCCGGACTGGCTCGCGGAGACGCCGACGATGAGCAGGACCAGCGCACCCGCCAGCATGCTCAGGAGAAGACGTCGCATCAGCTCACCCGCCATTTCCGAACTCGGGCTCCTATCGGCGGCGGCGGCCCGCAGGTGCGACGAATCCCCGTGGGGCTGGCCCCGCTGCGCTGAGGTGCCAGCCCCACGGGAAGCTACCTGGCCCGCCCGTAGGTGAACCGGGTGCCCGCGGTCGGCGAACTGGTACCGCCGGCCGTGGTCACCTGGACGTTCACCGTTCCGGCGGAGTGCGCGGGCAGGGTGGCCCGCACCTGGCTGTCGGATACCTGGGTGAACTTCACGCTGACCCCGTCCACGGTCACCCTGGTGGCCGCCGTCAGCCAGCTGCCCTGCACCACCACCGAGGTGGCCGCGCCGGTACCGCTCCGGGTCACGTTCAGGCTGCTGACCGACGGTGCCGGCGGCAGCGAGTAGGTGAACGTGGTGCCGCCGGCGCTGGTACCGCCCGGCGTGGTCACCCGGATGTCCACGGCGCCGGCGGAGTGCACCGGCAGCGTCGCCCGGATCGCGGTCTCCGAGAGCCGGGTGAAGCTCAGCGCCGTGCCGGCCGCGGTGACCCGGGACGCGGCGGTGAACCCGGTACCCGTGACCGTCACCGTCCGGCTCACGTTGGTGACGCCGGTGGACGGGCTGACCTGGTTGACCACCGGTGCCGGCGGTGCCACGTAGGTGAACGCGCTACCGGTGGCGCTGGTACCGCCGGGCGTGGTCACCTGGACGTCCAGCGCACCGGCGGCGTGCACCGGCAGCGTCGCCTTGACCACCGTGTCGGACACCTTGGTGAATGGCACGCTGGCCCCGCCGGCGGTGACCCGGGTCGCCCCCTTGAGGTTGCTGCCGGTGAGGGTGACCGCCGTGGTCGTGTACGTGAGCCCGCTGGTCGGGCTCAGCGTGGCGAGCGCCGGTGCCGGCGGGTTGACGTACGTGAGCTGGTTGCCGGTGGCGCTCGTCCCGTACGGCGTCTTGACGGTGACGTCGTAGGCCCCGGCGGCCTGGGCCGGTGCGACGAACTGCAGCGAGGTGCCGGACAGCAGCTTGACCGAGCTGCCGGCGAGGGTGCCCACCTTGACCGATGTCGATCCGGTGAACGAGGTGCCGGTGACCGTCACCGTGGCACCGCCGAAGATGACCGCGCTGGACGGGCTGACCGCGGTCACCGTGGGGGCCGGCGGTGTGAAGGTGAACGTGCTGGCGCTGCCGGCCGCGCTGGTGCCGCCGGGGTTGGTCACGGTCACCCCGGCCGCACCCGGTTCGTGGCTGGGCGCGGTGGCGACCAGCTTGGTCACGCCGCTCGTCGTCGTGCTGGTGAAGGCCGCGCTGGCGCCGCCGAAGCTGACCGCCGTCGCCGAGGCCAGGTTGGCCCCGCTGATCGTGACCGAGGTGCCGGCAGCACCGGTCTTGACGGACAGCGCGCTGACGGTCGGTGCGGCCACCGTCGTCGTGGCGGGCGTGCGGACACCCGTGATCGTGTACGCCGCCTGCACGTCGGTCTGCACGAAGGCCCACGACAGGTGCGCGTCCCCGCTGGTGCCCCACCAGGTGCCCCAGGAGTTGCGGATCCAGATGCCGTCCGCGTCGTACCCGACCGCGGTGACCATGTGGCCGCCCAGGCTGTTACCCGTCAGCGTGTTGTAGAGGACGTTGGACCCCATGCGCATGAAGTCGGCGTACACCGGGAAGGCGATGCCCACCGGTGCGCCCGCGGCCAGCGCGGTCTGCATGGCCGTCTTGGCCGAAGTGCCCTGGTTGCTGCCCACCCAGAGGGTGTTCCATCCGGTGATCTTGTAGCCCGCCGCGTTGGCGACCTCGGCGCTGGTGGGCCCGGTCTGCCAGGCCGTCGTCCCCTGGTAGTAGTCGGCCTGGGTGTCCACGCCGTTGTTCTGCGCCTCCGTCAGGGCCGACGAGGGGTACAGCCCGGAGTTGGGCGCGCCGCCCGGTGCCACGACCCGCAGGTACAGGTAGAGCGGCGCGTACGGGGCGCCGGTGCCGCTGGTCGTCTTCGCGTAGTAGCCCATCATCCCGTAGGCGATGGTCCAGGCGACGCAGGAGCCGACCTGGCCCTGGTCGCCGACGGCGGGCATGTTGGCGCGCAGGTCGACGCTGGCGGGCAGGGTTCGGGGGCGGAAGACGTGCTGCCTGGCGGCGCTGACTCGCGCGCCGCTGGCGATGAAGCCGCCGACCTTGTGCGGCAGCGGTCCAGGGGTGGGGGCGGCCAACGCCGCGGTGCCGGGCAGGACGATGGCGCAGACCGCGGTGAGACCGATGAGGCTGTACCTGAGCCTCGGTAGTTGACGCATCCTTGCTCCTCACTCCTCGGGAGAGGTCGTACCGCAGTCATCGGTGCAAGCGAGGAGTAGTTGAGTGCTTCCGGAGAGGAGTTCTGTCAAACTCCTCAACCTGGTCGGGAGGCGACCGAGGCTGCCGGGACTGGCACGATGGAGGCGTGCTTTCCCTCCCTCTCGCCAAGCGGCTGCGCGACGCCGGACTGGTGTGGAAGCCCTCCCGGGGCGACCGGTTCGTCCTGCCGGACCGGGACATGGACGACGAGGTGTTCGTGCTCAGCGACATGACGATCGAGTTGCACGAGTTGCCCGAGGGGCAGGTGATCGGCTTCAACGGCACGACGGAGTGGGCGCTGGACGACGTGCACAAGGACGAGGTGCTCTGGATGCCCCGCGAGGACCAGCTGCGCGGGCTGCTCGGCCGCACCTTCCACCGGCTGGACCGGCTCGACGAGGAGTACCTCGTGGTCACCGCGCTGGGCGACGCGCTCAGCGAGGTGCGCGCGGCCGACCCCGAGGACGCGTACGCGGAGGCGCTGCTGCGCCTGATCGCCTACGCGTCCGCCGAGTCGTGAGCCGGCTCAGAACTCCGCCACCAGGTACGGCGCCCATCTGGGGAACAGGGTGCGCAGGCTCTCCACCGTCTCCGCCGGTACCGTGCCGAGTCCCCGGACCGCCACCTCCACCGGGTCCAGCGCGCCGTACACGAGCGCGGCGAAACCGGCCGCGGTCAGCGTGGCGGCACCGGGAGCCGTGGTGCCGGCCGAGACTTCCAGCCCGCCGGTACCGCCGTCCAGCAGGTACCGACCCGCGATGAACGGGTCGTCGACGATCTCCACCGCCGCCCGGCCGGTACCGACCGGCAGCCCGGCAAGGCCGGTCACGGACAGGACCCGCCCCATCGGGGCCCGCGTGGTCGGCGAGGACGCCCTCGTCTCGGTATGCGTGGCCAGGTCGGTGGCCCACAGCTCCGGGGCCTCGTCCGGGCCGACCGTGGCCACCACCCGCTCGACCTGGTCCACGTGCCGCGCGAAGAAGCCGAGCAGCAGCGCGCGCCCGACCGGCCCGGTCGCCAGCAGGTTGTCGGCCCGCAACTCCCCGCCGAACTCCACGACCCGGTAGGTCACCGCGCCCACCACCGCGCCGTCGACGTGCGCGGTCACCAGCCACCGTTCGTCGGCCTCCCGCAGCCGCTGCGCGCGCTCCTCCGAGAAGAGAGCGAAGCCGTGACAGCGGGACAGCAGATCCTCGGTGAAGGCGCGGTACACCGGGTAGCCCTCGCCGACGCGCTGCCAGCTGATCTCCCCGGACAGAGGCTTGCGCAGGAACGGGCGGAGGTCGGCGGGGGAGACGGTGACGGTACGGGTCTGCGGCAGCCCCACGTAGCCGAAGCGCTCGTAGAACGAGGGGCGGAACGGGTACAGCGTGCTCACCGGGCACCCCTCGTCACGTACCTGCCCGAGCAGCTGCGTCATCAGCGTGCGTACGTGTCCCTGCCGGCGCGCCAGCGGATGGGTGGCCACCCCGCAGATGCCCGCCATCGGATATACCCGCCCGCGCACGTTTTGCCGCATTGGTGTTGAGGAAGCTGTCGCGAGCGGCGTGCCATCTTCGTCCTCTGCGATGATCGTCACGTCGGCGCTGGCGAGTGGCGGCCGGTCGCGCAACCGTTCCAGCTCCTCCCGCGTTTGCGGGGATGTGCCGAACGCGTAGGCCTGCAGCGGTCGCGAGGTTGTCAGTCGCTCTTCACCGTGTATCCGCCGGGTCTTCATACCGCCCATTCCAGAGAGATCCGATCCCATTCACAAGCGCATGGGGGGTGTTCACATCACGTATTGACGCGGCTACTATCTGTCCGAATCGTGCAGACACCGCCGGCCAGGGGAGGACTCCGGGTGGAACGACGCTGCCTGCTGCCAGAGGACGTGCGCATACACAACCGGGGCCTGCTCCTCAGGCTGGTCAACGAGGACGGGCCGCTGTCGCGCCGGGAGTTGGCGCGGCGCACCGGACTGTCCATCCCGACGGTGGCGACGATCGTGACCGAACTGCTCGGCCAGGGGTACGTGGTCGAGTCCTTCGCGACGCGGCGGTCGAACCTGCGCGGGCCGAAGGCGTCCCAGGTCGCCCTCGTCCGGGACTGCACCCTGGTGATGGGCGTCGACGTCGGCCTGGACCGGATCCAGATCGGGCTGTGCGACCTGTCCGGGCTGGTCCCCGGCGTGGTGGAGGTGCCGCTCTGCGCCGGCCGTACCCCCAGCCAGGCGCTGGATGCCGCGGTGTCCGCGGCCATCCCGCTGGTGGACCGGGCCGGCGCCCGGCTGTGCGGCGTGGGGGTGGGCGTGCCGGGGCCGGTGGACGCGGCCGGGCGGCGCAGCGTGGTGTCGCTGGCGCTGGGCTGGCGCGACGTCGCGGTCGCCGACCGGTTCGAGCGCGCCTTCGGGATGCCGGCCACGGTCGAGTACAACGTCCGGGCGATGGCCCTGGCCGAGGTGTACCACGGCCTCGGCCGGCAGGCCGAGAACCTGCTGTACGTCCAGGTCGGCGACGGCGTGGGCTTCTCGTTCGTGGTCAGCGGCGTGCCGTTCCGGCAGGGCGCCCACGGGGTGTCGGAACTCGGCCATCACCAGGTCGCGCAGGACGGGCCGCGCTGCGTGTGCGGCGCGATCGGGTGCCTGGAGGCGCGGCTGGCCGAGCCGTACCTGCGCCGCCGGCTGCGCCACGTCGCCAAGGACTGCCCGGCGCTGGCCCGCGCGCTGCGCCGGGGGCTGGCGCCGCTGTCCGCGCTGTCGGTCTCGGTACGCGCGGGCGAGGGCCGGGCCGACGCCGTGCTGGCCGACTTCGTCGAGCACCTGAGCACGGCGATCGCCTTGAACGTCAACGTATTCAGCCCGACCCGGGTGGCGCTGGGCGGGATCCTCGCGGACGCGCCGGCGGACGTGTCGAACCGGCTCGTCGAGGCCACCCGGGCGCGGATCTGCCGGGTGCTGCGCGAGGAGGTGCTGATCGAGCAGTCCATGCTGGGCCGGTACACGGGCGTGCTGGGCGCCGCCACGTCCGCGCTGGACCACCTGCTCTACCGGGCCGGACCGGCGGGCCTCAGCCCACTGGCCCGGTCATCAGTGTGATGGTGGCGGTGTGCGCCCTGCCGTTCGTGGCGGTCCAGCCCAGCCGCACCCGGTCACCCGGGTGGTGGTTGTCCAGCAGTTGGCTCAGCGTGTTCGCCGAGTCCACCGTCGCGCCGTCCAGCGTGGTGATCACGTCGCCTTCGGCCAGGCCCGCGGCCTCCGCGGGGGAGCCGGGAAGGATCTGGGTGACCGTCGCGCCACCGCCGGCCGAGCCGTTGCCCGAACGGAGCGAGACACCCAGGAAGCCGGTCGCGCCGATGTGCACCTTGGTCGATGCCTGCCCGCCGGTGATCTGGTTGGCGATCGTCATCGCCTGGTTGATCGGGATGGCGTACCCGGTACCGCCGCTGGCCTGGTAGTGGAAGCCGGCGGAGGCGGCGGTGTCGATGCCGATCACCTGTGCCGAGCCGTTCACCAGCGGACCGCCCGAGTCGCCGGCCTGGATGTTCGCGTCCACCTCGATCAGCCCGGTGAGCTGCTCCGAGCTGCCGGTGCTCTCGTCGGACGCGGTGATCGACCGGTTGAGCGCGGTGACGGTGCCCTCGACCACCGCCGGGGTGCCCCCGGTGCCGCCGGCGTTGCCGATGGCGACCACCCCGTCGCCCACGCCGACCTTGCCGGAGTCGCCGATCGAGGCGGTGGGCAGCGCGGCGGCGCTGGTCATCTTGATCACGGCGACGTCCTCGGTGCGGTCGTAGCCGACCACGGTGGCCTTGTACGTGCGCCCGTTGGTCACCTCGGTCACCGTGATGCTGGTGGCGCCGGAGATCACGTGGTTGTTGGTGAGCACGAGTCCGGATGAGCTGATCACGATGCCGGTACCGGCGGCCCGGCCGTTCTGGTACCCCAGCACGGTGTTGACGTCCACCACCGCGGGATTGACCTTGGCGGCGATCGCCGCGCTGTCCAGCGTGGTGCCGGAACCGGAATTGCCCGAGTTGCCCGGACCGGTCGTCGCGCCGGGGACGGTCTGCGAGGTGCCGCTGTTCTGGGAGCCGCTGGCGGTGGAGCTGGACGTGCCCAGGGCGCGCCCGACGGCGATCGCGACCCCGACGGCCGCCACCATGAGCAGCACGAGGACGACCGCCATCACGGCGATCAGGGCGGGCCGGCGGGCGGGCCGCGGCGCGGGCTGCGGGGCCCAGTAGCCGCCCGGCGGTGGCCAGCCGCCCCACCCGCTGTCGCCGCCGGCCACGGGAGGCGACCACATGTCGTCGCGCTGCGCACCAGGCTCGTAGTAGGCCCCGGGCTGGTAGTAGGCCCCGGGCTGGTAGTAGTGGTGGTCGTCGCGCGGCGGCGGCGGGGGCTGCGGGTAGGGGGTGGCCCTTCCCGGTTGGTAGCCCGGACTCCACTGTGCCGTGATCGGCTCGGTTCCCGATGCCGGCGGCTGGTAACTCCCGCTCATCCCAATCCCTCCGGGACCCGTGCCCGATGCTCCCGTCCAAGTAGAACGTGCCTCGCTGGAAGTAACCTGAAACCCACCTGTGGAATGCCGGAAGAGGTATTACAAGGACGGAACGGGGCGCCGGGCGGGCACGTCGAACTGACATGCGACGAAGGGCCCTCCTCACCGGCGCGGGTACGGCGGTGCTGGTCGCCGGCTGCGCAAGGGCGGCATCATCCGCAACCGGAGCCGCGGCCGGCGCCTCCGGCACAGCCCCTGCGGGCACGCCGGGCGAAAGCGTGACCCCCGTCACACGGGCGGCCTCCTGGCGCCTCGTGGGCGGCTTCATGGCACCCGGGTCCGTCGAGATCCGCCCGTACCGGCTGGTCGTCTACGGCAGCGGGCTCGCCGTCGCGGACGCGTTCCACCGCGGGCAGCTGACCCCGGCCGAGCGCGACGCGCTGGTGGCCGGCCTGGTCAGGTGCCTCGCCGACGGCAAGGCCGGCCAGCGGCGACCCGGCGCGCCGATGGTCATGGACGTACCCGCCACCGAGATCGTGGTGCACAGCGGCGGCCACACGTACACCGCCTCGGCCGACGGCGTGGACGAACTGCGGGCACAGCGGGCCTACCCGTCCCGCCTGTACGACGCGCGGGACCTGCTGGACGCCGTGTACCGCAGGATCGTCGCCGGCGGGCAGCGGTACACGAGCTCCCGGGTGCGCCTGGTGGCGGTGCCGGTGCGCGGGGACGCCGGCTCGCCGGCGCCGGCCGCACCCTGGCCCGCCGGGGTGCCGGTGCCCACCGCGACGGGGACCGCCGGCGTGCTGGTGCGGGATCTCGACGGCACACCGGCGAGCCGCGCCCTCGCCGCGTTCCCGCTGGCGTCCGACGCCGTGAAGGAATGGCAGACCTATGCGGTACCGGGCGGCGCGCAGCTACGGGGTGCGGTGCGGTACCGGCTGCCGGACGAGTGACCGTCGGCATACCCGGGCGCGGCTGGGGCATGGTGAGCGCATGCGTGCGGGTACGGACTCGTCGATGCCCACGATCGAGCGGCTGGACCGGCTGGCGGATCTGGTCGAGCGGGCCGGTGCCGGGCGGCAGCTGTATGTGCGCTGGTCGCGCGGTCCCGACGACGACGTACCGCGGGCCGGCGGCGCCGACCAGTCCAGCCGGGACACGCTGACCGGCCTGCCGCTGCCCGGCCTGTCGGCCAACTCACTGCGGGTGGAGAGCTGGTGGGGCGGCCGGCCGGTGCGCCTGTGGGTGGCCCGGCGCCTGTACGACTACCGGCACCTGCGCGAGGCGCGCGGGCCCGGGGTGCGCCCGTGGGTGCTGGAGGGCGACGAGAGTGGCCGGGGCCCGGACAACGAGCCGCTGGTGATCTGCCGCCGTCCGGTCGCGTGGATCGGCGAGGCGGCGCTGCGGGAGAGCGACGAGATCGTCGCGGAGCAGGGTGCCCGGGAGTGGGGTCCGCTGGACCGCCGCTGACCCCGGGGTTGTGGCGGAGGCGAGCACGCCCCACGCTCCCCCGGGTCAGACCGGGATCGCCGCGCCGGAGACCAGCTCCGACTGCGGCGAGGCGAGGTACAGGTAGGTCCGGGCGATGTCCGGGATCTTGGGCCAGGAGTCGTGGTCCGCGGCCGGCATGGCGGCCCGGTTGCCGGGCGTGTCGATGATCGAGGGCACCACGCAGTTGACCGTGACGCCGCTGCCGCGGACCTCGGCCGCCGCCATCTGCACCAGGTGCAGCACGCCCACCTTGCTCACCGAGTACGCGAAGCCGGCGCCCGCCGTGACGAGCGCCGAGCGGCTCGCCGTGTGCACCAGCCGCCCGGCGCCGGCGGGCAGCCCCGGGGAGCTTGCGGTGGCGCGCGACGGGAGGAGCCGGCGCAGCGCGTGCTTCGTGATCAGCGCGGCCGTGACCAGGTTGAGCCGCAACTGCTGGAGCAGCACGTCCGGGTCGAGTTCGGTCAGCGGGGTACGGCCGGCGAAGCCACCCACCGTGTTCACGACCGCCCACGGTACGGGCTCCTCGTCGAAGAACGCGCCCAGCGCCGCGTCGTCCCCGACGTCGACCGTCCGGTACCGGGCGCCCGGCACCGCGTGCGCCTCGGCGGGCTGCACCCGATCGACGCCCAGTACCGACGCACCGGCATCGGTGAACGCGCGGGCCAACCCGCCACCCAGAGCGCCGCCCACCCCCGTGATCACGACCAGCCGGCCGTCGAAGGTATCCACGCGGGTGCACGATACTCGTATGACTCCCGATCTCGACGTACTTGTCGTCGGCGCCGGGCCGACCGGCCTGACCCTGGCCGCAGAGCTGTGTGCGTACGGGACGCGGTTCCGGCTGATCGACGCGCAGGCCGACCGGGTGCACGAGTCCCGCGCGCTGGCCGTCCAGCCCCGCTCCCTCGAAGTCCTGGCTCCCCTGGACGTGGCCGACGAGCTGGTCGCGGCCGGCAACCCGGCGGTGGCGGTGCGGCTGCACCTCGGTCACACGGTGGTGCCGGTCGCGCTGTCCACCACCGGAGCGGGGGACACCCCGTACCCGTTCCTGTTTTTCCTGTCCCAGGCCGAGACCGAGCGCATCCTGGCCGCGCACCTGGACCGGCACGGCCTCCGGGTCGAACGGGAGGTGCGGCTGGTCGCGCTGGACCAGGCCGGTGAGCTTGCCGCCTGCCGGCTGCGGCACCGCGACGGGCGTGAGGAGACGGTGCGGGCGCGTTACGTGGCCGGCTGCGACGGCGCACACAGCACCGTACGCGAGCAGGCCGGCATCCCGTTCGAGGGCGCCGCGTACCCGCAGACGTTCGTCCTGGCCGACCTGGAGGCCGACGGGCTGGAGCCCGGTGCCGCGCACGCCTACCCGACGGATGCCGGCATCCTGTTCTTCTTCCCGCTCGGCCAGCCCGCCACCTGGCGGATGCTCGCGATCCGGCCGGACGGCCACGAGGGCACCGTGACGCTCGACGAGCTGCAGGCCATTGTGGACAGTCAGGCGGCGGACCCGCCCCGGCTGCGGGACCCGGTCTGGCTGACGGACTTCCGCGTCCACCTGCGCGGCGCCGGCCGGTACCGGTCCGGGCGGGTGTTCCTGGCCGGCGACGCGGCGCACATCCACAGCCCGGCCGGTGGCCAGGGCATGAACACCGGCATCCAGGACTCGGTCAACCTCGGTTGGAAGCTCGGGCTGGTCACCCAGAACCAGGGCCGCGAGGCGCTGCTGGACACCTACGAAGCCGAGCGCGCCCCGGTCGGGCACGCCGTGCTGCGGATGACCGACCGGCTGTTCACGCTCGGCACTACCGGCCGTCCCGTGGTACGGGTCGCCCGTACCCGGCTGCTGCCGGTCCTCGCGCCGCTGGTGCTGCGCTCCCAGGCGGTGCGCGCCGCCGGCCTGCGCACCGTCGCGCAGCTCGGCATCCGGTACCGGGACAGCCCGGCCAGCAGCGAGGGAGACCGGCCACCGCGGCGTGGGCCCCGGGCCGGCGACCGGCTGCCCGACGCGCCCGTACTCCACAATGGACAGACCGGCACCCTGCACGGGTTGGTACGCGCGCCCGGGTACCACCTCCTGGTGTGCGGCACGGTGCCGGACACCGGTACCCTCGCGCGGGGGTGGCGCGGCCTGCTCACCGTGCACCACCTCGGCGACCAGAACGCGACCGCACTGCGCCGCCTGGGCGTGCGCCGCGGCACGGCCGCGCAGTACCTGATCCGGCCGGACGGGCACGTCGGCCACCGCTCGCGCGGCACCGATCTGGCGGGCGTGGACGGCTACCTCACCCGCTGGCTCAACCGGCCGGAACCGCCAGGGCAATGATCTTGTCGTCGCCGGAGCGCGGGTTGCCGCGACCGTCGCGGTTGGAGGTGGTGAACCACAGCCGCCCGTCGGGCGCCGCGGCCACGGCCCTGATGCGTCCGTAGGTGTTGCGGAACAGTGGCGGTGCGGCGCTGGCCCGGGTGCCGTCGAGGGTGACCCGCAGGAGAGCCTGGCCGCGCAGGGCGCCGATGTACATGGTGGTACCGATGATCGCCGCGCCGCTGGGCGACGCCTGGCTGGTCGGCCAGGTGACCATCGGATTGGTGTAGGTGCCACCGTGGGTGTTGCCGGCGCCTTCCACGTTGGGCCAGCCGTAGTTGTGGCCGGGCTGGATCAGGTTGACCTCGTCGAGGCGGTTCTGGCCGAACTCGGTGGCCCACAGCCGGCCGGCCTGGTCCCAGGCCAGTCCCTGCACGTTGCGATGCCCGTAGGTCCAGACCGGCGATCCCGGGAACGGGTTGCCGGCGGGCACGCTGCCGTCCGGGTTGATGCGCAGGATCTTGCCGTTGAGCGCGGCGCGCTGCTGGGCGAGGGGCTTCATCCCGGTCTCGCCGACGCCGGCGTACAGCTTGCCGTCCGGTCCGAAGGCGATGCGGCCTCCATTGTGGATGGAGCCGCGGCGCAGGCCGGTGAGGATCGGCTGCACGGTGCCGCCGAGCGGGAACCGGACGATGCGGTTGTCGGTGCGGGTGGTGTGGTACGCGTAGACCAGGTGGTCGGCCGGGTAGCTGGGTGACACGGCAAGGCCGAGCAGGCCCCCCTCCGCCGTGTCGGTGGCGACGCCGGGGATGCGCATCACCACCGTCGGGGTACCGCCGCCGGCCGGTACGCGCAGGATCCGGCCGGTGTCCCGCTCGCTGACGAGTGCCTCGCCGGTCGGCAGGAAGGCCAGTGCCCAGGGCACGTTCAGCCCGGTCGCGACGACCGCCGGCGGACCCGGGGCGGCGGCCGCCGAGGTCGGCGTTCGCGATGGCGTACCGGTGGCACCGGTACTGGCACCCGAGCCGGTACCCGGTGGTGCCGGGTCGGGTGAGCCCTTGCTGGTACAGCCGGCCACCGCCACCAGACCGGCCAGTCCCAGGCACGCGCGTCGCCGCATCGGCCGCCCTTCCTCGCTCGCTGGATCCGTACCCGCTGCGTCCACGGGTGCTGGGATCGACGATAGAGCCCGCGACCGTGAGTCGTGTTGACACCGCTCGCCGGCCGCCCGTAGCGTCGGCCGGAAGTCAAGACCTCACCCCGCCATCGACACCACCGAGTGGGACGCGCGATCCCGAGGAGGTCTCCCGATGGCCGCGGCCACGGCTCTGCCCCCTGGCGCCGCGGGTGCGGCGGTCCTCGCGCGCCGGCTGACCCCCCGGCCGGGCATCTGAGGCCGGCTTGACGCATCCCGGACCTGGCTTCGACCCGGTTGCTCCGGACGAGCTTGCGGGGGCGATGGCACGTGCCGGTGCCGGCAACCCGCTGCTGGGCATCGGCACGGGGACCGGCCTGCCCGCCGAGCGCCTCTGCGCACCCGCCACCCCGGACCCGCGGGCCAGCGCCGCCGGACGCCTGGTCGACGCCGTCCAGCACCGGCTCGACCACCCGGAGCGGCGGGTGGCCGCGTCCCTGGTCGTGCTCGGCTACGCCGCCCGCCTGGTCGGCCCGACGCTCGCCGTACTGCTCCGCGACGGGATCCTGCTCGACGCGCGACCTACCCGGATCCACTACCGGTACGCCCCGCAGACCGGGTTCGTCCTCGGCCTGCCCCACCCGTCCGGCTGGCGCGCCCGCGAAGACCTCCTCCGGCGGGCCTGGTGCGCCACCGTCCTCGACGGCCACCTGCGACCGTTCATCGACGCCGTCCGGGCGGTCACTCCGATCGCGGCGGGGCTGCTGTGGGGCAACGTCGCCTCCGGCATCACCGGCGCGCTGCGCACCCTTGCCGTACCGCTGGGCAGCCGCCGCCAGACCGGGCTCGCGCTGCTGGACCACGGCCCGCTCCGCGGCAGCGGCGACCTCACGGTTCGGGACGGGCAGTTGCACTTCCGGCGCCGCAGCTGCTGCCTGTACTACCGCCTCGACGGCGCCGGTACCTGCGGCGACTGCCCCCTGCCCGCCGTCAGATCTCGTACGGGTACTGCGGGGCCCGGATCTGCCGGGCCTGACTGACGTCGATGAACGGGATCGGCCCGCCGTTGATGTCGTCCTTGATCTGTGTGCTCGTGTAGGTGCCGACGACGACGAGCCAGGTACCGGACGGCACGGCGTTCGGAACCTGCCCGGCAAGGCCCACCTTGATGGGCTGGGCGTCGGCGGCGCAGCAGTTGAAGACCATGCGGGTGAGGTACGGCGCGCGGCCCTGGCGGCCGGCGGTGAGGAAGCCGGTGATCCTGATCCGCCGGTCGCCCAGGGACCGCCCGTGGTCGTAGACGGCGCGTGCGGCGTAGTCGTGGACCGTGATGTCGAGGGGGTCACCGGCGGGTAGGTGCGGGAAGTCGCCGGGCGGTTGCAGGGCGGTCCCGGTGCGGTCGGCGGCGTAGGAGCCCAGCGCGGGCGGGGCGACCAGGATGAGGGCGAACAGCGGCAGGACGAGGAGCCAGGCGACGCGCGGCTCCCGGTGCTCGTGCTCCGCCGGCCGGCGAGCGCGGGCCGAGCGCCACTCGTACCAGAATGTGGCGAGCGCGGCGACGATCAGGACCGCGCCGGCCACCAGCAGCAACGGGCGCAGCCCGGCCTTGACGTAACGGAGATAGAGGTCGGTGAGGCTGGCACGCAGGATCGCGGCGCCGACCAGGAGCAGCACGATCCCTTGCGCCTTGCGGTTCACAGCAGTACCGCCCCGACCAGGGCCGCCACCAGGACGGCCAGGGTGAAGGTGGCGGGGGCGAACCGCAGCGCGAACCCCCGGCCGAACGTGCCGGCCTGCATCGCGAACAGTTTCAGGTCGATCATCGGTCCGACGACGAGGAACGCGAGCCGGGCGGTGAGCGAGAACTGGGACAGGGACGCCGCCACGAACGCGTCCGCCTCGGAGCAGATCGACAACAGCACCGCGAGGACGGCGAGCGCGAGGATCGACACCACCGGGATGCCCGCCACGGTGTACAGCCAGGCGGCCGGTACCACGGCTTTGAGTGTGGCCGCCGCCATCGCGCCGACGACGAGGAAGCCGCCGGCGTGCATCACGTCGTGCCGCACGGACCCCCAGAACGCCGCCCCCTTGCCCTGGTCCTCGAACGACGGGCGGGCCGGAGTGCGCATCCAGTCCGTGCGGCCCAGCCGCAGCCACAGCCAGCCCATCGCGCACGCCACGAGCAGGCTCGCGCCGAACCGGGCGAAGACCATCTCCGGGTTGCGGGGAAACGCGACGGCGGTGGCGGTCAACACGATCGGGTTGATGGCCGGCGCGGAGAGCAGGAACGTCAACGCCGCGGCCGGGGTGACGCCCCGGCGCACCAGCGCTCCGGCCACCGGGACGGAGGCGCATTCGCAGCCGGGCAGGACCACCCCGGCCACCCCGGCGACCGGCACCGCGAGGGCGGGCTGTTTCGGCAGGGCCCGGGTGAACAGAGCCGGCGGGACGAAGACCGCGATGACCGCCGACAGCAGCACGCCGAGGACGAGGAACGGCAGGGCCTGGGTGACCACCGCGATGAACACCGTCATCCAGCTCTGCACGGCGGGCGCGGCAGCCGCCGCCCGCCTGATCGGCGCCTGGAGCGACACGACCAGGACAAGCACCATGATGAGGACTTCGACGGACCCGATCTGCCAACCCTGCCGGCCGCCCGCATCGCGCTGGTCGACCGGGGTCGGGGCTGCTTCAGTGGTGGACACGGGTCGGCACCTCCGGATAGGCACGTGGGCCGCCCTGGCCCGACGGCAGCGCCGCCGCCAGCCTAGCGGCCCGGACGGGACCGGCGCCGCCGTCGCGGTGTCTGTAAGAACGCCGTCACCAGCCCCTTGCACGGCCAAGGTGGTAAGCCTACTCTTACCGTTCGTGGACGCTTACGGAGACGCGGGGCTGGGCCTTCTCGGCGATCCGACCCGGCGCGCGATCTTCGAGCTGCTGGCCCGGCGCCCATCCTCGGTGGGCGAGCTGGCCCAGCAGCTGCCGGTCAGCCGGCCGGCGGTGTCCCAACACCTGCGCGTGCTCAAGGACGGTGGCCTGGTCGTCGACCAGGCCCAGGGCACCCGCCGCGTGTACCGGCTCAACCCGGCCGGCGTGACCGCCCTGCGGGCCTACCTGGACCGCATCTGGGACGACGCGCTGACGGCCTTCCAGAAGGCCGTCGAGGCCCCCGACGACCGCGAACAGGAGCATTGATGAACATGGCACCCACGATCCCGCCGCTCGGCGGCAAGGTCACCGTTGGCGTACCTGTCGAGCGCGCGTTCCGCGTCTTCACCGACTCGTTCACCACCTGGTGGCCACCCGACTACCACATCGGCGGCGCCGCGATGGCCGAGGCCATCCTGGAACCCCGCGAAGGTGGGCGGTGGTACGAACGGGGCGTCGACGGGACCGAGTGCGACTGGGGGCGGGTGCTGGCCTGGGAGCCGCCGCACCGGCTGGTCGTGACCTGGCAGGTCAACGGCCATTGGCAGTTCGACGCCGATCCGGCACACGCCAGCGAGATCGAGGTCCGGTTCACCGCGGCCGGCCCGGAGCAGTCCACGGTCGAGCTGGAACACCGGCTCCTCGACCGGCTCGTCGACGGCCAGGCGCTGCGCGACGGGATCTCCGGTGGCGGCGGCTGGAGCGCCATCCTGGAACTGTTCGCGAAGGCAGCCGCGAACGAGGAGTGAGCCGCGGCCGCCGCGGCCGAGCGCGGCGGCCGCACCGGCTCACCGAGGACCTGTTCCTACTGTCCAGTTCCTACTGTCCAGACTGGACGGTGCCGGCCCGGTGGTGCGAGCCGGCACCGGCCAGAACTGGTCTTTGGCGTGCCCCCGGTGGGAGTCGAACCCACACTGTCGGAGGTTTGAGCTCCGTGCCTCTGCCGGTTGGGCTACGGGGACCTTGGCTGGATCAGCGTACCCACTAGGCTGAGCCGTGCGACACCCGATACCGGGAGCGTCGGGACCGGATGGTTGGGGGTATGGGTAAGTGGCCGACACGCGATCCGGCGCGCAGCGCCGCCGGGTGCTCATCGCCGAGGACGAGGCGCTGATCCGGCTCGACCTCGCGGAGATGCTGGTCGAGGAGGGCTACGACGTCGTCGGCGAGGCCGGGGACGGCGAAACCGCCGTCCGCCTGGCCGAGGACCTGCGTCCCGACCTGGTCATCATGGACATCAAAATGCCGATCATGGATGGCATCGCCGCCGCCGAGAAGATCGCCACGGCGCGCATCGCCCCGGTTGTCATCCTCACCGCGTTCAGCCAGCGCGACCTGGTCGAGCGGGCGCGCAACGCCGGCGCCATGGCCTACCTGGTCAAACCCTTTCAAAAGAGCGATCTGGTACCGGCCATCGAGATCGCGCTGTCCCGGTTTGCGGAGGTAGCGACGCTGGAGTCCGAAGTTGCCACGCTGACCGAGCGCCTCGAGACGCGCAAGGCGGTGGAGCGTGCCAAGGGGTCGCTGATGACGCAGTACGGCATGACCGAGCCGCAGGCCTTCAAGTGGATCCAGCGCACCGCGATGGACCACCGCTTGACCATGCGTGAGGTGGCCGAGCGCATCATTGCCGAAGCCGCAGGTAACGGCGATGTTGCCGGCCCGTCTCCGGCTTGATCACCGGAGTTACTTTCGGGTGAATCATCCGGCCACCTGTTCCGGGTTCGGTCGCAGTTCGATAACGTGCTACGCGGAGTCGACAAGGTCGGCAGGGTTCTTCACGTCCGCTCGTACGTCGCCAAATCTGCCGACTTAACGGACACCCTGGGTGGCCGCGACGCCCGTCCGCATTCCCTTTTCCCGGCGACCCGCCGCGCCGTGGACGGGGCTGCCATGATCTCTGCCGTACGTCTTCTACCTGGCGAATAACAAAGACACGACGCCTCGGCGTCGAACCCCTGGTGAGCCTTGACACCGGGGTTAGCGCCGCTTAACTTTCGCTCACAGCGCGGCAACAGAGTTCTGGTGCCGGGCACGCTTTACCTGCGGTCATTGTCCGGACGCCAGCTTCGCGGAGAAACCTCCCGCGAAGGGACGGTCAGACCGGTGGGAAGGGGGTGCGCGGCGACAGGTCCCGACGCTGTGCGTCAGCGGCGAGTCACGGGGATCGGTTCAAAGGGATCTTGCGAACCTTGGCCGAGACGCGATCATGATCACTGAGAGGACAAGCATGACAAGGCGCATTACCGCGCTTGCGGTGGCCGCCATCACCATCATGGGTGGGGCGGCTTGTAGCAAGTCCAACAGCGGCAGCGGCAGCGCTGGAAAGACGCTGACCGTCGGGGTCGACCTGCCCTTCCAGGGTGCCTCGAAGGACACCTCCGAGGCCACCTACAACGCCATGCAGCTCTACCTCGACTCGGTGAGTGGCAAGGCGGGCAGCTACAAGGTGCAGCTCAAGAAGTACGACGACTCGACGGCCGCCGCGGGCAAGTGGGATGACGCGACCTGCCGGGCCAACGCGAACGCCCACGTCGCGAACACCGACGAGGTGGCGGTCATGGGCACGTACAACTCCGGCTGCGCCAAGCTGGAGGTGCCGATCCTCAACCAGGACCCGAGCGGCCCCATGCTGATGGTCTCGCACGCGAACACCAACCCGGGTCTGACGAAGGCGTGGGACGCGAACGAGCCGCTGAAGTACTACCCGAGCGGCAAGCGCAACTACGCCCGCGTGATCACCACGGATGACTTCCAGGGCACCGCCGCGGCGCGGTTCGCGGCCAAGGACCTGGGCGTCAAGAAGGTCTACGTGATCAACGACCAGGAGACGTACGGCCAGGGTGTCGCCAAGGCGTTCGCTGACGAGGCGGCCAAGCAGGGCATCACGGTGCTGGGCACCCAGGGCTGGGACGGCAAGCAGCCCAACTACACCGCCCTGTTCACCAGCATCAAGGCCAAGAACCCGGATGCCGTCTACATCGGTGGCATCTTCGACAACAACGGCGGCCAGTTGGTCAAGGACAAGGTCAAGGTCCTCGGCAACAACACCAAGGTCAAGCTGATCGGCCCGGACGGCTTCACCGGCTACCCGGACTTCGACAAGCTGGCCGAGGGCGAGGGCACCTACCTCACCTTCGCCGGTCTCGACCAGTCGCAGCTCGAATCGGCGGGTGGCAAGGGCGCGAGCCTGCTCAACAGCTACAAGACGAAGTACGGCTCGGCTCCGCCGTCCAGCTACGTGCTCTACGGGGTGCAGGCGCTGCAGGTGATCCTGAAGGCGATCGAGGCGTCGGACGGCACCCGCAAGGGCGTGAACAACGCGGTGTTCAGCGGCTCCGGCATCGACGTCGCGGCCAGCGATTCACTGCTCGGCAAGGAGCTGAAGATCGACCCGGCCTCCGGTGACGTCAACGTCGTGGACATCTCGGTGCTCCAGATGACCAGCGGCAAGGAGAAGTTCTTGAAGCCGTACCCGGTTTCCTGAACCAGGCCAGATCTCCGGTGTGGCGTGCCGTCTACGGCGCGCCACACCGGAGCAGTTTCCCGCCGGGGTACCTCCGGCAGCCCTAGGAGCACAACGTGACGTCATCCACCCGAATCCTGCGAGCTCCACAGATGGCGCTGCGTACCAGAGCCGTCGTCGAGCCCGTTGCCGCCATCATCATCCTGGTCCTGCTCGCGGGATGGCTCATCTGGAACCTGGCCGAGTCGCCGTCCCAGTTCTTCCAGTCCGGCATCGACGGGCTGTCCAACGGCGTGCTCTACGCGCTGATCGCCCTCGGCTACACGCTGGTGTACGGCATCATCGAGCTGATCAACTTCGCCCATGGCGACCTGTTCATGCTCGGCACGCTGTTCAGCGGCTACCTGGTCACCACGGTCCTCGGTCTCCACAAGTCCAACGTCGAAGGCTGGCTCGGCTTCGCGCTCACCCTCATCGCCGCGATGGCGTTCTGCGGTGTCATCAACGTGACCATCGAGTTCCTCGCGTACCGCCGGCTGCGGCGGGCGCCCAAGCTGGCCCCGTTGATCACCGCCGTCGGGATGAGCTTCATCCTGCAGCAGGTGGGTCTGCGGTGGAACGGCTCGACGCAGCGCCAGTGGCCGAGCGTCCTGCCGGCCGGGCAGTTCTCGGTCGGTTCCATCAACATCGACCGCAGCTTTCCGGTGGTCGTCATCGTGACCGCGGGCCTCCTGGCGATCATGACCTGGGTCGTGACCACGACCAGGGCCGGCAAGGCCATGCGGGCGACCGCGCAGGACCAGGACGCGGCCCGGCTCATGGGCATCAACGTCAACCGCACCATCTCCTTCACGTTCGCCATGGGCGGCGCGCTGGCGGGCGCGGCCGGACTCATGTACCAGCAGACCGTGGGCACCACGCGTTACGACGCCGGCTTCCAGCTCGGTCTGATCGCGTTCACGGCGGCCGTCCTCGGCGGCATCGGCAACCTGACCGGTGCCGTGCTGGGCGGCTTGCTGATCGGGGTGATCCAGGGCTTCAACGACGGGCTGCCGCACGGCCTGGGCCAGCAATGGTCCCAGACGGTGGTATTCAGCGTGCTGATCCTCGTGATGGTGTTCAAGCCGACCGGGTTACTCGGGCAGACAGTGGGGGAGAAGGTATGAGTACTCTCGAGACCCTGAGCCCCGCCCCGGCCGGGCGGCGCTCGTTCCTCGGTCGCGTCACGTGGCCGGTCGGCTTCCTCCTCGCGGCGATCCTCGTCTTCGTGTTCTACTACGCGATCACGATGGGCTACATGGGCGACAGTGTCGTCTCGTTCGCCCGGTCCTGGGTGCCGCTCACCTCGATCAACGAGGCGCTCGTCTGGGTGATGTGCGCGCTCGGGCTGAACGTGGTGGTCGGCTACGCGGGCCTGCTCGACCTGGGTTACGTCGCGTTCTGGGCGATCGGCGGGTACGTCGGCGGTTGGCTGATGTCCTCGTTCTTCAACCATCTCAACATCAACGTGCTGGGCAACCCGGCGCCGTTCACCACGGGCGGCATCCACTTCAACTTCTGGTTCGTGCTGGTGGCCGGCGCGGTCGTCTGCGCGGTGTTCGGGGTCATCATCGGTGCGCCCACGCTGCGCCTGCGCAGCGACTACCTGGCGCTGGTCACGCTGGGCTTCGGCGAGATCATTCCGCAGGTCTTCCACAACGGCGACAACGTCGGCGGCTTCAACCTGTCCAACGGCACCAAGGGCATCGGGCCGGTCGACGAGATCAAGGGACTGTCGATCAACCAGGCCGGGAGTGGCTGGCGGTCGCTGGGCCCGTTCGACGACCTCTCCCGGTACATCATCTTCATCGTGCTCACGGCGTTGATCGTGTTCATTTCCCTGCGCCTGCGGGTGGGCCGGCTCGGCCGCGCCTGGCTGGCGATCCGGGAGGACGAGCTGGCGGCCAGCGCGATGGGCGTGCCGCTGATGCGCACCAAGCTCGCCGCGTACGGCGTGGGTGCCATGGCGGGCGGCCTGGCCGGGGTCGCGTTCGCCACCCACGTGGGCACGGTGCTGCCGGACGGCTTCAACTTCAGCAAGTCGATCATCCTGCTGGCGATGGTGGTACTGGGCGGGATGGGCAACGTCTGGGGCGTCATCATCGGCGCCCTCCTCCTCGCCTGGTTCAACTCCACCGGGCTCAAGCAGATCGGCACCACCATCAACGGCGCCTTCGGCACCGACATCAACTTCACCTCCTACACGTTCCTGATCTTCGGTGCGGTGCTGGTTCTGATGATGTTGTTCCGGCGCGAGGGCTTCCTCCCCGAGGCCCGTACCCGGCTGGTGCTGCGGGAGCCCGGCCGCACCGAGGTCGAGGCCCTGGGCAGCGACCTGGAGGAGCAGGCACCCGAACTGGACGAGGAGCTGGCGGTCCTGGAACACGATCGTGGCAAGGGGGAACCGGAGTGACCGGGGTGGCGACGGAGCAGGCGCTCGCCCTGCAGGCGAACAACATCCTGATGCGCTTCGGTGGTCTCGTCGCGGTCAACGACGTCAGCTTCACGATCCCGGACCAGGGCATCGTGAGTCTGATCGGGCCGAACGGAGCGGGCAAGACGACGTTCTTCAACGCGTTGACCGGTCTGTACAAGGTGACGAGCGGGCAGGTGATCCTGGCTGGCCGCAACATCACCGGCCTGCAACCGCACAAGATCGCATCGTTGGGCATGGCGCGGACCTTCCAGAACATCCGGCTCTTCGGTCTGATGACGGCCGAGGAGAACGTGAAGGTGGCGATGCATTCCCACCTGCGCTCCGGCATTGCCCGCACGGTGCTGCGCTCACCCCGGCAGCGCCGGGAAGAGCGTGAGGCGCACGACCAGGCGCTGGCTCTGCTCGACTTCGTCGGCATCGGCAAGACCGCGGACGAGTACGCGCGCAACCTGTCCTACGGTGACCAGCGCCGGCTGGAGGTCGCCCGGGCACTCGGGCTGCAGCCGAAGGTGCTGCTGCTGGACGAGCCGACCGCCGGCATGAACCCGCGCGAGTCGGCGCAGTTCGTGGACTTCGTGCACCGGGTGCGCGATGAGAAGCGGGTGTCCATCCTGCTGATCGAGCACGACATGAGCGTCGTGATGCGGGTCTCCGAACGGATCACCGTGCTGGACCGCGGCGAGAAGATCGCCGAGGGCGGTGCGGAGGAGATCAAGTCAAATCCGCGGGTCGTGGAGGCCTACCTCGGCAAGGCTGCCAGTGAGGGTGGTGTCGCGTCATGACCAACGGAGCTCCGATGCTCGCGCTCAACGACATCCACGTCTACTACGGCAACATCGCCGCGGTGAAGGGCCTCACCCTGCACGTGATGCCCGGCGAGATCGTCACGCTGATCGGCTCCAACGGCGCGGGCAAGTCCACCACGCTGCGCACCATCTCGGGGCTGCTGCGCCCGCGCCGCGGCTCCGCGACCTTCAACGGCACGAAGCTGGAGCGGACCCCGGCGGACCAGATCGTGCGGCTGGGCATCGCGCACTCGCCCGAGGGGCGGCGAATCTTCCCGCGCATGTCGGTCTCGGAAAACCTCGACCTGGGCGCGTTCCTGCGCAAGGACCGGGCGGAGATCGCACGGGACCGGGAGCAGGTACTGGAACTCTTCCCGCGGCTGCGCGAGCGCATCGACCAGAAGGCGGGCACGATGTCCGGCGGCGAGCAGCAGATGCTCGCCGTGGCCCGGGCCCTCATGGCCAAGCCCAAGCTGCTGCTGCTCGACGAGCCGTCGATGGGCCTGGCGCCGGTACTCGTCGAGCTGATCTTCAAGACCATCAGCACGATCCGCGAGCAGGGCACGACCGTCCTGCTGGTGGAGCAGAACGCGCTGGCCGCCCTCGGGGTCGCCGACCGGGCGTACGTGCTGGAGTCGGGCTCGCTGAAGCTGGCGGGCTCGGCGCGGGAACTCGCGAACGATCCCGAGATCGTGCGCGCCTACCTGGGCGGCTGACCAACGTACCGTCCGGTGCCCGGCGGCGAGCCGGCGGGTACAGGACGGGCATCCTGTCGGGGGGTGCGACTAGGCTCGCGAGGCGTGAGTGCGCAAACGCCCCGCCTGCTGCTGCTCGACGGACATTCTCTTGCCTATCGGGCGTTCTTCGCCCTGCCCGTGGAGAACTTCTCGACGAGCACGGGCCAGGTCACCAATGCCGTGTTCGGGTTCACGTCCATGCTGATCAACATGCTGCGCGACGAGAAGCCGACGCACATCGTGGTCGCGTTCGACGTGTCCCGGAAGTCGTTCCGGAATGAGCAGTACGCGGAGTACAAGGCCAACAGGTCGCAGTCCCCGACCGACTTCGCCGGCCAGGTCGACCTCGTCAAGGAGGTCCTGGGCGCGCTGCGGATACCGAGCGTGGAGAAGCCGGGCTACGAGGCCGACGACGTGATCGCCACCCTCGCCCGGCAGGGCCACGCCGAGGGCATGCAGGTGGGCATCATCACCGGCGACCGCGACGCGTTCCAGCTCGTCAACGACGGCGTGACCGTGCTCTACCTCAAGCGCGGCGTCTCCGAGATGGACCGGATGGACGCCGCCGCGGTCAGCGCCCGTTACGGCGTGGGCCCCGACTGCTACCGCGACCTGGCCGCCATGGTCGGTGAGAGCAGCGACAACCTGCCGGGGGTACCCGGGGTCGGGCCGAAGACGGCGGCCAAGTGGATCACTCAGTACGGCAACCTCGAAGGCGTGGTGGCCCACGTCGACGAGATCAAGGGCAAGGCCGGCGAGGCCCTACGCGCGCACCTGGCCCAGGTAATGATCAACTATCAGGTCAACGGGCTGGTGACCGATCTCGAGCTGCCGGTACACCCGCGTGACCTGCTCTGGCACGGCTGGGACCGGGAGGCGGTGCACCAGGTCTTCGACGCGCTGGAGTTCCGGGTGCTGCGCGAGCGGCTGTACCAGTACCTCGAAGCGGTCGAGCCGGAGGCGGAGTCCGGGTTCGACGTGACCGGCGCGGTGCTCCCGGGTGGCGAGGTCGCCGGCTGGCTGGCCGAGCACGCCGGCGCCGAACCGGTCGGGGTGGCGGTCGCGGGCGCCTTCGGCCGAGGCACCGGCACGCTGACCGGCGTCGCCGTGGCGACCTCCGCCGGCCCGGCGGCCTGGTTCGACCCGGCCGCGCTGGAACCCGCCGACGACGCGGCGGTCGCGGCCTGGCTCGCCGACGCCGAGCGTCCGAAGGTGCTGCACGACGGCAAGGCGGCGCTGCTCGCGTTCGCGGAGCGCGGCTGGACGCTGGGCGGGGTGTCGGTGGACACCGCGCTCGCGGCCTACCTGGCCCGCCCCGACCAGCGCTCCTACGACCTGACCGACCTTGCCCTGCGCTACCTGCAGCGGGAGCTGCGGGTGGAGGCGCCCGGGGACGGCCAGCTGACCTTCGACGGGATGGGGGAGGAGGGGCAGGTCGAGCAGGCGCTGATGGTGCGGGCCCGGGCGACGCTGGACCTCGGCGACGCCATCTGCGCGGAGCTGACCCGCGACGGCCGCGCGCCCACCGGCGACTCCGTGCCCACGGGCGACTCCGTGCCCACGGGCGACTCGGTGCCCAGCGGCGCCTCAGCGCGCACCGACGGATCGGCGCCCACCGACGGATCGGCGCCCACCGACGGATCGGCGCCCACCGACGGATCAGCGCGCACCGACGGATCAGCGGCGCCCGCCGGTGGCAGCGGCATCGAGCTGCTGCGCGATGTGGAGCTGCCCTTGGTCTACGTGCTGGCCGGCATGGAGCGGGCCGGCATCGGCGCGGACACCCACTACCTGTCCGAGCTGGAGGCGCACTTCGCCGCCGAGGTCAAGGCCGCGGCGCAGGCCGCCTACGAGGTGGTCGGGCGGGAGTTCAACCTGGGCTCGCCCAAGCAGCTGCAGGAGATCCTGTTCACCGAGCTGGGACTGCCCAAGACCAAGCGGATCAAGACGGGGTACACCACCGACGCGGACGCGCTCGCCTCGCTCTACGTGCAGAGCCAGCATCCGGTGCTCGAACACCTGCTGCGCCACCGCGACGTGGCGAAGCTCAAGTCCACTGTGGACGGTCTGCTGAAGTCGGTGAGCGACGACGGGCGCATCCACACCACCTTCAACCAGACCGTCGCGGCCACCGGCCGGCTGTCCAGCACCGACCCCAACCTGCAGAACATCCCCATCCGCACCGCCGAGGGCCGGCGGATCCGCCGCGCGTTCGTGGTCAGCGACGCCTTCGAGACCCTGCTGACGGCCGACTACAGCCAGATCGAGATGCGCATCATGGCGCACCTGTCCCGGGACGAGGCGCTGATCGAGGCGTTCAACTCGGGCTTCGACTTCCACGCGGCGACCGCGTCGTCGGTGTTCGCGGTCGCGCCCACCGACATCACCCACGAGCAGCGGCGCCGGATCAAGGCGATGAACTACGGCCTGGCATACGGCCTGTCCGCCTACGGGCTGGCCCAGCAGTTGGGCATCACGCCGGCCGAGGCGACCCTGCTGATGGAGGAGTACTTCACCCGCTTCGGCGGGGTACGCGACTACCTCCACCAGGTGGTGGCACAGGCGCGGCACGACGGGTACACGCAGACGGTCCTGGGGCGCCGGCGGTACCTGCCCGACCTCAACAGCGACAACCGGCAGCGCCGGGAGATGGCCGAGCGGATGGCGCTCAACGCGCCGATCCAGGGTTCGGCGGCCGACATCATCAAGGTGGCCATGCTCCGGGTCGACGCCGCGCTGCGCGAATCGGGGCTGCGTTCCCGCATGCTCCTGCAGGTGCACGACGAACTGGTCTTCGAGGCGGCACCGGGGGAGCGCGAAGCGCTGGAGGCACTGGTACGCGAGCAGATGGGCGGGGCGTACCCGCTCGACGTCCCGCTGGAGGTGTCCGTGGGCGTCGGGCGCGACTGGGACGCGGCCGACCACTGACCACCGGCGGAACGGGCGGTGCCGGACCCCCGACCGGCCCGGCACCCTGCTCCCCGCATCGGCAACCGCGCGCACCAGGCGCGCGAATGGGAGCGCTTCCAGGGTAGCGCGGCCACGCACCCGTGAAGCAAGGACCGTCACGCCAGCTGGGACTTGGTGGCGACGAAGATGGCGGTACCGGGGAACAGTCGGCCGCGCAGCGGGCTCCACTGGCCCCAGATCTGCTCGTGCCCGGCGGGCCACTGCGGCTCGACCAGGTCGCGCAGCACGAACCCGGCCGCGACCAGTTCCCGGATCCGGTCGCCGAGCGTGCGGTGCTGCTCCACATAGGTCGGCTCGCCGGTCTCGTCGTACTCCACGTACGGCCGCCGGTCGAAGTACGAGTGCAGCGCGTACAGGCCGCCCTCGCCCGGGTCGTCCAGGAAGATCCAGCGCATCGGGTGGGTGAGCGCGAACACCCACCGGCCGCCCGGGCGCAGCACCCGGTACACCTCGCGCATCACGGCCGAGGAGTCGGCGACGAACGGGATGGCACCGAAGGCGGTGCAGGCGATGTCGAAGGAGGCGGAACCGAACGGGAGGGCGCTGCCATCCCCCTGCACCAGCGGTACCCGTACCCCCGTCTTGTCCGCGGCCGTGGCGGCGTGCCGCAGCATGCCGGCGGACAGGTCCAGGGCGACCACGTCGGCGCCCTGCGTCCGCAACCACCGCGCGGCCGCGGCGGCGCCGGCCCCCACCTCCAGCACGGCGGCGCCGGCCACCTCGCCGAGCAGGTGGGCGTCGGCCTCGCGCAGCCCCTCCGGGCACCACACGAAGTCGACGTCGCCCAGGAACTCCCCGTGTTCCGCCTGGTACGCGTCGGCGTCCGCGTCCCACCAGCCGCGGTTGGCCCGCCGGCTCTCCCGGTCGGTGACCTCGCGGCGGCCGACACCCGGCCCCGGCTCCTGAATCGGCATGATCACCTCGCTACGGTAGGCGTCCCGCCACGTGACGCGCCGGGCAAGGGTGAAGTACCGGAAGACAGCGCGAGAAAGGTACGATCACCTGCGGGTGGGGCTTGCACCGCGCGGCAATGCGCAGGGTAAGCTAGTCGATGCACTCGTGGGTCGCGTATCTCGGTAGGGAGCAGGTCCGCGGCCGCCGGGCACCTCCCATGATCTTTCGTCGGATCGCAGGGGTACGTCCAGCGGCAGGCTCGCGGGCGCCCCTGGGTCACACAGACATCATCCGACCGGAGCAACAGCCCACATGACGAGCAGCATCGAGGCCACCTCGAGCGCCACCGCACCCACCAACGCCGCTCCCAGCGGTTCACGTATCGCCTTCGATGACCTCGGTACCGAGGAGGCGTTCCTCGCCGCCATCGACGATACGATCAAGTATTTCAACGATGGCGACATTGTCGAAGGCACCATCGTTAAGGTCGACCGGGACGAGGTCCTGCTCGACATCGGCTACAAGACGGAGGGTGTCATCCCTTCGCGCGAGTTGTCGATCAAGCACGATGTCGATCCGGCTGAGGTGGTGTCCGTCGGGGACCACGTCGAGGCCCTGGTTCTCCAGAAGGAGGACAAGGAGGGCCGGCTGATCCTCTCGAAGAAGCGCGCGCAGTACGAGCGGGCGTGGGGCACGATCGAGAAGATCAAGGAAGACGACGGGGTGGTGCGCGGCTCGGTCATCGAGGTCGTCAAGGGCGGCCTGATCATCGATATCGGCCTGCGTGGCTTCCTGCCCGCGTCGCTGGTGGAGATGCGCCGGGTCCGCGATCTGCAGCCGTACGTGGGCCGGGAGCTCGAGGCGAAGATCATCGAGCTGGACAAGAACCGCAACAACGTGGTGCTGTCCCGCCGTGCCTACCTGGAGCAGACCCAGTCCGAGGTGCGCACCGAGTTCCTCAACAAGCTGCAGAAGGGCCAGGTCCGCAAGGGCGTCGTCTCCTCGATCGTCAACTTCGGGGCATTCGTCGACCTGGGCGGCGTGGACGGCCTGGTGCACGTCTCCGAGTTGTCCTGGAAGCACATCGACCACCCCTCGGAAGTGGTCGAAGTGGGCCAGGAGGTCGAGGTCGAGGTGCTCGACGTCGACCTGGACCGGGAGCGGGTCTCGCTGTCGCTGAAGGCGACGCAGGAGGACCCGTGGCGGCAGTTCGCCCGCACCCACGCGATCCAGCAGATCGTGCCGGGCAAGGTGACCAAGCTGGTGCCGTTCGGCGCGTTCGTCCGCGTCGACGACGGCATCGAGGGCCTGGTGCACATCTCCGAGCTGGCCGAGCGCCACGTGGAGATCCCGGAGCAGGTGGTGCAGGTCGGGTCCGACGTGATGGTCAAGGTCATCGACATCGACCTGGAACGCCGGCGCATCTCGTTGTCGCTCAAGCAGGCCAACGAGGGCTTCGTCGAGGGCGAGGAGCACTTCGACCCGACCATCTACGGCATGGCGGCGACGTACGACAACGAGGGCAACTACGTCTACCCCGACGGCTTCGACCCGTCGACGGCGGAGTGGCTGCCCGGCTACGAGAAGCAGCGGGAAGAGTGGGAGCGGCAGTACGCCGAGGCCCGGCAGCGGTGGGAGGCACACACCAAGCAGGTGCAGACCGCCCGTGCCGCGGACGCGGCGGCCGAGCCGACCCCGGGGGGAGCGGCACCGGCGAGTGCCACCCCGGCCCCGGCGAAGGCTCCGGAGGAGCCGACCGGGACCCTGGCCACCGACGAGGCACTCGCGGCACTGCGTGAGAAGCTGGCCGGCGGCAAGAACTGACGAGTCACGCCACAAGTGACGGGGCCCCATCCGTGCGGATGGGGCCCCGTCTCTTTGTGCCGGGAGTGAAGTGCTTGCCGGGCCGGCTCGCCGGCGTCGCCGGCGTGCTACCGGGCGATCATGCCAGCGAACGCGACCGCGCCGGTCGCGACGAACCAGGCGCTCACCAGCGTCAGGCTGGCCAACAGGAGCATGAGTACCGCGCTGTGCGGCACCCGCTTGCGGGGTGCGGCACGACGCCTGCCGGGCGGGCGGTTGCCGGGTCCGGTGGTGCGTCTCGCGGCCAGTCGCGCCCGCACCACTGGCATGTCGCGACAGTGGCAAAGGGTCGGACTGCTGCCGAGCCGGTGCTGACCGGGTCGGACGGCGGCCCGCCGCCAGCGCCGCCGCCTGGTGCTTGCCGTGGCTGCGGGCAGTCGCTTCCGCGGGCCACGGGTCACCAGGTAGGCACGGTCCCCCACCATGTGTGCCTCCTTTGATGTGCTGAACATGACGATATGTTCCACATGCGGCTAATAGTCGGAGGCGCGCCGATAATCTGTGATCGCGTCGTCGCGATCTGTCACGATCCCACCTCACGGCGGCCCCCAAGGCCGGCGCCGTGCAGAATGTTCGGGTGTTGATGGTGGGGCTGAGCGGCGGCATCGGGTCGGGCAAGAGCGTGGTCGCCGCGCGCCTGGCCGAACTGGGCGCGGTGGTGATCGACGCGGACCGGCTGGCGCGCGAGGTGGTGGCGCCCGGCACGGACGGGCTCGCCGAGGTGGTCGCGGCGTTCGGTGCGGGGGTGCTGGACGCCGAGGGCGGCCTGGACCGGCCGACCCTGGGCCGGCTGGTCTTCGAGGACGCCGCCGCCCGGCAGCGGCTGGAGGCGATCATTCATCCACGGGTACGGGCGCGCACCGCCGAACTGGTCGCCGCCGCACCGCCGGACGCGATCGTCGTGAACGACGTGCCGCTGCTCGTCGAGGCGGGGCTGGCCGCGGGCTTCGGCATCGTGGTCATGGTGCTGGCCGACGAACAGGCGCGGGTGCGCCGGCTGGTCGAGACGCGCGGCATGAGCGCGGCGGATGCCCGGTCCCGCATCGGCGCGCAGGCCACCGACGAACAGCGCCGGGCGGTGGCGGACGTGGTTCTGGAGAACGACGGCACCCTCGCGGAACTGCGCGAGAAGGTGGACGCGGTGTGGCGCGACCGGCTGCTACCGCGCCGGTAGTGGCGGGATCGGGCCCGGGGTGATGTCGAGGTACGCGTACGCGCCGACGCGGGTGCGTACCTCCAGCCGGCGCAGCACGCCCGACGCGTCGACCCAGCAACGCAGCCGGCGCCCGGCCGAACCGTGGTGCGCGCCGGGCACCCGCATCTCGAACACCACGACGGCCTGTCCGGCGAGGCTGTCCGGGCGCAGGAAGGTCACCCCGGCCCGGCCCTCCATGGCGTCGTACAGGCCGCTGCCGGTCAGCGACACGGCCGCGTTGAGCAGGATGTCCAGGTCGGTCGGTCCGTTGCTGGCCCGCTCGCCCCAGGAACTGCTGCGCCATCCGGCCCGGGGCGGCTGCAACGGGGGCTGCTCCGTCCCGGTCAGGTTCTCCCACGTGCTCACCCCGTGCCGGTCCGCGCGTACCAGCCCGTTCTGCGCGGCGTTGTCGGGGTTGCGGACGGCCAGGTAGATGGTGCCGGTGCGCCAGTTGAGCCAGCCCTGCGCGCGTACCAGCCCGGCCGGGTTCACCGGCAGCGTGACGCTGATCCGGCCGCCGGTCACCGCCCGGCTGCGCTCCCGCATCCGGGACAGCAGCCGGGCCTCGCCCGAGGTGACCGGCCGGGCGCGTACCGGCTGGCCGCCGAGCAGGTCGATGGCGAGCGGCCGGGTACGGTCGTCGCGCTGGAAGTCCATCTGCACCGGCAGGTCCGCGGACAGCAGCGCGTCCAGCCGGCGCAGCCGCCCGGTGCCGTCCAGCCAGTACCGCACCTGGTCGCCGGTACCGGCCGACCGCCAGTCCGCGGTGCTGGTGCGCGGTCCGGGGGTGGCCGCGGGCGGGTGGGACGGCGGGACCGCGGGACCGTCGATCACCGACACGGGTACCCCGCCGATCTCGTCCTGCCGGACGAACCGGGCGCCGGTACCGGCCAGCAGCGCGGCGTTGTCGGGCACCGGCGAGGCGACCGCGAACAGCAGGGCGAGCAGCGTGTCGAAGGCGGAACCCGCCGGCCCGCTCGCGATCAGCGGCCGCACCCGCCACCCGTCGCCGGGCGGTACGACCGGGGGTGCCGGGTACGGGTCGAGCGCCGGGGTACCGGGGCGGGGCACCGCGGTGGCCATCCGGCCGGTACGCACCGCGACCAGTCCGGGTACCGCCTGGACGAGACCGTCGGCCGGCCCCGGGCTCGTGGAGATGCTGTTGATGTAGATCAGCGGGCGGTGCCAGTCCACCCAGCCGGCGACGCGCACGTCCCCGCCGGACGAGCGGATGACGCCCCGCAGCCCGGCCACCGAGTCCCGGTAGTTGTGCATCCGCATGGCCGCCAGCAGCGCGGCCTCGGCAGCGGTGATGGGCCGGGTGGTCGGGTGGGTCCGCTGGGCGGCACCGCAGGAGACCAACCCGGCGCCCAGGCCCAGTGCCGACGCGGCCGCCACGGAGAGCAGCACGACGACTGCGGCCGTCCGGTACCGGTCGGACGGGGCGGCTGTGCCGGGGGGTCTCACGAGCGTTTGAACGCGGCCATGCCACCGAAGTGACGGCCGGCCCCAGGCGAAGTTGCCGAACGAGAAGTGCGTCACTGCGGTCGGGACGGGTGGCAGTCGCGTAAGGACGCTCGCGGCGACCGGTCTGCGCCAGATGCGCGACCGCGAGTGCGCTCATCGGCGAAAATGCCGAGGCTGCTGACTCACGCCGGGCGAGACCGGCCGGTGTGGAGGTCCGGTCGTGCTGCCGGTCGGCCGCCGCGAGCGGCCCACGCAACGACCGTATCGCGGTGAGATCGGACACACAATCGCAATACTGGAGCGGATCGTGCACATGGTGTGCTGCGTCCGCGAGGCCCAGGAATGTCAGACCCGCGGCGTAGGTTGGCTCAATACCGGCCCCGCCTCGCGGATCCGCGCAACAGCTGTGGAGGAAGACATGCCGCTGGACATCCCGCGCCTCGATGGTCGCTTCGAGGTGATCAGTGAGTACCAGCCGTCCGGTGACCAGCCGACCGCCATCGACGAGCTTGAACGGCGGGTGCGGCGGGGCGACCGGCACGCGGTGCTGCTGGGCGCGACCGGCACCGGCAAGAGCGCGACGACCGCCTGGCTGGTGGAGCGGGTGCAGCGGCCCACGCTGGTGCTCGCGCCCAACAAGACGCTCGCCGCCCAGCTGGCCAAGGAGTTCCGGGAACTGTTGCCGCGCAACGCCGTCGAGTACTTCGTCAGCTACTACGACTACTACCAGCCCGAGGCCTACATCCCGCAGACCGACACCTACATCGAGAAGGACTCGTCGGTCAACGAGGAGGTGGAGCGGCTGCGGCACTCGGCGACGATGTCGCTGCTGACCCGGCGGGACGTGATCGTGGTGGCCACGGTGAGCGCCATCTACGGCCTGGGCACCCCGCAGGAATACCTGGACCAGTCGGTGCGGG
The DNA here is from genome assembly GCA_039649115.1 of Micromonosporaceae bacterium. Taxonomy (GTDB): domain Bacteria; phylum Actinomycetota; class Actinomycetes; order Mycobacteriales; family Micromonosporaceae; genus DATEJJ01. Next base: position 7,369 of record JBBWZQ010000040.1, on the reverse strand, counting down.
TGACGGTCGGCGAGGAGCTGGAGCGCGACCGGCTGCTGCGCCGGCTGGTCGACATCCAGTACACGCGCAACGACATGGCATTCCAGCGCGGCACGTTCCGGGTGCGCGGCGACACCCTGGAGATCATCCCGGCCTACGAGGAGCTGGCGCTGCGCATCGAGTACTTCGGCGACGAGGTCGAGAAGCTGTACTACCTGCACCCGCTGACCGGCGACGTGGTCCGCGAGGTGGACGAATTCATGATCTTCCCGGCCAGCCACTACGCGACCGGGCGGGAGCGGATGGAGCGGGCCATCGGCGACATCGAGGCCGAGCTCGAGCAGCGGCTGGCCGAGCTGGAGGGGCAGGGCAAGCTGTTGGAGGCGCAGCGGCTGCGGATGCGCACGACCTACGACATCGAGATGATGCGCCAGGTGGGCTTCTGCTCCGGCATCGAGAACTACTCGATGCACATCGACGGCCGGGTTCCGGGCGAGCCGCCGCACTGCCTGCTGGACTACTTCCCCGACGACTTCATGACGGTGATCGACGAGTCGCACAACACCGTGCCGCAGATCGGCGGCATGTACGAGGGCGACGCGTCCCGCAAGCGGATGCTGGTGGACCACGGCTTCCGGCTGCCCTCGGCGCGCGACAACCGGCCGCTGCGCTTCGACGAGTTCCTGGAGCGGGTGGGCCAGGTGGTCTACCTGTCGGCCACGCCCGGACCGTGGGAGCTGCGGCACACCGATGGCGACGTCGTCGAGCAGGTGATCCGGCCGACCGGGCTGGTCGACCCGCAGGTGGTGGTCAAGCCGACCAAGGGGCAGATCGACGACCTGATGCACGAGATCCGGGTCCGGTCCGAGCGGGACGAGCGGGTACTCGTCACGACGCTGACCAAGAAGATGGCCGAGGACCTCACCGACTACCTCCTGGAGCACGGCATCCGGGTACGCTACCTGCACTCCGAAGTGGACACGCTGCGCCGCGTGGAGTTGCTGCGCGAGCTGCGCAAGGGCGACTACGACGTGCTCGTCGGCATCAACCTGCTGCGGGAGGGGCTCGACCTGCCCGAGGTGAGCCTGGTCGCGATCCTCGACGCCGACAAGGAGGGCTTCCTGCGCAGCGGGACGTCGCTGGTGCAGACGATCGGCCGGGCCGCCCGGCACGTCTCCGGCGAGGTCCACATGTACGCGGACAAGAGGACGCCGTCGATGGCCAACGCGATCGAGGAGACCAACCGCCGGCGAGCCAAGCAGGTCGCGTACAACGAGGCGCACGGGGTCGATCCGCAGCCGCTGCGCAAGAAGATCCACGACCTGCTCGACGACATCTACCGGGAGGCCGAGGAGAACGACGCGATGGTCGGCGGCGGTGGCCGGCAGATGTCGCGGGGCAAGGGGCCGGTGCCGGAGACGCGCAGCCGGGGTCGCGCGACGACGACCTCGCGGGTGGGGATGGCCCGGGCAGATCTGGCCCAGCTGATCCAGGACCTCAACGATCAGATGCTGGCCGCCGCCCGCGAGTTGCAGTTCGAGCTGGCCGCCCGGATCCGGGACGAGATCGCCGAACTGAAGAAGGAGCTGCGCGCCATGGACGTGGCCGGCGTGCGCTAGGACGCCGGGCACGCAACGCGCGTTTGACATTCCTCGACGGCGTCAGGTAGCCGCGCCGACACGCAGCGCGAAATCGTGCCGGTCTCCGCGAACTGTGCCGGAGGTCCGGGCCAATCGGGGGTAGAGCCGAGGCGGGCTCACGTGGGTACGATCTCAAGTCGAGCCACGGAGGGAAGCCTTGACCATCGATCCCCTTGAGATCGTCGGGCACACCTGGACGGTCCGGCAGCTGTTCACCGGGCGCCGGTTCCGCATTGACGCCTATCAACGCGAGTACTCCTGGTCGACGCGGAACGTCGAGGATCTGGTCAACGATCTGACGACCCGGTTCCGGGAGCAGTGGCGGCCGGAGCACGAGCGGCGCGACGTCCAGCGGTACCGCCCGTACTTCCTCGGCTCGGTGGTCACCTGCCGCCGGGACGGCGCCTCCTATCTTGTCGACGGTCTGCAGCGGCTGACCAGCCTGACCCTGCTGCTCATCTACCTGCACCGGGCGCAGGAGGGGCGCATCGACGTCACCAGCGTGGTGCCGCTGATCTGCTCCCGGCGCTTCGACGAGGAGTCGTTCAACCTCCAGGTGACCGAGGGCGACCAGGCGCTGTGGGCGCTGCTGCACGGCACGCCGATGCCGCCGGACCTGGGCGCGTTCGACCAGATCCTGCTCGACCGCTACCAGGATGTGGAGAACGTCTTCCCGGACGACCTGCTCGACGAGCAGCTGCCGTACCTCGTCGACTGGCTGCTGCACCGCGTCGTGCTCATCGAGGTGGAGACCGCACCGCGGCTCGCGCTGGAGATCTTCGAGTCAACCAGCGACCGCGGCAACCGGCTGACCAGCCTCGACCTGCTCCGCAGCTTCGTCAACCGGGGGCTGGCCGGCGCCGACGCCGCGGCGGTCGACGACGTCTGGCGCCGGCGGGTCGCCGCCCTGGACGAGCTGGAGCGCAACGGTGCGGCCGGCTTCGTGAAAAGTTGGCTGCGCGCCAAGCACGCGCAGGACGCGACCGACGACGAGGCCATCGGGACCGCCGTCCACCAGTGGGTGAGCGACCAGGGCCGGACGCTCATGGGACTGCACGAGCCGGCCGACTTCCGGGATCTGGTGCTGCGCGACTTCGACCGGCTCGGGGCACGCCACGCGGAGCTGCTGCGCGCGGGCCGTACCCTGACCGATGGCGTGGAGCCGGTGTACTACAACGCGTACAACAACATGACGCTGCAGTACCCGCTGATCCTCGCGGCGCTGCACCCCGACGACGACGACGAGGCGTTCCGGGCCAAGGCGAAAATGATCGCCGGGGCCCTCGACATCTTCGTCGCCCGTTGCATGATCACCGGAACCGACTTCCGTTACCCGACCGTCCAGAGCCGGATGTTCGCGCTGGCGCGCGAGGTGCGCGGGATGCAGCCGGACAAGCTCGCACCCCGGCTGGGCGAGGAGCTGGTCGGCACCGACGACCCGTTCGAGTCCTTCGCGACCTTCGGGGTGCACCAGCGCAACCGGGCACACGTCCGATACCTGCTCGCCCGCATGACCGCCTGGGTGGAGCAGCAGTACGGGCTGCCGCACACGTTCGCGACGTACGCGACCGCGGGCCGGTACGAGGTGGAGCACGTCCTGGCCAATCGGCCCGACCTGCGCCCGGAGCTGCCGCCGCGCCGCTTCCACGAGCTGCGCGACCGGTTCGGCGCGCTGCTGCTCCTGCCGGCCGACGTGGCCACCGGGTACGCGGGCATGAGCTACCTGCGCAAGCTGGAGCATTACAAGGCGGAGAACCTGCTCGCCCGCTCGCTGCACGCCGGCTGGTACGACGACAACGCCGCGCTCGCCGAGCTCATGGAGCGGCACGCGGTACCGTTCGCGCCGGTGCGGCTGGACTTCGACGAGGCCGCGATCGACGGACGGCAGGAGGTGTACCGGCGGCTGTTCGAGCTGATCTGGGATCCCGCCGGGTACGGGATCGGGCCGGTACCGCCGTCGGCGAAGCCGCGCCGCAGCCGGGCGTACTTCGACGTCACCCCGCTGGCCCTCATCGAGGCGGGGCTGCTGCGCCCTGGCCCGCTGGTGGGCGAGCACCTGGGCCGCGAGTACCAGGCCGAGCTGACCGACCGCGGCCGCATCCGGGTGGCGGCCGACCACGAGTTCGCCTCGGTGTCCCGGGCCGCGACCATGGTGCTGCAGAAGCGCTCGTGGAACGGGTGGACGTTCTGGTCGACCGTCGCGGCCGACGGCACCCGGGTGAGGCTGAGCGACCTCCGCAAGGCGTACCTGACGCGGGAGGGAGCGCCGGCCGACGTCGAATAGCAGGCCGACGACCGTGGCGGCCAGGGGCTGGTCCGCGGGTCCGGAGCCACCGGTCGTCAACGTGCCCAACGCGGTCACGCTCGTGCGGACCGCTGCCGCGGTCGCCCTGGCGGTGCCGGCCATCGTGGCGGCCAGCGCTCCGCTGCTGGTGGCCGCCTACCTCTGCTACTGGATCGGCGACGTCCTCGACGGGGTGCTGGCCCGCGCGCTGCGGCAGGAGACCCGCACCGGTGCCGTCCTGGACATCCTCGCCGACCGGGCGTGCTGTTGCCTGTGCGCGTGCGCGCTGCTGGTGCTGCGCCACGACATGGCGGCCCCGCTCGCCATCTTCCTGTTCCAGTTCATGGTGCTGGACTGCCTGCTCAGCCTCTCGTTCCTGCGCTGGCCGCTGCTCAGTCCCAACTACTTCGGCCTGGTCCACCGCGGCGTGTACCGGTGGAACTGGTCGCCACCGGCCAAGGCGGTCAACACGGGAGGCCTGGTCGTCCTCATCCTGGTGACCGGCTCGCCGCTCTACCCGGCCGCGCTGGGCATCGCGGTGACGATCGTGAAGGTCGCCTCGCTGGTCGCCGTCGGCCGCCTGGCGCCGCTGGCTACACGTCGGTGAAGTGCTCGACGCGCGGCGCGCCGTCGAAGTGCGGGCCGATCAGACCGCGCCACGCGGTGAACCGCTCGGTGGCCCGGAAGTTCTCCAGGTGCGCCTCGACCGAGTCCCACTCGACCAGCAGCACGAAACGCGACGGCGACTCGACACCGCGGGTCATCCGCGCCGAGCGGCAGCCCGGCGTGCTCACCAGGACCTCGCGCGCCTTGCCGTAGGCGGCCGCGAACTGCTCCTCCTGACCGGCCAGCACGTCGATCAGGGCAACCTCCAGCACCATGTCCGGCAGCCTGCCATGCGGCCGGATTCCTACCGTGTCAGGGGTGCCCGCTCCCGGCTGGCTGGCCGGCCGCGCGAGGTGCTGGCGGGGGCCGGGGCGTGGGTGGTGGCGGTGGAGTCTGGCTGCCCCGTTGGGGTGATCATTTGGCACAGGTGGCGCGGGGCGGCGGCGTGTTGCCGGCCACCCCGGCTCGTCACGGCGGAGACGATCAGGCAGAATTGCGTCGGCAAGGAGGGGAGTACTCCCTCGCGACGGTGTCGTCAGCACGGCTGGCGCGTCGGCGTCGCACGGCACCGCAGGGTGCCGCGCGGGGCGGGCGGGTCGCCCGGCGCCGTCGGTCGTCGGGCTCTGCCCGGCGGCGGAGGAGACCTCCGGAGTCACGTTGTGTCTTCCGGAGGTCATGCCCGTGCACGTGTCGTTCGTGGTCTGGGTCGTCACGCTGGTGACGCTGGTTGTGCTGCTCACCCTCGACCTTCTGATCATCGGACGCCGGCTGCACGAGCCCCGGTTCCGCGAGTCCGCCGCCTGGGTGGCCCTGTACCTCGGCCTGGCCATCGCATTCGGGCTCGGCGTGCTGCTGTGGTCGGGCCCGCGCTACGGCGGGGAGTTCTTCGCCGGCTGGCTCACCGAGTACAGCCTGTCCGTGGACAACCTGTTCGTCTTCGTCGTCATCATGGCCCGCTTCCGGGTGCCGCGCCCGCTCCAGCAGAAGGCCCTGCTCATCGGGATCGTCCTCGCGCTGGTGATGCGCGGCGCCTTCATCGCGGCGGGTGCGGCCGCGATCAGCCGGTTCGGCTGGGTCTTCTACTTCTTCGGCGCCTTCCTCGTGTACACCGCGGTCAACCTCGCCCGGCAGCGGAGCACGGAGGAGACCGAGTTCACCGAGAACCGCCTCATCCGCCTGTCGCGCCGGGCCCTGCCGGTGACCCGCGACTACCACCGCGGCCGGCTGTTCGTCCGGGTGGATGGCCGGTTGCGCGTCACACCGCTGCTGATCGTCATGATCGCGCTCGGTACCACTGATCTGATCTTCGCTCTTGACTCGATCCCGGCGATCTTCGGCCTCACCGAGGAGGCGTACCTCGTCTTCACCGCCAACGTCTTCGCGCTGATGGGCCTGCGCCAGTTGTACTTCCTGCTCGGCGGGCTGCTCGACCGCCTCGCGTACCTCTCCCTGGGGTTGGCCGTGGTGCTCGGCTTCATCGGCGTGAAGCTGATCCTGGAGGCGCTGCACGACAACGACCTCCCGTTCATCAACGGTGGCCGGCCCATCTCCTGGGCGCCGCACATCCCGATCTGGGTGTCACTTCTGGTGATCATCGTGACGCTCGGCATCGCCACGCTGGCCAGCCTGACCACATCGGGCCGGCGGGAGCCGGTCAGCCCGGTGCCGTGACCCGGCTTGGTTACCCTGCACCGCGTGGGTGGATTCTGGCTGCGCGGTGCGCCGAACGCGCGGGACCTGGGCGGGCTGACCGGTGCGGACGGGCGGCGGGTGCGCGCCGGCGTGCTGGTCCGGGCGCCGGCCCTCGGGCGGCTGACCGACCAGGATGTGGCGCTGCTGGGCGGGCTCGGGCTCGTGGAGGTCATCGACCTGCGGCACCCGAACGAGATCGCGCTGGCGCCGCCGGACCGGCTGCCGGCCGGGCTCACCGCGACCCACCTGCCGGTCTTCGACCCGGATGACGAGGTGTTCACGTTCGTCGCGGCGGTGATGCTCGGCCAGCAGGTGCCGCAGCGCCCGGACGTCGGCGACCCGGTGGCCGCGATGACCGGGGTCTACCGGTGGTTCGTGACGTCGGCCGCGGCCCGCGCCGGTTTCGGGCGGGCGGTGCGCCGCATCGGGACGGCCGGCGGGCAGCCCGTGCTGTTCCACTGCAGCGCGGGCAAGGACCGCACCGGCTGGCTGGCGGCCGTGCTGCTCACCGCGCTCGGCGTCGATCGCGCCACGGTCGCCGCGGACTACCTGCGCACGAACGCGGACGCCAGGGAGGTGACGGAGAAGGTCATCGGTGCGCTGACGGCGAGGCGCGGCCTGGATCCCGCGACGGTCCGGCCGGTGCTGGCCGCGGCGCCGGAGTACCTGGACGCCGCGTACGACGAGGTGAAGCGGGAGTACGGGTCGTTCGACGGGTACCTGGGCGAGGGGCTGGGGCTGACCGGGGAGGTACTCGGGGACCTGCGCGCCTCGTTACTGGAGTGACCGGCCACAGTAGACAGATGGCGCGCGTCGCGCTAGGAGCGGTCGCGCCGGCGGAAGGCGCGGTACCGCTCCGTCTGGTCCAGGATCACCTTGCGCAGCCGTACCGCGCTGGCGGTGACCTCCACGCACTCGTCCTCGCGGCAGTACTCCAGCGCCTGCTCCAGGGACAGGCGGCGCGGCGGTACCAGCCGCTCCAACTCCTCGGCGGTCGACGAGCGCATGTTGGTGAGCTTCTTCTCCTTGGTGATGTTGACATCCATGTCGTCGGCGCGCGAGTTCTCGCCGACGATCATCCCCTCGTAGACCTCGGTGCCCGGCTCCACGAACAGCGAGCCGCGCTCCTGCAGGTTGAACATGGCGAAGCTGGTGGCGACGCCGGTGC
>JBBWZQ010000236.1:0-36133 GCA_039649115.1 Micromonosporaceae bacterium | reverse complement strand
CGACCGCAGCGCCGCGTCTCCGCCCGGGTCCAGTGCCGCCGCTTCCGCCCACATCGCGCGCTCCGCCGCCTGCCAGTCCGGCCGCTCGTCGACCTCGATGTCCACGAACCCGGCCGCGGCCAGGCCGGCCCGCAGGTCGACCGCCCGCAGTCGCTCCGGGAGCCGGCCATCCTCCGGGTCGATCGGCTCCCAGCAGGTCAGCGCGGCACGCCCGCCGGGGACCAGGATCCGGTGCAGCTCGACGTAGCAGGCCCCGGGCGGCGCGGCGAACTGCACGGCATCCACGCACATCGCGGCATCCACCGACGAGGCGTCGAGCCCGGTGGCGGTGAGGTCGCCCACCTCGAAGCGTGCCGCCCGACCCAGCCGCCGCGCGTGCTGCCTCGCCTGCCGGATCGCCTCAACGGAGAAGTCGATCCCGACCAACCGGGCCTCGCTGCGCCGGGCCACCTCGAGGCCGTAGCCGCCGCGCCCGCACGCGAGGTCCACCAGGACCTGCCCGGGCGAAAGGCGCAGTGCCGCGCTGACGTCGGCGATCGCGTCCCAGGTCAGCAGGCTGGTGGACAAGACCTCGGCGGGCAGGCCGAGATGGCGCCGGGTGATCTCGTCCCGGGCCGGTGACCCGATCATGCTCGCGTACCACTCGTCGAAGTGGTCGACCGACGGCGTCATGTCCATCGGACCATTATCGCGGCATCCTGGTGGCATCGATCCGGGCGCATCGATCGGATCATCGTCGAGAACTGACGGGCCGTACCGTCCTCGGCCCAGCACGTGTCGCCGCCGACTGACGACCTCCATCACGACCAACGCGCCGCAGCGCCACCGTGTCCACGCGGCGTGGTGCCGGGCCGACGCACCGCGACCTCATGCCGCAGAGCGAGCCGCTCGGCGGTCTACGCGCGTCGCTTCACACCAGCAAGGTCAACCAATAGGCGGACGAACGCGCGCCACATCGCTGCCGAACCCGACGACGAGATCCCCGTTGCCGGTCACGGCAAGGGTGTTCGGCCGGATGGGCAGCAACATCGGGGGGCAGAGATCCCGGCCCGTCTCCACATCCGTCAATGAGACAGTGCCGTCCGCGTGACCGATGTAGACGGTGGGCCACAATCGCACCGCCGCCGACGTGACCCCTGTCCTGGTCCGGATGTCCGGCCCGATCCGGCTCCCGGACGTGGTCCAGACGCGAACCGTGTTCGCTCTGGTGCGTTCGCCGTCGAAGTGCGCGGCCAGAATATGCGGGCCGTCGAGGTCGAGGACGATGTCGTCGCCGGCTTCCGGGATGATGGTCGGCGCTGTCGTCAAATCATCCAGGGCATGCAGGGTCATCGGCTGGCTGTAGGAGGACAGCACGGCGAAGGCCCTGCCATCAACGGCCCCGGTCGCAAACCCGGTGACCTTGGACACGACCCCGGTCCGGGTCTCGGCGAGAAGGGCGCCGTCGACGGGTCGCCAGATCTTGAGCATCCCCCCGGGACCGAACGTAACGAGTACCTCGGCACCATGCAGCGGCAGGCGGGAAAGGTGGTGCAGATAAGTGGTGTGGGCGTGGATCGGCGGTCCGTACGGCTCGCCGGTGGTCACGTTCCACCGCCGCAGATTGCCGTCTGGGACGTGGTTGGAACCGGCGCCGGTCGCCGCGATGACATCGCGGCCGTCGCGCCAGGCGGCGAGCGCGCACGTGCTTTCGATGCCGGTTGCCAGTGGCGCGGACGTCAACTGTCCACCCGCACCGTCACGCGCGACGATCGTCCCACCCTCATCGACGCTGACCGCTACGTCGGCCGGCTCCACCAAGGCGACCCGGCTGACCCGCTGGTCGTGGAGGGATGCTCGAAACACAGGCACGTCAACGTCCCACAGGGCCACCACACCGTCGTACGCCGAGACTGTGAGCAGGAGGTCACGATCCTCCCACCGGACCGCTTGTACCTGGCACCGTGCGACCGGACCGGCGATCGGCGGATGCTCCCGTCGGGACGAGCCCAGATCCCACAGGTGGACCCGCCACGGCGTAGGCACCGCAAGGGTCCCCGACACCGCGGCCAGCTTCGCATGCGGTCTCGGCTCACTCCACATGCGCATCAGCCCGTCCGGGCGGCGGTTCACGTGAGCGGTGACGGGAGCGCGAGTCTCCGTACCGGTCGCCAGGTCGAACGTGACCACCGAGTGGCCCTCGTCGACGACCGTCACGCAATCCCGGCCGCCCGACGTGGCCAGCAAGGCACTCCTTACCTTCCCCACGTCCTGCGGTACCCGCAGCGGCAGCTGTCCGCCACCGTCCAGATCCCACAGCGACAGGCCGTCGCCGACTGTCAGCAGAACGTGCCGCCCATCGACCAGCCGGCCACCGCACATCGAGTATGCCGGAGGTGTGTCCAGCGCACCCAACCGCTCACCGGTCGGCAGAGACCAACGGTGCACCCGCCACCGCGCGTCCAGGGTCACCGCCAGCGTCCGATGCCCGGATTCCGCCACGTACAGGTCGACCACACGATCATCGCCCAGGTCCACGGTGTTCCGTAGTGACGAATCCGCGACACTCCAGATCCGCAACCGTCCATCATCGTGTCCGGATACGAGCACCGGATCCGCGACAGTCATCGCGAAGGACAAGCACCGCACCGGCTCGGCGCACGGCAACACGTGCGCCTGACGGGAAAGTACGTCCCACACCCGCAATTGGTAGCTCGACTCAGTCCCACGCTCGCCATGTTCGCAGGTACAGACGGCTAGCATCGGCCGGTCCTCAAGCACCGTCCAGGCCACCGCCGTCACGGGTCCGACATGCAGCTTCAAACGCAATCTCGGATCGAGATCCGTATCGCTCGCCCAATCCACCCGCCAAGGCGCGGTACCGAGCCCCGATCCGGCAAGTCGCGCCGCGAGGTCAACATCGCCTCGGCGTACGGCATCCAGCAACATCAGCTGACGCCGATCAAGGTCGCGCAATCCCGGTCGTCCTGACACGGACCCCGCAACCTCGATCAACCCAATCCGCCGTCCTCACTCACAAGCGATCCCGCACAGGCGACGCACCCTATCACGGCAGGGGCGGACCCACGTAGTAGTTCCAAGCGTCGGGCCCCGGTGCTGGCAACCCGTGTCTCGCAAGGGCGGCTCGCGCAATGTCCTCCAACGGCATAAATCCAGACTCATCAATAGGCCGGTAGTGGCCCGAGAAGTTGCCGAACTCGGTGATCTCACCCGCCTCCACGTGGAAGGTTCCCGCCATGTGAACACCCTCCCTCTCAGCCAGGCTTGTGTGCCCAGCGGTGGCCTCAAGGGCGTCCATGTCATCGTTGTGCATCGCCCGGAGCGAACCGTCCTTCTTGACCACGTAGGTGTAGTCGCCCTGTTTGAGATCCGCTCCGGGCTTGAGCCCAGCATCTCGGGGAAGCGGGCCCTGGGGTGTGTTGTCCACACCCGGGCGACCGGGCTCCCACACCTTGGGTTCGCAGTTGTGGACGAGTACCGGGGTGGTGCCCGCAGTCACGTAGTACGTGTGGAGGCCGCCGACGGTGAGGTCGTAGGTGGTCTGGGTGGCGTGGTAGAGGCGCAGACCGGTGACGGTCGCGGTGCCGCCGTCCGGGGTCTGCAGTTCGTCGCCGACCCGCAGAGCCTCGGCGTCAACGAAGGCCGCCTGGGTGCGGTCGTAGAACGGGTGGTGGAACGTGGTGGTCAGCGTGCCGCCGTGGGCCGGTGCCGCCGCGGCCGCGATCGCCGCCACCGCGGCCGCCGTCGTCATCGCCGCCCTGGCGAGCCGGCCCGGCTGCCGGGCGTCGGCGGTCCGGCCGCCGGGCGCCACGGTGACGTCGACGAAGTCGTGGTCCGTCTCGGTCACGATGACGGCCTGCACGGTGTGGGTACGGGTGCCGCTGTCCCCAGGTACCGCATTAGTGATCTTGTCGCCGACCTTGACCTTGTCGATCGGCTTGGTGCGGCCGGTGGCCAGGAGGACCGGTGTCGATCCGGTGAAGCTGTGCACCGCTGTGTTGCAGGACGGACTCGACGGTTCCTCGCCGGCGCGCGGCTGCTCGGTGGGGCGTTCGCTGGACGGGCCGCGGCCGCGCGGCACCTCGCCGCCACGCGGTGCGCCCGCCCCGGCGGCGTCTCTCGAACCGGATCTGGCCGCACCGCCCGCGACGCTTTCCGCGGCGGTGTCCACGGTGCTGCTCGCCGCGTCCACGGCGAGGCCCTCGGCGGCGCCCTCGGCCGCCTCGGCACCGCCGCGACCGAACAGCCCGCCGATCGCCCGCAGCGCCTTGCCACCGACGGCAGCCAGGACCTTGCCGCCCAGCGCGCCGCCGAGGCCCGCCAGCCCACCCACGGCCCCGCCGACCAGACCGGCCTTGAGGAACGAGCCGGCCGAGCAGGCGCCCTTCTGGCCGTCGAAGCACTTGGCCCCCTGCTCGAACAGCCCGCCGACCGCACCGGACAACGCGCCGCAGGCGACCGCGCCGGCCACCGCGCCCACACCGCCGGTCGCCGCGCCGAGCACCGCCTCGCAGCCCATGAACACGGCGGTCGACACCACGAACGCGCCGATGGCCGCCGCGTGGTGCTGGACGAAGGTGGTGGCGGTGCTCACCGCGTGCTTCGTCGCGTGGTAAGCGGTGGCGACGACGTGCGCCGCCTGGCTCGCGCGGCGTTTTATCTCGTTGTTGACCGCGCGGATATGCGCCTGCATCTGCTGCCACTGGCGCTGCAGCGCCTTGATCTGGCGGTCCAAGGCGTCGAGGAGCCGGTTGACGGCGGTCTGGTACGTGTGCTGCGCCCAGGTCCAGGCGCTGCGGGCCGCCGAAACGATCGGGTGGACGACATAGGTGGACACGAAGTTGGTGGTGGCGTGCCAGGCGGACACGGTGGCGTGCCACGCGGTCGAGCCCCAACTCTTCACCGTCGACCACCAGCCGTGGCCGCTCGGATCGGTGCCGGTCACCGGACTGTCGCCGGCGTACGCGAACGGGTTGAAGCTGGCGGAGTTGGGTGCCGCGGACTGTTCGACGGTGTCGCGGCTGGCGAACTGCCCGGTCGCGGGGTTGTACCAGCGGGCGGCCATGTTGACGCGCTTGGTGGTCGGATCCGTCCAGCCGGACTGGTAGCCGAGGTGGCCCGCCTGGTTACTGGTGGCCAGCACATTGCCCAGCGGGTCGTAGGCGGTCGAGCCGGCCAGGCTGGTGCCGGTGGCGGTGAAGTCGCCGACGACGTCGTTGTGCACGTCGGTGTAGGCGAGCACGCCGCCGCCGCTGGTGCCGGGCGTGCCGATGCCGATCACCGCACCCGACGGGCCGCGGGTGTACGTGGTGGTGCCGTCCGAGGCCACGTGGTTGCCGGCACCGCTGTAGGTGAGCTGGGTGGCGGTACCGCTGTCGGGTTTCGCGGTCAGCACCCGGCCCAGCGCGTCGTACCTGTAGGTCTGGGTGCTCTGCGTGCTGGTCTGCCCGTAGGCGTCCGATGTGGACGACACGGTCCCGCTCGTGGAGGTCTGGCTGTCCACGGTGCCGCGGGCAGTGTAGTGGTAGGTGCTGGCGCCGTCGCTGGTGAGCTGGTCGCGGGCGTCGTAGGTGTAGACGTTCGCGCCGACCTGGGTACGGTTGCCGGACGCGTCGTACGCGTACGGCACCGTGGTGGAACCGGCGGTCCAGGAGGTGAGCCGGTTCGCCAGGTCGTAGGTGTACGTGTTGGCCGCGGCGCCGGCGAAGCCAGCGGTCGTCTTCGACGTCAGGTTGTCGTTCGCGTCGTACCCGTAGGAGATGGATGCGACCACGGCGCCGGCTCCGGTCTTCAGCGTGTCGGCCTTCAACCGGTGCGTCGGGTCGTAGCCGAAGGTCCGCTGGTTCCCCCCGGTGCCGTAGCTGATCGAACTGACCTGGTTCAGCGTGTTGTACCCGTACGACATCGTGGTGGCGGTGGCCGGGTCGTTCAGGGTGGACAGCCGCCCGGCCGTGTCGTAGCCGTAGGTGGTGGCGCCGGCCGCGTCGGTACGCGAACCCATCCGCCCGTCCGCCGTGTAGCTGAACGAGCTGTCCCCCGCGGAACCGGTCGCGGTCAGCAGCAGGCCGCGGTCGTTGTAGGTGAACGTCTCCGCGGTGGCAGGTGCGGTCCCGGCCACCCCGGTACTGGCGGACCTGACCCGGCCGGCCGGGTCGTAGTCGAAGCTGCGGTCAGCGGTCGCGGCCTCCGCGCCGGCACCCGCCTGCGTCTTGAGCTGGCCGACCGCGTCGTAGCCGGCGGTGACCGCGACACCCCCGGGCAGCACCTGCCGCGTCGGCTGGCCCATCGCGTCGTACACCATCGTGAACGTGCGGTCCGCCGCCGCGCTGTAGGTCGCGGTAGCTGGCTCGATCTCCGACTCCTGCAGGTTCCAGGAGTTGACCGTGTACACCCAGGAGTTGTGCCGACCGTCGGTGAACCGGGTCTTGTTGCCGACCGCGTCGTACCCGAACGTGGTGGTGATCGCCGTGCTGGCGGTGTCCGGTTGCACCTCCTGCGTCAGGCGCCCCAGCGCGTCGTACGTGAACCGCGTCGTCGTCTGCCGCGCGTCGGTGGACGACAGCACGTTGCCCACCGCGTCGTACGTGGCGGAGCGGGACGCCAGCACCGCGCCGCCCGGGTCCAACGTGGACGTGGACGTGGGATTGCCGGACTCGTCGAACGACACGGTGGTCGAGGAGTTGTCCGGCGACACGGTGGCCGCGTGCCGGCCGAGGAAGTCATACCGGTAGTTGGTGGTGTTGCCGGCCCCGTCGGTGACCGAGGTCTGCTCGCCCAGCTTGTTGTACCCGTTGGAGGTGGTGACTCCGCCCGGGCTGGTCTGCGACGCGAGCCAGGCGCCGCCGGGGTTCGTGGTGCTGGCCGTGTAGGAGTAGTTCGTGGTGTACACGGCCGCGCTCGGGTACCGCTCCAGGGTGCTGGCGGTGATCCGCCGGCCCAGATGGTCGTAGGTGGCCTGCACCTGCGCCCCGCTCGGATCGGTCGTGGAAAGCTGCTCCCCGTTGAGGTTGTACGTGTTGTGCGTCACCCGGCCGTTGGCGTCGGTGATCTGCGCCACGTCACCCAGCTGGTCGTACACGTAGCTGGTGTCGTGTGCGAGCGGATCGCTCACCTTGGTCACGTGACCGACCTCGTTGTACGTGCGCACGGTCACCGGGACGATCGGCGTCGACGAGCCCGGCGGCGTGTAGCTGGGCTGCGTCGTGGACACCGGCCGCGCGTTCGCGTCGTACACGGTCGTCACGGTGTTGCCCTTCGCGTCCTGCTGCTCCACCTCGTCGCCGAAGGAGTTGTAGCCGTGCATGGTGACCGGACGGGCGGACACCGCCGTGCCGCCCCCGGACTCCACCGACACGGCCGGCGACGTGGTGACCGCGATACGGCCCGCCTCGTCGTTCGCGTAGTTCGTCGTGCCGCCGTTCGCGTCCGTCATGGACAGCGGCAGCCCGCGCTGGTCCAGCCGCCAACTCGTGGTCAGCTGGCGGGACGAGGCGACGGTGCCACCGGTGCGCCCGGCACCGGCACCGTACAGTGTGGACACGTCGGCGGCGCTCAGCACGCGCTGGTACACCTGGACGTTGGCGACCTGGCCGTTGAAGAAGTCGGTCGCGCCGCCGTTGTACCGGCCGCGGCCGATGGCGAGCGGGCCGGCCGCGGCGAACGAGGCGGCGTTGGTGGCCGTGCCGGCGACCGCGCCGTTGACGTACAGCGACATCGCGCCGCTCGACGAGTCGTACGTGCCCACCAGGTGGTACCAGGTGGCCGCGGCCGGCGCCGTGGTGCCGGCGGCCCGGATCGCGGTCGAATTGCTGGTGTCCGACGCCGGCTGGCCGAACGCCCACGCCTTCTCCGTCGGGGAGTACTGCAGATAGAAGCCCGAGTTGACGCTGGCGTCCTGGGACACCGCGGTCTGGAACGCCGTCGGCACCGCGGTGAGGTTCACCCACGCCGAAACGGAGTACGACGCGGTCGTGGTGAGCACCGGACCGGAGGTGGTGACCGTTGCGGCGGTGGTGCCGTTGAGGCCGGCCCCGCCGCCGGTCCACTTGACCCCGGAGTCCGCCGTCGCGGTGTTGCCGGTGCCCGACGAGTCGACCACAGTGGACCCACCACTCTGGTTGAGCCGCCACCAACCCACCGGGTGCCCGGCCCCGTCCGCCGCCACCGACTTGGAGGTCGTGCGCCCCATCGGGTCGTATGTCGCCGAGGTCACCAGCGTCGCGCCGCTGCCGTCGGTGCGGGTGCTCGTGGCCACCAGGTCGTCGGCGGTGTACGAGACCCGCGTCGTGCGGTTGAGCCCGCTCGGATCCTCCCGGGTCAGCGTCGGGCGGGACGCCGCGTCCAGCGCGGTGGTGGTCGTGGTGGCGCCGTTGTTGGTGACCTCCTGCACGATGTTGCCGGCCGTGTCGTACGTGTCGGTCTTCATGACGAACGGGTTGTGGCCCGCGCTGTCGGTGCGCGTCGCGGTCACCGGCAGCCCGTTGTCGGTGTACGTGTACGCCGTGGTGTTGCCCATCGCGTTGGTGATGGATGCCAGCCGACCGGCCGGGTCGTACGCCCGCGACAGCTCGGTCAGCTGGGTGGCCGCCTGCGGGTTGACCGGGTCGCCGGTGTAGTTGTTCAGCACCTGGGTCAGCAGGTGCCCGTCCGGGTCATAGGTGTATGTCGTCCTGTTGCCCTGCGGATCGGTCTGCGACGTCTTGTTGCCGTACCCGTCGTAGCCGTACGAGGTGGTGTTCTGCGTCGCGTCGGTGGACGTCTCCACCTGGTCGTACTTGTTGTAGGTGGTGGACCTGGTGCGGGACGCGTCCCCACCGGTGTCGTCGGCGACGGTCTGCGTGCGCAGGTTGCCGTCGACGTCGTACACCGTGCTGACGTGCGCGGTGTGCACCGCGCCGGTGATCCGGTCGGTCACCGCGGGGTCCACTTCGGACGTGACCCGGCTCTCCCCGTCGTACCCGTAGGAGGTGACCAGGCCGGACGGCGTCGTGTCGGAGACGGTGCCGCCGGCGTTTCCGGCCCCGTACAGGGTGGCGACATCGGTCGCGGACAGCGCCCGCTGGTACACCTGCACGTTGGCGACCGAGCCGAACACGAACGAGCCGATGACCATGGACTTGGCGGTCCAGGTGCGCGTCGTGGTGGCCGTGCCCTGGGCGGCGCCGTTGACGTAGAGCGTCATGGTTGCGCTGGCCGCGTTGTAGACGCCCGCCAGGTGGGTCCAGGAGCCCGTCGCCGGCGGGGTGCTCCCGAACACGATGGTGTTGGCGGGCGAACCCACATCCCGATCGCTGGTCTGGAACTTCCACGACCCCGGGCTGCCGTTCGAGTACGAGATCTCGGCGGAGGGGTAGGCGTTGCCCCAGACGGATACCACGGGGGTGACGAACGCGGGCATCGAGCTGAGGTTCACCCAGGCCGAGAGGGTGTAGCTGGCCGCGGTGTTGACGACCGGCGCGCCAACCGTCACCTTGCCGTCGCCGTTGAACACGGCGGCGCCGCCGGACCAGGTGACGTTGGTGGCGCTACCCGCATTTGCCAGGCCGGAGGAGTCCGACACCACTGTCCCGGAGGTCTGGTTGAGCCGCCACCAACCGGCGGGCTTCCCCGAATCGACCGTCTTGCTGGCCACCTGGCCGATGTTGTCGTACGCGTACCGGGTCACCAGCCCGTCAGCGTCCGTTGTGGACGCCACGTCTCCATTGTGGAGGTAACTGATCGTGTACACCGCGCCGCCGGCCGAGACGGTCCGGTACGGCAGCCCGGCCGGCGCGGACCCGGTGTCCGCCGCCGGCACGCTGGTGCCGTCGGTGTATGCGACCGTGCTGGTGCGCCCGTTCGGGAAGCCGGCCACCGGCGGCCCGGTCACCGACGTGGCGTCGCCCACCGCGTCATAGCCGTAGCTGGTCAGGTAGGTGTTGTCGGTCGCCGAGGACGACCGGGGATCCCGCTGGGTCAGCAGCAGCCCGGCGGTGGGGTCCGGCAGGTCGTTGAGCGCCGCGATCTCCGAGAGCTGCAGGTAGTAGGTACTGCTCCCGTCGGTGCGCAGGGTGGTCGCGTTCACCTTGACATACCGCACGCTGCGCGCGGTGAAGCTGAAGGACGCCGGCGCCGGGGTGGTCGGCTGCGCGTAGTTGGTCTGCGTCGTCACCGTCGTCCAGGTCGAACCGTCCGCGGACACGGCAATGGTGAACGCCTGCGGGAACCCGGCGCCCAGGCGACTGGTGCGCGGGTACAGGTCGACCCGGTTCAGGCTGCGCGCCGAGCCCATGTCCACCTGCACCCACTGCGTGGTCGAGGCACTGCTGGACCCGACGCTGCTCCAGCCAGGCGCGCCGGTGACCGACGTGGTGTTGCCGTCGACCGCGTTCGCCGTGCTCCACCCGTCGCCGACGTAGCTGCTGGACGCGGTCACCGTGGCGCCCTTGGCCTGATCCACGCCCATCGTGTTCGGCTGGTAGGTCATGTACGTGGTGGAACACACGTTGGCGGCCTGGTTCTGGCAGGTCGTCTTGGACACCTCGTTGCCCTCGGCGTCGTGACCGGTGGTGGTCACCGCACCGTTGGGATCCGTTGACGTGTACAGGAAACCGGAGGTGTCGTAGCCGTATGTCGTGCGGAAGCCGCGCCCGTCGGTCATCGCGATCATCCGGTTGTTGTGCAGCGGGTCGTACTGGTACGTCAGCGTCTTGCTGCCCGGGTCGGTCACCTTCACCGTCGTCATCGGCGCCAGCCCGGACGAGTTGCGGGCCGCGTCGTACTGCGCCGTCACCGCGGCCCCGGAAAGCTCCGAGCGGAAGAACGCCGCCTCGGCGAGGCCACCCTTGAAGTACGCGGTGGTGTTGGCGGTCAGGCTGGCCCAGCCCGCACCGGTGGCGCCGGCGCCCAGGTAGGTGTTCGGCTGCGGGCCGCCGTTGAGGGTCACCGCGCCGGAGCTGGACTGCGTCTTCACACCGTCCACGTACAGCGTCTGCGCGGTGCCGGAGCTGGTCAGCACCGCCTGGTGCCACCGGCCGTCGGTCACCGCCGCCGACGAGGCCAGCGACAGCGTCCACTGCTGCGCCTTGCTGCCGTTGCACGTGTAGATCTGCAGCTGGGTGCCGTCGGCGGTGGAGGAGTTCGGATCGTCCAGGCACTTGCCCGACTGCGGGTTGCGCAACCCACCGTTGAACGGCTGCCACATCTGGGCGCCCGAACTGTTGCACGTGTACAGCTGTACCTTCGTACCGTCCACGGTGCCGCTGCTCTTCACGTCGAGGCACTTGCCGAACACGCGCACCGAGCCGTCCGCGTTGATCGTCCAGTTCTGCGCGTCGGTCCCGTTGCACGTCCACATCTGGATGATCGTGGCGTCCGCGGTCTGCGAGCCGTAGTCGTCGACGCACTTGCCGGGGATGCCGCCGGTCAGCGGCCCGGTGGGCGCGATCGACGGCGCGAGACCACGCAGCTTCCCGTCGCTGGTGACCCAGAGCACCGGCAGGCAGGGGCAGGTGGTCCCGCCGAGCGCGGACGCCTGCGTGGACAGCAGCACGCCACCGGTCGTGGTGGTGTTGAACCACATGCTGAACGACTGCGCACCGGTGCCGTTGACGAGGCCACCGGGCATCTGGACGGAGGACGTGGTGCCGTTGAACGCGGCGGCGGGCTGGTCCGCGAAGCGTCCGGCGCCACCGAGTGTGGTGTTGGCGTACGTGCCGGCGGCGTACTTCACCTCGCTGATCGCCTGCGCCGCGCCGGCGGACTCGCCGAGCCGGTAGTACGCCTGCGGCCCGGAGCCCAGCACCGAGGCGCGGTACACCTGGCTGGAGCCGGACACGGTCGGCGCGGCCACCGTCCACTTCCCGCCGTTCTCGTCCGTGACCGTGGTGACGGTCGCGGACACCGGGTCGTAGCCGACGGTCGCGTACGCGTTGCCGGACGGGCGGGTGATGGAGGTCAGCAGGCTCGTCGAGTGCGTCGCGGTCTGGTACAGCGCGGTCACGTCCGGCAAGCCGAGCTGAGTGTCGTAGTAGGACACGTCGGCGACGGACCCGTTGAGGTACACCGCGTGCAGCGTGCTCGAGTCGTTGGTGTACGGGTTGTCCGGCCAGGGCAGGCCGCCGAGGAAGCCGGTGCCGAGGTAGTTGTGGCTCAGCAGCCACGGCATGCTCGCACCCTCGTTGCCGAGCGTGCCCCAGCCGCCCGTGCTGCCGGCGACCTGCGCGCCGTCCAGGTACATCACCTGGCTGGTCTCCGAGCCGGTGAGCACGACGTGGTGCCACAGGCCGTCGTTCACCACCTTGGACGACTTGATCGGCGTGGGCAGGCCGGGATCCGTCAACCACCACATGCCGTACAGAAAGCCCTTGCTGCCCACATACAGGGTGGGGAGGTAGTTGCCACTTGTCGCGGTGGACCGGATCGTCATGTCGGAACTGGAGAACAGCACGCCCGCACCGGCACCGGCGGCCGTCTTGAACCAGATCGAGACGGACTGGGACAGCGCCTGCCCGACATGCAGGTTGGGCAACTGCACCTTGGACGAGGTGCCGTTGAACGCACCCGCCATCGCTGACCCGCCGGTCAGCGGGCCGGCCGTGTTCGCCAGGGTCACGTTGCTGTAGGTCCCGGCGTCGGCCCCCTCGCTGGCCGCCACGGCGCTGGCGGCGGTGCTCCCCGACGTCTCCGCGAGCGGCCAGAACGACTTCGGCGCCTGGTCGAGCACCTGGCTGTGGTACGGCGATCCGGTCTGGTAGCCGTACCGGGTGCAGGCGGTGGTCGTACCCGGCGGGCACACCGAGGTCAGCTGGTCGCCGGTGTAGCCGTACGTCCACGTCAGCGCGGTGCCGGACTGGCCGGCGACGACCGGATCCGTGACCACGGTGGACACGTGGGCGGCGGTGGCCCCGGACGGCGTCGTCCAGTTCAGGTGCAGCGCCCGGCCGGAGACGACGGAGGTGACGGTCGTGATGTGCCCGCCGGACCAGGTGAACGTCTCGGTGCGGCCGTTCGCGTCGGCCACGGAGGAGATGCCGTACGCACCCGGAGTCAGTGACTGGGTGAACCGGTAGGTGGTGTCGGCCTTGTCGATCAGCTCGTACCCGTTGCTGAGCTTGATCATCTTTGCCGCGCGGCCCAGCGGCGGGGTGAACGTACCGTCGGCGTTGCGCCCGTACCCGACCTGCGAACCGTCCGGATAGGTGGCGACCACAGTGGACACCGCGTTCGACGGGGTGTACCGCTCGACCGCCTGCGCGTCGTACAGGCTGGACCAGGCGGCACCGAAGGCGCCGGTGGCACGCGGGTCACGGGAGTTGTAGTCGCGCACCACGGACAGCGCCGGCCCGACGGTCGCGGTGTCCGCGTCCGTGGACGAGGTGGTGTAGTTGCCGATCGCCGGATCGAACCCGTGCCCGCCGGAGTTCTGCGACAGGCCCGACGTGATCGCCGGCTGCGGCACCTGGGTGGTGAACTGGTACCAGACGGGGCTGAGCGTGAAGTTGGCGCCGTCGAACGCCTGCACCTCCCACACGTACGTCTTGCCCCACTGCAGCTTGCCGGCGGGCACCGTGTACGCGCCGTTCACCAGACCGGAGTCGAGCACCCGGGTGCCGCCGCTGTCGTAGATCTGGTACTCGTACTGCGGACCGCCGTCCGGGCTCGGGCCCACCACGTTGAGGTCGATCGTGCCCTGCGCGGACAGTTGCGGGGTGAGTGTGGCGAGGCCAGCGCCGTTGTTCGGCTGCTGCGCGATGATCTGGGGCGCCACGTTGCCGGTGTACGTGAGGGTCAGGTTCGGCGCCTTGCTGTAGGTCGAGCCGAGGTACTTCCAGTGCAGGCTGTCGGTCGTGGCCGCGTAGATGGCCAGGCCGTAGTCCTTGACGGTGCCGTTGCCCCAGCCGGTGAAGGTCGCCGTCGACAGCGGCACGGTTACCCAGTCGCCGACCAGCGGGTCGACCGCCGTGTTGGCGCACGCGTTCGGCGTCGACGGGGTGAGGTTGCCGATCGAGGCACCCACCGACGGGCCCGGATAGGTCAGCGTCGACGGCATCCAGTCCTGGGTCACGGCGGCCACGTCGAACCGCTGAGCCGTGGGACAGCCGTTGGCGTGGTTGACGAACAGGTCGAGCGAGGCAGCCGAGACGCTGATCTGCGAGTTGTCGATGCCGTAGGTCGGGAACCGCAGGAACGAGCGCGCCGAGTTCGTACCCGAGTCGAACGAGCCGATCTTGATGAAGTCTTCCATCGAGTGGTCGTTCGTGGTGCCCGAGGCGGCGTATGTGGTGATCGCCTGGGTGTTCAGGATCGACGGGTCGACGGTGACCGGGAACACCCGTGCCGGGTCACCCAGCCAAGCAGTGTCCACCGTCAGCGTGAGGACGGTGCTCCCGGCGACCGTGCGCAGCTCGTACCGGGCCGCGTGCGTCGTGGCCCGCTCGCCGGACTTCGGATCGACCTTCGCGTCGTACGCGTAGCTGGCCGGGATCGCACCGACCTTCTTGCCGGCCGCGTCCCGCAGCTCGACCGAGCCGTCCTTGGCCACGGTCGCCGTCAGGCCGTGCAGGTCCAGCGGGAACTGCCAGGCGTTGCCGGCGTCCGCGGAGTGCAGGACCAGGTCCTCCCGCATGCCCGAAAGGGTTGAGGTCAACCGCACGTCGGTGCCGGGCAACGCGGCCGGGTAGGTGACGGTGGAGCCGTTGGCAACACCCGACACCGGTGCCGCGCCGCCCAGACCGTACGCGATGCTGTGGCTTGCGTCCAGGGCGATGGAGACCAGGTGCGGATCGTCCGCGGTGGCGGCGAAGCCGACGTTCAGCGAGTTCGCCTTCGCCGACCAGCGGCCGTCGCCGGCGCGCCGCAAGGCGGTGTCGATGGCCTGCCAGTTGCCCGCGCTGTCGCGGTAGTTGACCGGCGTCTGGGAGAACTTCCTGGTGATCGAGCCATCGGCATTGGTGAAGTATGTCGACGTCGCCGTCGACTTCGCGGCCACCCGTTGGCTCGTCTTCGGGTCGAAGCCCCGGCGGCCGGCGGCACTCTGACCCGGGGTGAACCTGCGCGCGGCGGGCACATACGCCGGCAGCTCGCCCTTGCCCCTGCCCGTGGGGCGGCCGGCACCGCCACCCGCCCGGGTGGCCGACGCCGCCGCGTCGTGGCCGCGCCCTTTCGCCGTGCCGGAGGCCTGCTTCGGCGTCGGGGGCATCGGCGAGGCCCAGGCCGCCGGCACGGCCAGCAGCGCCCGCAGCCACGACAGCGGAAAGCCGCCATTCTTCGGCAGGCCCTGTGGCACCGCGACGGTGAACGCCAGCAGCACCACCATGACAAGCGCGACACGCCGGCCGGCACGAGAGTGCCGACCTGTAGGCGCCAACCGACCACGCATCCGCGAACCCCCGTCCGGACCGCTCGGCTCACGCCGACGGAGGGATCAGAACACAGGAGAAGCGACCTACGCAATACCACATGTAGATATTTACGGCCATGATTGGAAGCTACTGGTGTACCGCCTGGGTCACGACCCCGGCGACCGCTGGCCGCACCCGCTCCCGGGGACCGGCCGGTACCACCGACACGTTGGCGCCGCCCGCCGTTCCTCCTATGAGGACAAACCGGATGTCGGCGTGTTTGGGTGCTTCCTTCGCAACCGCACCCACCTCGACCTGTCCGACCGCCAAGATCACCGCGCACTGCCGCTGGATCAGTGACTGCGCGAACGGCAGCGCGGCGGCCACCGTGTCCGGCCCGACGACGGGCAGGTAGGACACCCGGGTGCGGGTCGCCAGCGACGCGTCCTGCATGCCGGCCCACACCGCGGCCGCGGGCGGATCCGCGAGCCCGCCCGGCCCGGTCAGCAGGCACGCGTCGACCGGGCGGTACTCCCGGGCGCGCGGTGGTGGCAGGCGGCGCCCCCGGTGCCCCAACACCACGATGAGCGTCGTGACGACCGCGACCGCGACGAGCGCGGCTCCGGCGATCCACCAGATCCTGCCTGACACCATCCGCACGACGCTCTCCCCCGGTCGGCCGCCGCACCACGATATCCGGTGCCGGCCCCGAGCGCGGCCCCTCCCTCGGCGCAGCCCGCCGGGATACGCGCGCCGGCGTGGGTGCACAATCTGAGCGCACAGTTAGGACGCGCGGTCGCGTACGAGCGGGCGCCGGATAGGGAGCAGCGGTGCGCGGTCAGGCACTGGTCGGCAAGGTGGGCGTGGTGGTCTCCACGGTTCGCGGAGGCGACCGGGCGGGCGAGATCCGGGTGGTCGCCCACGGCATTGCCCAGCACGTTCTCGCCTACGCCAAGGAGCCGATACCCGTCGGCGCCCACGTGCTCGTCGTCCACTACCGCGGCGCGCGTCAGGTCGATGTCGAACCGTGGTCACCGATGCCCAGGGACCACAGCATCTCTGGCTGAGAGAGGTCACAATGTTCGGTTACCGCGTACCAGCTCCCAACGAGGCGCTCCTGATCAGCGGACGCAAGCAGCGAGGAGCGGACGCACTTCCATTCAAGATCGTAACTGGGCACGGCGCCTTCGTGATTCCGATCTTCGCCAAGGCCTCCCGGCTGACCCTGGCGATGCAGGAGGCGGAGGTCGAGGAGGACTGTTACACCAAGCAGGGGCTGACCCTGGCGGTGCGGGCCGTCATCGCCTTCAAGGTCGGTGACGACCACGAGTCGATCGCGGCCGCGGCTCGTCGGTTCCAAGGCGACCAGGGGCAGATGTCGGTGCTCGTCGGCCGGATCTTCAGCGGCCACCTGCGGAGCATCATCGGCAGCATGACGGTCGAGGCGATCATTCGGGAGCAGCAGACCCTGGCCGACGCCATCGTGGACGCGAGCAAGACCGAGATGGCCCGCATCGGTCTGGACATCGACTCGCTCCAGATCAGCAGCATCGACGACAAGGGCGCGAGGTACATCCAGGCGCTCGCCGCACCCCACCAGGCCCGGGTCAATCAGGAAGCCAAGGTGGCCCAGGCGGTCGCCGACCAGGCGAGTGCGATGGCGCAGCAGGAGAGCATGCGCAACCAGGCCGAGTACGCCCGGCAGACCGCGATCGCCCAGGCGCGGTACCAGGCCGAGATCGACCAGGCCCAGCAGACAGCGGCACAGGCCGGCCCGCTGGCCGCCGCCCAGGCCCAGCAGAGCGTTCTGGTCGAACGCTCCCTGGTCGCGCAGAAGAACGCGGAACTGCGCCAGGCCGAGCTGATCGCGGAAGTCGTCCGACCGGCGCAGGCCGAGGCGGAACGGATCACCACGCTGGCCCGCGCCCAGGCCGACGCCACCAAACTCTCCGCGGAGGCCGCCGCCGCCCAGGACCGCATCGCCCTGGATCAGCTCGTCATCCAGCAGCTGCCGGAGCTGATCCGCGCCGCCGCGCAAGGCCTGCAGGGAGCCAACCTCACGGTCCTGGACGGTGCCGAGGGGCTCAACAGCGTCGTCGCGTCGCTCGCGGCACAGGGCACCGCGCTCTTGGACGCGGTACGCAAGGGCCTTGGTCCGGTACCGGCCACCGCATCCGTGACTGCCCGACATGAGTCGCAGTGACGCTCAAACGACAGGCGGAGCGCGTCGTGGTTTCCTGGAAGGAGCTGCGCGGACCGCCGCTGCGCATCGGTACGGCGATCAGCCGCGCGGTGGACGCCGCCGGTGACCGGGACCGGGAAGCCTACGATTCCGCCGCGGCCGACCTGGTGTCCCTGCCGGCCGAGCAGGTGGGACAGGTGCTCGCGGCGCTCGTCCGGTCGCTGCTGGAGGACCAGCACCCCGACGGCCTGGACGGCGACGACATCCGGTCCGTGCTCGGCCGGTGCTACCGGGGCGCCGCCGGCTGGCTGCCGCGCGAGCAGCTGGACGCACGCACCCTTGTCGCGGCGCTGGCCAGCGCGCTGGGCATCCACGAACCCGGGGTGACCTACGACGAAATCACCGGCCGGGCGGACGGCGGCGAGGGGACGGACGACCCGTGGGGCGGCCACGCCTACGGCGCCCGACCGACCGGGGCCGTGCCGACCCGGGCACCCACCGCCACCGCGTACGCATGGCACGCCCCCCTGCTCGTCGCCGACCTGCTGGCCGCCGGCCGGCGTCCGCTGCGGGGCTACCTCGACGCGGCGTTCACCGACATCGCCCGCGCGGAAACGATGGAAATGCCGTAACCGCGCTCCGGTTGGCATGGTGGGATGGGCTCATGGCAGGTGATGTGCGGCCGGGTCCGGCGCCGGGGCCTGGCCTCGGGTCGCAGCGCCACGCGTTCGATGTGCCCGA
Source organism: Micromonosporaceae bacterium (assembly GCA_039649115.1). GTDB lineage: Bacteria > Actinomycetota > Actinomycetes > Mycobacteriales > Micromonosporaceae > DATEJJ01. The sequence goes on along the minus strand of JBBWZQ010000236.1, from coordinate 17,890 downwards.
GGAGGTGGCGTACTTCAACACGGCGAACCTGTCGCCGTTGTTGTATTCGGTGCGCGCCGCGGGCGAGGCGGCTCTGCGGCGGCGGGCCACGCCGTGGACGATCCGGGCCGATGACTGGTTCGGCGACGTGGAACGGTTGCGTTCCCGGTTCGCCGCGCTCGTCGGGGCCGACGCGGAGGGTGTTGCCCTGGTGCCGGCGACAAGCTACGGATTCGCGGTGGCCGCACGCAACATACGCCTGTCGGCGGGTGAGCGGATCGTCGTACTCGCGGAGGAGTACCCGTCGGGGGTCTACACCTGGCGCCGGCTGGCCGCCCGAAGCGGTGCCGAGGTCCACACGGTGACCCGGCAACCGGGGCAGACCTGGACGCAGGCCGTGCTCGCCGCTCTCGACGAGCGGGTCCGCGTGGTGTCGGTACCGAACGTGCACTGGACCAACGGGGCGCTGGTCGAGCTGGCACCGGTGGCGGCCCGCAGCCACGAGTTGGGTGCCCGGCTGGTCATCGACGCCAGTCAGTCGTTGGGTGCGATGCCGCTGAACGTGGCCGCACTGCGACCGGACTTCGTGACATGCGTGGGCTACAAGTGGCTGCTCGGGCCCTTCGGCCGCGGCTACCTGTGGGTGGCGGCCGAGCACCGCGACGGGCAGCCGCTGGAGGAGAACTGGATCCTGCGCGCGGGGTCGCAGGACTTCGCGCGCCTGGTCGACTACCGCGACGAGTACCAGCCCGGAGCCCGGCGGTTCGACCAAGGCGAACGCACCCTGTTCGAGCTGACCCCGATGGCGATCGCCGCGCTGGACCAGATCCTCGCGTGGGGCGTGGACCGCATCGCGGCCACCCTCGGCGAATTGACCGCACAGATCGCCGCACGCGCCACCCGACTCGATCCGCGTTGCTCGGTCACCGAGCCACGCGGTCCGCACATGTTGGGCCTGCGGCTGCCGGGCACGGCGGGACAACGCATCCTGCCGGCTCTGGCACAGGCCCGGTGTTTCGCGGCGCTCCGCGGGGACGCGCTACGCATCGCGCCGCACCTGCACGTGACGTCCGCCGACGTCGACCGTCTCATCGACACGATCGGCAGAGCTCTCCAGGCGACTGATTGATCGTTCACCGCCCCGCACCGCGCCTCCCGTGCGGTAGTGGTACCGGCACAGCCCGGTGAAACCCAACGCAACCACAAGCGCTCCCGCCGACCGGCGGGGTGCGGCAGCCGCCCCGATATTGCATCAAGCCGATTTGATGTATTATCCGGCTGTGAGCAATCGGCAGGGGCATGGTGCACCCGCGCCGCCGGTGTTCCTGGGCCTGGCCGGGCACCCGGTGCGCTGGCGGCTGCTGGGCGAGTTGGCCCGCAGCGACCGGCAGGTGCACGAGTTGACCTCGCTGGTGGGCCAGCCGCAGAATCTGGTCTCCTACCACCTGGGACGGCTGCGCAAGGCGAACCTGGTCACCACCCGGCGCAGTACCGCCGACGGCCGCGACACCTACTACAGCGTCGACCTGGGCCGGTTCGGGCAACTGCTGGCCGCCGCCGGCGGGGCGTTGCACCCCGCGCTGCTGCTCCGCCCACCCGCGGCGCCGGTGCGGACGAAGCGCGCGCGGACCCGGGTGTTGTTCCTGTGTACCGGCAACAGCTCCCGCTCCCAGATGGCCGAGGCACTGCTGCGCCAGATGGCCGGCAACGCTGTACACGTGCGTAGCGCGGGCAGCCAGCCCAAGCAGGTGCACCCGCATGCGGTCGCGGCAATGGCCGGACACGGTGTCGACCTGTCCGCGGCTCGCGCCAAGCACCTGGACACGTTCACCAGGGACCGGTTCGACTACGTGATCACCTTGTGTGACCGCGTCCGTGAGGTCTGCCCCGAGTTCCCCGGCGACCCGCAACAGATCCACTGGAGCATCCCCGACCCCGCCCAGGACCCCGAGGGTTACCCGGCGTTCCAGCGCACCGCGGCAGCGCTGGCCGACCGGCTCCGTTACCTACTGCACCACGTCCTACCAGCCTCGATCGTGGAGGAATCATGAGCATCGTGTCCGACAGCACCGTCAGCGTCCGGTACATCGTCGACGACGTGCAGGCCGCCATCGACTTCTACACCACCCATTTCGGCTTCAGCCTCAATACCAAGGCGCTGCCCGCGTTCGCCGACGTCACCCGCGGCAACCTGCGACTGCTGCTGGCCGGACCGCGCAGCTCGGCCGGCCGGCCCATGCCAGACGGCCGCAACCCCGAACCGGGGGGCTGGAACCGGATCCATTTCATCGTCGACGACATCGGCGCCGAGGTGGATCGGCTGCGAACGGCCGGGGTGAAGTTCCGCAACGACATCGTCACCGGCCCCGGTGGGCGGCAGATCCTGTTGGACGATCCCGCCGGCAACCCGGTGGAGCTGTTCCAACCTGCCGGCGCGTAGGTGGGCGGCGACCCGCGGGTACCTCTGTCCACCGTGCTCAGGCAGTGGGGCCGGATCGGCTGTATCGGTTTCGGCGGCCCACCGGCCCACATCGCCCTGCTGCGCAAACTCTGCGTGCAGGACCGCGAGTGGCTCGACGCCCGGGAGTTCGAGGACGCCATCGCCGCCTGCAACCTGCTCCCCGGCCCCGCCTCCACCCAACTGGCCATCTTCTGCGCCTGGCGGGTTCGCGGCCGGCCCGGCGCCCTGGTCGGTGGGGCCGCGTTCATCATCCCCGGCCTGACCCTCATCCTCGCCCTGGCCGTGCTGTTCCTGGCCGGCAACCCACCGGTCTGGGTCAAGGCCGCCGGTGCCGGCGCCGGCGCCGCCGTCGCGGCGGTGGCCGTACAAGCCGGCACCAGCCTGATCCCGGCAAGCTGGCGACGCGTCCCGCAGCACAGCAGCCGACTGCGCTGGACGGTGTACCTGGTCGCCGGCGCCGCCGCCGCGGCCACCCTCGGCCCATGGCTCGTACTGGTCCTCGTCGGGTGTGGCCTGACCGAGGTGATCGCCCAACGCCCACCGGCACTCCGGGACCGGCGCCCCCCGATCGCGGGCCTGCCGGCCTTCGCGGCCAGCGGCGTCGGCGCCACCGCGCTGCTGTCCATCGCGTGGGTCGCGGTCAAGGTCGGCGCCCTGTCCTACGGCGGCGGGTTCGTCATCATCCCGCTCATGCAGTCCGACGCGGTCAACCGCTACCACTGGATGAGTGCCGCCCAGTTCCTCAATGCCGTCGCGCTCGGCCAGATCACCCCCGGCCCGGTCGTGCAGACCGTCGCCGTGGTCGGCTACGCCGCCGGCGGCATCGGCGGCGGGCTGCTGGCCGCAACAGTCGCGTTCACCCCCTCGTTCGCGTTCGTCCTGCTCGGCGCGCACCGCTTCGACCACATACGCGGCAACCCACGGGTACGGGCCTTCCTCGACGGCGCGGGACCCGCCGCGATCGGCGCGATCCTCGGCTCAGCCATCCCCCTGTCCGCCGCGCTCACCCAACCCTGGCAGTACGCCGTCCTCACCGGCGCCGCACTCCTGCTCCTGCTGCTCCACCGCGGCGTCGTACTCACCCTGCTGTCCGCCGCCGCGGTCGGGATCGTCATCGCCCTGGCCGGCGGTCCACTCCCCCATTGACCCCACGAACGTCGAGCCCTCTGGCGCGCAGTCGCGCAGACTGGTGCGGTGCACGACGCGCCGGACTTCAGGGTGACCACCGAACTGTGCGGACTCCCAACCGCCGGCACCCCTGCCGTCCCGGGCCGAGCGGGCCGGACACCACCGCTACCGCAGCGTAGGGGTTGACCTGCTCCAGCCGGTAGCAGCGCCGCTACAACCCCAGGTCCGCCACCGCCTGCTCGCGTATCTCGACCTTGCGCACCTTGCCGCTGACGGTCATCGGGAACGAGTCGACCACCCGCACGTACCGGGGGATCTTGTAGCGGGCAAGCCTGCCGAGGCAGAACTCCACCAGTTCTGCGGCGGTCAGCGACGTCCGCGGTGCGCGCAGGATGACGGCGGCCAGGATCTCCTCGCCGTACTTCTCGTCGGGCACCCCGACGACCTGCACGTCGGCGATGGCCGGGTGCGCGTACAGGAACTCCTCGATCTCCCGGGGGTACACGTTCTCGCCACCTCTGATGATCATCTCCTTGATGCGGCCGACGATGTCGAGGTATCCGTCCGCGCGCATGACCGCGAGATCGCCGCTGTGCATCCAGCGAGCGGAATCGATGGCCTCGGCGGTCCGGTCCGGCTCGTTCCAGTACCCCAGCATCACCGAGTACCCGCGGGTACACAGCTCGCCCGGCTCGCCGCGCGGCAGCGTCACGCCGCTCACCGGGTCGATCACCTTGACCTCGACGTGCGGCAGGACCCGCCCGACCGTCCCCGTGCGCCGCTCGACGTCATCGTCGTGGCGGGTCTGGGTCGACACGGGTGAGGTCTCGGTCATCCCGTAGCAGATCGACACCTCGACCATGTTCATCTCGGTCATCACCCGGCGCATGATCTCCACCGGGCACGGCGAGCCGGCCATGATGCCGGTACGCAGGCTGGACAGGTCGTAGCCGGCGAAGCCGGGCAGGTTCAGCTCGGCGATGAACATCGTCGGCACCCCGTACAGCGAGGTCACGTGCTCGACCTCGACGGCCCGCAACGTGGCGGCCGGGTCGAATGTCGGCGACGGGATGACGATGCACGCACCGTGGCTGGTCGCGCCCAGGTTGCCCAGCACCATGCCGAAGCAGTGGTAGAACGGTACCGGCAGGCATACCCGATCGTGTTTGTCGTAGGCGAGCATCTCGCCCACGAAGTAGCCGTTGTTGAGTATGTTGTGGTGCGACAGCGTCGCGCCTTTGGGGAAGCCGGTCGTGCCGGACGTGTACTGGATGTTGATCGGGTCGTCGCAGGACAGCGTCGCGCCGCGTTCGGCCAGGGCGTCGACGGCCACGGTGGCTCCCCGCGCGACAAGCGCGGACCAGGTGTCGTCGTCGATGTGGACCACCGAGCGCAGCTCGGGGCATTTGCCGCGCACGTCCTCGACCATCGTCCGGTAGTCGCTGGTCTTGTACCTGGTGGCCGAGATCAGCACGCTGACTCCCGACTGGTTGAGCACGAACTCCAGCTCGCTCGCGCGGTACGCGGGATTGATGTTCACCATGATCGCGCCGAGCTTCGCGGTCGCGTACTGGACCAGCACCCACTCGGGACAGTTCGGCGCCCAGATGCCGACCCGGTCGCCCTTGGCCACCCCGCCGGCGAGCAGGCCCCGTGCGACCTCGTCGACCGCCGCACCGAACTCCGCGTAGGTCCACCGCCGCCCGCTCGGGACGTCGACGAGGGCCTCGCGGTCACCGAAGGCGGCCACCGCCCGATCGAGGCTGCCGCCGATCGTGTCGCCGAGCAACGGCGTGTCGGCGACGCCGCTCGCGTATGAGCCGGTCACCGGGCCGCCATCAGTTGTCACGTTCACCAGAATCCTCCTCGCTGACCGCCGCCTCGCCGCGCTTGCCCAGGTGGCGTTCCGCGCCGTTCCATGTCGTGCTAGATCTCAACGGTCTCCGCGAAGACCACGCGATCGACCAGGACAGCGCCGGGGCCGGGCGAGAGCGGATCGAGACCTCGGTATGTCTCCAGCTCTTCGATCAGGACCCGGAACTGGCCCCGAACGCGCGCGGATGGCAGGGTGACGGTGCCGCTCCAGAGCAATGGTCGGGTGGGCACGGTGGTCTCCGGAGTGATCACGGCATCCGCGCCCGCGGGTATCCAGCCGGCATCATCCGTGGTGCCGGGGATGCGCTTCTGGGCGCTGACGCGAATTCGAGTTCCGCGCCCGGCGGGATCCAACGGGTTGGTCGGCGACTCGTGCGTCTGCCCGGTGACCGCGACGGCGAAGTGGTCGTCCGCCCGTCCCACCACCGTCACCGCACGGTCGGGCACCAGCTGGGCGAAGTCGGCGAGCACCGTGCTGGACGTCGCAACCCCCGGGATGGACCTGGGCTGGAAGCGAAGCAGGGCGAGCCGGACGAACGGATAGTACGCGCCCCCGGGTGCCAGCTCGATGTCGCAGAAGCAGCGTCCTCGGTGATCGAATTCGACGTCGAACCCGAGCACGCTCGTGAAGGGTGGTTCCAGCGGCTGGTCGGTCGCGGCGTTGCGGAAGTCGGCGGGCGTCGGCAGGCTGCCGGTCCGAGGAGAGATCCAGAGCGGATCGCGTCCCAGCTGAGTCACCAGTGTCCTGGTTCGTCGAAGGGTTTCCTCCACCTCCCGGCTGGTTGCGACCACGACGCCCAGCAGCTCGCCGTCGCCGGACGAATACCAGGGACGGTCCAGATACACCCGCAAGGCACCTCCGCGCCTCTCGCTGGTCACGTCGGAGGAGTCGGGTTCTGTGCCCGCCCGGTGCCAGGAGAATGCCGGGAGGATGTACCGGACGCGTGGCGGCGCGGGGGGCGAGGAGCTGAGGACGTCGACTGTCGCGCACTCGCTCGTACGGGTAAGGACCACCTCGTCGTCCTCGCGGTCGAAGCACTCGCCGAACCGCGTCGTGGCGACGACCTGGTAGCACACCCGGCGGTGTTTCGTGTCGCCGAATTCATGTCGTCCGCGGAACCTGCCCGGCACCGCCAGCGCCGCCTCGGCCTTGGCCGCCATTTCGCCGGCAGCCCGCGCGATGTCTCCCAGCGGCCGGCGCAGCGCCTCCGGCTCGGGCTCGGGCAGGTCGGGTGGGTTGAAATCCGCCAGGACCGTATCGACTTCGGCCTCCAACACCCTCGCCTGACTCGCCACCTCCCCCCAACTTTTCTCTGCCGCTGGACCCGCTGCGAGCGCGATGATCGAAGCCGCCATGGAGCCGAACTCGCTGAACGCGTCGGGCACCCCCGCCTGAAGGGCGGCCTGGCTGAGCCGGCCGCGGGCAGCTCCCAGCCTCGACGCCGCGGCGGCGACGGTCTGGGCCACGGCTTCCATCGCCGGCCCCGGGAACTCAACGACGCTTGCGGCGGTGTCGAAGATTGCCACCGGAACCGATCCCTCGGCAGCAGGCGCGGGGACGGCGGGTTCGCCCGGGCCGGGCAGCGGGAACGGCGTGGCGAACACCTGCGCCTCGAAATGCACGTCGCCCGGTTCGAGCTCCTGGAGATCGTCGAGCTTCTCCGTCCACCGCGCGGTCAACTCGACCGAACCGGTGCTGGCGACGTGCACCCGCACCCGCCCACGGGTGTAGACGAAGGTGCTGTTGAGCAGCCTGACCGGAGTGAAGGAGAGGATCACCGGAGGCTCGAGCGGTTGCTGGACGGCGTGCACCAGGGTCAGTTCCCGGTACGGGGTCAGCATTCTCGACAGGCCCAGCAGCGACAGCTGCTTGAGCTCCGCCAGCAGAACCGACATCTCCGGTGCGGAAAGCTGGCCGCCCTGGACTTGGTCGTGGAGCCTCTCGACGATCCACCGCCAGATCCCGAGCAGCTCCAGCGCGGCCTCGTCCTGGAGATGACAGGAGACGCGCATGGTTCGGCTCTCGCCCTTGGGAAGGGAAACCGTCAGTACCCGCTCGGCGGCGTTCCAGGACGGCGGTCCCGCGCCCTCGGCGAGCCGGAGACGGAACGACGACAAGTCGGGCCACGCTGAAGCCGGCCCGAAGTCGATGGTCACCACTGGTCCCGCCTCCCCCGACCTGGCCGGCGACAGCGGCAGCGCGGTGAATTCCAGCCGCTCGCCGGTCACCCGCCCAACCGTCCCCGCCGGTGCTCCCGGCACGCCCCGGAAGCAAGCGCCCGCGGCCAGGGGATCGGGCAGCCAGTCCACGTCGATCGCGGGTTCGGGATGGACGCCGCCGCGCCGCAGCGAGCCCTGCTCCCGAAGCGCCAGGTCGCGCATGCGGTCGTGGTCCGTTCCCGTGCCGATCGCAGCATCGAAGCGCCCGGACATCTCCGCGAGCAACTGCCAGGTCTTTGGCGGCGCGAGGTGCCGTTCCCCCGCCAGGGCGTACTCCGGATGGCTGGCCGCGTGCAGGGTCGCGTAGGCGTCCGGTGTCAGATCCTGATTACTTCTGATCACGATCCGCTCGACCGATTCCCCTTGCCGCCCTCCGGCTCGGGCAACGACCAACGGGGACGGGACGACCTCGAAGCGCAGGAACCGGAAATCACTGCGAGAGCCGGGACCTGCGCTGCCGTCCACCGTACCGGCCGGCGGAGGTAGGACTGGTGCATCCGCGCCCAGCGACGCGATCAGACGATCGGCCTCCTCGCGGTCCAGGGCATTGCCCGCCAGGTCCACGACGCGGGCGCGCAGCCGGTAGCTCTGGCCGAAACGCAACCGCGGCAGGCTGCCCCGGCGCGGCCGGAACGAAACTTCGAGCCCGAGCCCCTGGCCGGGGGTGGCGTCGGGGGGCACCGGTGTCGGCATCTGCGGTTGCGGCAGGGATTGGCCTGGACGGCTCGCGGCCAGGCTCCAACCCTGCCAGAGGAAGAGGTATTCGGAGAGATAGTTGGGCATCGAAGGATCGGGGGTCGAGGGGCCCGGGCCCTCCCGCCGTGCGTCGGGCTGGACCAAGGTGCCTTGAACGCACCCCTCATCGGAGATCTCACGTTCTTCCTGAAGCTCGAGGAACCGGTACGTGCCGTCGCGCTCGTGAAGCGAGTGCCACTCGCCGGAGGCAGGGTCACCGACGTCGACCCGGAAGCCGCGCAGGAGGTCTTCGCCGAACAGGGTCACCGGCTCGCCGGCGGCGAGCGCTGCCATGTTCTGGCGACCGGTGGTCAGCACCTCGTGCAGGAACGGCGCAAGGCCATGACGCGTGATCGATACCCCGCCCGAGCGCAGCGGCGGCAAGGTGAACCGGCGCTGCCCGTCGTCGGCGCCGTCGGACGGCGGTCCGGCCGACAGCGCCCTGGCCAGCAGATCCAGCAGCTTCAGCCCGCCGCCGTCGGCGTCCACTTGGACGATCCGGAACTGGTCCTCTGACGAACCCGGGGATATCGGAGGGCGGAGGTTCAAGAACCCCGAGACCGTCTCATCCGTCCTGTCGCCGGGCCGGGTCGCGGCGGCAGCGAACACCCGCCCGCGCTGGAAGACATAGGCAGTCTCAGGAGTCAGAAACGCGGTGCCGACGCCGGCTGGAGCGGTGAAGCTCGGAATCAGCCGGATCAGCCCCGGGGCGCCGGGCGTGGCCTCCGGGATCTCGCCCGGGGCCAGCTCGAGGTCGATTACCAGGCCCAGTAGACGCAGGAGCTTTGGGTACTCGGTGAGAGCCGTGAGCCGCTGGTGGAAGTCGAGACGGGCGTCCGCCGGGCCCCGGTCCTCCTGAGCACCCGCCGCGCCGCCCGGCTGCCGGTGGTACACCATGAACTGGGCGAGAGTGCTCGCAGCCGCACCGGTATCCGGGACGACCGGAACGAACTCCGGCGCCGCACCCAGGGTATGTGCCGACTCGCTCCGAGCGAGATCGACGAGCCGGCCGAGCCGCCGCGCGATCTGATCCGCCGCGTCCGGCCGGAACAGTTCCCGCGCGAGTCGCACTCGTCGCTCCCGCTCGCTGAGAGCGGGATCCTCGACGTCCACCCCTTCGGGCGCTGGGCCGAAGAGTTCGTGAACCTCCGCGAACGCCGCTGGGATCACATCCTGGGCGGTGCCTTCCAGCGGCGACCCGGTCCCGAGCTCCTGATATCCGGACTTGAGCAGCTCGTGCATCCGAGCCGCCGGGTACGAGCCGAAGACAGGCGAGGTGACGTCGGGCGCATGCGGCCGGACGAAGGTCTGTCCGTCGAACAGGGCTCTCCAGAGGCGGGGCTCCGTCCGGCTCACGATCTCGGCCCTGACCCTCGCGTTTCCAAATCCGACCTGGAACCCGATCGTTCCGGAATCGAGCCGCGCCGGCCAGTCGACGAAGTCGAATGGCGCCAAGGTCGCCGCCTCATCCGGCTGCAACTGGGGCGAGACGAACACCGAGAGCCGCGCTCGACCGGCGCCGTCAGGAGCGGCGAATCCGTCCGGTAGGGCGATCCAGGTGATTCTCTGCAGTGCCATCATGCCACTCCCGCATCTCACGCAAACGCATCGCAGTAATCCCGCCAGTCTTGCTGCGAGACCGTTTGCCCGAAGCTGCTGTTCAAGGGTATTTCGTCTACGTTGAAGCTGCGCTCGACCGTAAGCGTCACGCTTTTCGAGAACGCCAGCACGCGCACCATCACGGTCAGCGACGCCCGTCCCGTCGCATTCGGACGTTGATAGGTGAGGGAGAGGTGGAAATCGACCGAGACACTCACGATCCCGAGGATCTCCAGACAGCCGTGGATCCGAACATAGCCGGCGAGCGTCACCTGCTTCCCCTTTGTCGCGAAGAGCACACCGGCCATCACCTGGGCGGTGCCCGTGGCGACGAACAGATTCACGGTAACGGACGCTCCGAATTCCAGGGAGGCTTCCACGTCGATGGCGTCGGGAGTGTCCTCGGTCCTGGCGGTCAGGGCGAAGTGACCACCACCGCCGAAGACCGAATACGAGACGAGGAACGGGTCCTCCAGACTGGACAATGCGAAGCGGATGGCTGCCGGCTTGTCGATGAAATACAGGCTGAGCGTGGACGAGAACGCAAGGCTCCGGAGGCTGAACGCACCGAGATCGAAGGTCGGGACCGTCAGGGTGATCCCGGCCGAAATGCCTTCGGGAGTGACGACGACTGTAGGGCCCCCGGAGCTGCTGCCCCGCGCCTGCGGGTCACGCAGCAGTGCCGCCAGCCGATTGACGAACGCGAGGTCTCCGGAAAACTCGAAGTTCTTGATCTCAGCACCGAAGTCGGGTTTCTGGCCGGTCTTCGTGTGAAACCGGATCTTGCTGAATCCGACTGTCAGTACATCCAGGAAGGAGAGGGCGACGTCACTCAGGATCCCGTCGACGTCCGCCGAGGCGGCGCGCGCCGGCGCGGCTGCGGAGCGTGAGCCGTTCGGGCGAAAGAGCGTTCCAGCGATCGAAAGGGCTGGCTCCCCGGCCGGTTTCAACGGATGCGGGAGGCTGTCTTTTCTGATCGGTGGGTTCCACTTGAAGGCGACCTGGTGGCCACCGTCGACCGCCTCGGTCTCAAGCTTCGGCAACTCACTGCTTCGGGTGACGGAGGCGATGATGTCCTTGAGGTCGATGACGCCGAGCAAGCGGCCCGCGAGGCCGTCGATGACCTGGGGCGAGCTGAAGCCTTGCACGAGACCGTCCACGTTGGGGACGGCTCCGTGATCCAGCGACAAGCCGTTCAACTCGAGGCCGGGCGGCACCGGAAGGCCGGGCGGCAGTCCGCGTGCCGGCTGGAGAGCCAGCAGACCGCCGGCCTTTTCCGCGGGAAGTTGAAGGGGCAGGCCGTCGACGATCCGGGCGAAGACTCCCTCACGGACCCCGGCGAAACCGCCGGCGACGTAGGCGGGGTGCAGCGTGATCTTCGAGGCTCCCCGGGTCGAAAGCCCGAGGTGGTCCACCACGGGAAGGTGCACCTCCGCCTGCTTCATCAGCGGCCTGAAGGAAGGGCCACCGGCCGCGGCGCTGACCACGCCGTGTTCGAACTGGATCGCCAGGGCCTTCAGCGTCGTTCGGCCGGGCCGGGCCGGGGACCCTGCCCGACCCTCGATCGCCTGGTTGTCATCCGGGGCAAAGGCGACGCTCTGGTTGAAGAAGTCGACCCTGCTCAACTGGTCGTACTTGTCCCTCACGTGGTCGAGATCGCCCATCTCGTTCAGGGGCACCCAGACCATCGGTATTCGAACCTCGGTTGTCGATCCCTGGTGATCCGTCGCGCGGACCGGAAACGCATAGGGGGCTTGGCCGACCCTCGGCACGAAGTTCCCCGCCGGGGCGAGGTCGAGTTCGGGTGTGACCGGGATCGTGATCCTCATGCTCACGAAGGGCAGCCCGTGATTGTTGTGATACTGCCGCTCCGGCTCTTGAATGATCAGGTACTGCCGCTGCAACAGGTAGGCCTGCAGCTCCGCCATGATTCCGTTCGACACGAACGTCCGCTCGGTCGTTGTGACCAGGTCCGCGCGGTGGCCGAACGGAAAAAGAAAGCCGCGCTCGACCGTTTGCGCATACTGATCGCGCCCCATCGCGATGATGTGGCTCCAATCACTGAGGGAGAACAGCTCCTCCGTATCCCCGCCGGAGAACGGGCCCATCTCGTGCCCTTCCATCCGTACGAAAAGGTCGACGGGTATGGCCGGGAAGTCGAAACGGCTGCGTACCCGCAGCCAACCGCCGAGGGCACTGAGCATCAGGTTTTCGCCCAGCAGCAACGACGATCGCCCGAACCTCAACGCCTCGAGCCGTCGGCTCTGGCTCTCGTCCAGGCCGTGGAAGTTCGATTCGTCCAGCAAGCTGAAGTCCGACGAGAGCTGGACGATCTCGCTTCGCTGCTTGTGGTTGAGCGACATGGTGAACTGGTCTTCCACCGGATTGAAATCGGGGTGGTCCGGCGACCAGACAGCCGACAGCGGAAGCTGGGCGCCCAGCGGCCGTCCTGACATGGCGACGAGCCTGGTATGCCAGACCTCGACGCGGTCACCACTGGCAAATGGCCGTACGCGATGCTCCCACCGGCAATGCTCGCCAGGCGACAGCGTCAGCCGGAACGGCAGCTCGATCGCCGTCTGATGGCTGAGCGGCATGTTGATGCCCAGCTCCGCCACGTCCTCGGGTGGTTCCTCCCGTGCACCCGGCGCCAACACCGCCTCGAAGCGGTCCCAGTCGAGCAGGTCGTCGATCGTCAAGGGCAGCGCCTGGACATCGGGCGGCAATCGAAACCCCAGCCGGCTCTCACCGGAGATGAAACGGCTCACGCTGGCCCGGGCGAAGTCGACAGTTCCCGGCTGGAATGCCTCCTCGGCGATGTGCTGAGGCGGGAAGTGGACGATGAGCAGCGCCTCTTCGGCCGGTGCGGCGCGGACCAGGCGCCGAGGAGCCGAGCCCTCGTCGGGATCAAGGACCAGGTTGACGAATTCGAAACGCAGCACCAGCAGGTCGTCCGCGCGCACAACATGCAACACGAAGTTGGTCACGGCCGCTCCTCCGTGGCGCGTCTCCCATCCCGTCGCGCGATGGGTCGCGATCAGGCTGCTGGGTTGGGACAGATGGACTGGATGGTGCCGGCCTGGTTGACTGCGTCAAAACGGCAACCCTGTTGATGTACCCCGTGTGTATCGCCGCAATGAGGGCGGGCAACCGGCGCCCGAGAAGATGTCGATCGTCATGCGAAGACCCATGTTCTCACTCCTTCACGAACACCGGGTACGGGCATGTCGCGCCATCACCGATGAACGAGGGGCGGCGCCCGTCTTACTGCTGTCGCGGGTCGCGCAGAATGGGAAGCCGAACCCTCTGCTGCGACGCTCCCACACCCGTCACGGGTGCGGAGTCGATCGCGGCGTCCAAGGGCGGCTGTCCCCCGCGCCCCATGATCCGGCTCCACCGGCCGGGAGGACAGTGGCCCTTCCGCCACCTTGACAGATGACGGATAACACTTACGTAGCGGACAAATTCCAGTCACGCTCCTATGAGGGCGCGGACCGAGTGCGGGAGACGCGTTGGACGAGTCCAGGTTACTGCGATGCGGACTGGAGGCCGCCGAGGCGCTGGTCAGGAACGAGCCATTCGAGATCAGCCTGGCCGAGGCGCTGTACCGCATCGTGGGCGCGGACAGCGCGGTGGTCAACGTCTGGCGCGGCCGGCCGCGGGCCGCGCCCTCGCTGACTCTGGTCGGACAGTCGCCACGGACCGCCGCCGAACTCGAGGCGTGGGCCCGGCAGTTCGCCGGTCATCCCTACTTTGCGCACCTGCTGGCCACCGGCGACCCACGCCCGTACCGCACCAGCGACTTCATGCCCTTCCACCTGTTCCGGCAGACGGCCGTGTACCGCAAGTTGCTCGCCCGCGATCAGTTGCGCCACCAGTTGTTGATGACACTGCACCTCACCGACCAGGATCTGGTCTTCGTCGCACTGCTGCGCAGGCTGCACAATTTCTCCGACGGCGAGGTCGGTGACCTCGAACAACTGCGCGGACCGTTGTCGGCCGCACTCGCCTACCGGGCAGAGGTGCGCGCGATTCAGACCAAGATCCGTTCAGACTCGCTGCCCGCCCACCCGACCGAACCGGGGCTGACTTCGCGGGAGAACCAGGTGCTCGCGCTGATCGCTGTCGGCTGCACCAACGACCAGGCCGCCCACCGGCTCGGCATCAGCACGCGCACCATCCGTAAGCACCTGGAAGCCGTCTTCGCCAAGGCGCACGTGTCCAGCCGCGCCGCAGCCGTCGCCTGGTGGCTACGCCAGGCGCCCGGCGACAGTCCGCAGAGCACCGTTGTCCCGCAAGCGCCGTGACCCGGCCTCAACGCTCGCCGACAGAAGCCGGTTTGCCGGACCCTGTTCGTCACCAGTGGGACACCGAACCGGCGGACCGTGGGGTGGCAAGGCCCGCCCCCGGATCCGGATCGGGGACCCGAAGCACCCGGCCCGCGCCTCGCCCGGCGGGTGACTCATCTTGCCTGGAGGCGTTGTGGCTGCATCGACTGCCGACGAATCGACCCGCACGGACCAGACTGGTGGTGTGCCCCGGCAGGGTGGCGTGGCGGCCGCCGAGTCGGTGCTGCCGGAACTGCGGGCGATGTGGTGGGAGACCGGGGTCCGGGCCCGCGCACAGGCCGGCGCGCTGGCGGTGTTCGCCGAACTGCCCCGGCTGGTCGCCGAAGCGGTGCGGATCAGCTGGCGCGCGGACCGGACGCGCACCGTGGTGGTCGCCGCGGCGACGCTGGCCGCCGGGGTGATGGCCAGCTTCGGCCTGCTGGCCACCCAGCGGATCCTGGTACAACTGTTCGCCAGCGGACCCACGCCGGGGCGGGCGGCGGCGGCGCTGCCGGCGCTGGCGGCGCTCGCCGCGTCCAGCGCGGTGCGCGCCGGCATGGGCATCACCACCGGATTCGCGCAGAACGGCCTCACCCCCAGGGTGAACCGGGAGGTCGAGCGGGCGCTGTTCGAAGTCACGACCGCGGTACGGCTGGAGGCGTTCGACGCGGACGCGTTCGCCGACGACATGGAACGCGCCTCGCGCGGCACCGACTCGGCGATCGGGCTGGTCCAGGGCGCCATGAACCTGCTCGCCGGGCTGGCCGGAATGGTCGCGGTGATCGTCGCGGTCGTCGTCATCCACCCGCTGCTGGTCGTGGCGCTGCTGATCGCGACCCTGCCGAACGGATGGGCCTCCCTGCAGGCCGGTCACCAGCGCTACCGCACCTACATCACCGGGTCGGTACGCCGGCGCCGGCTGTGGATCCTGCACCGGCTGATGGCCGAACGCGACTCAGCGGCCGAACTGCGCGCCTACGGCCTGCGCCGGTTCCTCCTCGACCAGTACGACCGGGTCATGGGCGTGGAGACCCGCATCGAACTGGCGCTCGCCCGCCGGGTGACCACCACGATGGCGATCGGCTCGGTCGTCGGCGGGCTGGCCACCGGCGGCGTGTACCTCCTGCTCGGGGTGCTGCTGCTGCACGGGCAGATCCCCCTCGCCGCGGCGGCCACCTGCGTGGTCGCGGTACAGGCCGCGCAGCGGTCGCTGTCCACGGTCACCTACCAGATCGACCGCGTCTACACCGAAGGCCAGCACTTCGCCGACTACACCGGCTTCATGCGACGCGCCGCCGACTACCTGCCCGCCGCCGGCGACCTCGCGGGTCCGCCCGGCACGGCCCGACCGGCGGCCGATCCGCTGACCCACCTGGCCGTGCGCGGGGTCAGCCTGCGCTACCCGGACCGGGACACCCCTGCCGTCGTGGACGTGACCCTGACCATCCGTGCCGGGCAGACGGTCGCGTTCGTCGGCGAGAACGGCTCCGGCAAGACGACTCTCGCCGCGATGATCGCCGGGCTGCGAAGCCCCACCCAGGGTGTGGTCGAGTGGAACGGACAGCCGCTGTCCGCGTGCCATCCGGCCGGACTGCGGGGCCGGATCGCCGTGGTCAGCCAGGACTACCACCGGTGGCCGTTCACGGCCGCGACCAACATCGCCATTGGCGACGCCAGCGTCGAACCCGACCAGGACCGCATCGAGGCCGCCGCCGCCCGCGCGGTCGCCCACGACATGATCCGCGAACTGCCGCACGGATACGAGACACTGCTGGACCGCACCTTCGAAGGCGGCCAGGATCTCTCCGGCGGGCAGTGGCAACGCATCACCGCCGCCCGCGGCTTCCTGCGCACCGCCGACCTGCTCATCATGGACGAACCCTCGTCCGCGCTCGATCCCCGCGCCGAAGACGCGCTCTTCCAGGCCATCCGGGACCGCCAGGGCGTGGCGACCACGATCCTGATCACCCACCGGCTGGCCAACGTCCGCCACGCCGACCGCATCTACGTCCTGCACCAGGGCGCTCTCGTGGAGTCCGGCGGCCACGACGAACTCGTCGCCGCCGCCGGCCGGTACGCCGAACTGTTCGCCCTGCAAGCAGCCGGCTACCGCACCGGCCGCCAGGACCGGGCCGCGTAGGCACGGGTGTTGCCCGGGGAAGTGCCTTGGCATGACCGGTGGCCAGCGTCGCCCACCCCGTTGCTGTCCACTATGGCCCTCGCCGGCCGGTCACCAGCTCCGCGACCCGGTCCACCGCGGCGTTCTCCCCCACGAGGGGGCGCAACAGCAGCACGAGCTGCCGCAGCAGCCAACGCAGCACATGGTCGCCTCGGTGACCGCGTCGGCGCGCGTACCGAACGGCCGTGGCAAGGTAGCGCATCATCTCGTCGACCGCGCCGGCGTACGCCGGATCGTTCCGCAGGCCCTGGTCGATCGCGTCGGCGAACGGTTCCCTCCCGCGCGGTGGTCGATACCAGCGGCTGTACCACGGGCGCTGTCCCGTCAGCGCGCGGGTGACGGCCACCTCGAAGCGCACCTGGGCGGCGCGTGCGAAGGCCCGCTGGCGCGCGGCGTTCGCGAAGGCGAGGGCCTGCCGGTAACTGCCCGGTTCGCTGGGCGTCATGACCCGGGGGAGCGCAGGCGGAGCCGGTCTTTGGCGGCGCCGAGCACCCCCAACGCCTCCCCGGGGTGGGCCAGCTGGAATTCGCGGTATCGGCGCACAAGGGGACCAAACTCGGCCCGCCTGCTCCGGTAACGAGCGTCCTGGGCGCTGTGCACGTGATGCCAACTCTGGGTTCTGACTGTTTGGCATACCAGGCCCGAAACGCCCTGTTCGCCATGATCTGGGGGTCTGTGCCGGCCCGCCGGTCGATATGACGATGACTCAGCTGAATAGAACTCGTGCCGGCGGGTAAACCCGGGCCGGAGGTCGCCATGAATGTGTTGAACCTGACCGGACTGGTGATTGTCGCGGCCGCCGGGTTGTGGACCCTGTGGGGCGCGGCCGGACGGGTGGACAACGGGCGGCACCGCCGGGTGGACACCGTCGACGCCCACGCGCTGGCCGCGCTGCGCGCCCGATGGAACGCGGCGGCCGCACCCGCGCACACCGCCCGGCACCGCGGATAGGACGCCATCACGGACCGCGGCGCGTTCGCGGGCGGCCGTCAGACGGCAGTGCGGCAGGTCACCAGCGCGGTCGGCCGGCGCGTGTCGAGGTCACCCTGTTCAGTCACGGTCTGCCTGCCTGCTCATCTCGTAGCTCGGTGTGGTTCATCGCGACAGGGATCGCGCCGGTCCGGACGATGTCGAGGGGACGCGATCGGCTCCGACCTTCGAGTGTGAGCAGCAGTTCACGACCACTCAGCAAGGGAGCCAGCAGATGCAGATCCGCGCCCGCACGAGCATCAGCGCCGACGGCTACGTGACCACGCCCGGCGGCTGGCCGGCGCTGACCGCCGACCCGTCGTTCGTCTCCGGCCACAGCCACGGCTTCCCGGAGTTCCTCGCCGGCTGCGAAGCCGCGCTGATGGGCCGCACGACGTTCGAACCCGCGCTGACCAA
>JBBWZQ010000221.1:0-5849 GCA_039649115.1 Micromonosporaceae bacterium | reverse complement strand
GAAGCTGAACTGCGGCCGCAGGGAGCCGTAGTCGTACGGATGGTTCGCCGCGTCCGGATCCGGGCTGAGCGTGCCGTCGCGCCAGTGGTACAGGTCGCTGACGCCGCCGCCGTTGAACTCCAGCATGCCGATCCCGGCACCGCGGATCAGGCCGGGTACCTGCGGGTCGGGCAGGCGCGGGTTCCAGATCGGCGTGTTGACGCCGACGGCGCCCGAGCTGAGCACGGCGAGCGTTTCGCCGGCCCGTACCGTGATGGTGGCGTGGCCCGCCGGCGCCGCCTGTGCCGGCTGTCCCGCCAGCGCGAGCAGCGCGGTCGCGACAGTGAACATTCCGATTGTGCTCATCCCCGTTCGCATGCTTCTGAGCGTATGAGGGACATCGATGGCCGCGGCAGCGTTGAAAATCCCCAGCTACCCGGGACAAATGTCATGGTGGTTGCTCCTGACGCGACGTCAGGTACTAGCGTCGGGTCCGGGTGATCTCGTGGAGGAACGATGCTGGCGGATCGGGGAACTGGCCGCGGCGACCGGTGTCACGGTCCGCACCCTGCACCACTTCGACCAGATCGGGCTGCTGCGGCCGGCGGTGCGCTCGCCGGCCGGGCACCGCCTGTACACGGCGGGCGACCTGCGGCGGCTGTACCAGGTGCTGGCCCTGCGCGAACTCGGCATCCCGCTGCGGGAGATCGCGATCTCCCTCGACGGCGACGGCGGGCGGCTGGAGTGGGCGGTGTCCGGGCAACTGGCCCGCGCGGACCGGCATATCGCGGCACAGCGCCTGCTGCGCCGCCGGCTCGTCGCGCTGCTGCGCGCATTCCAGCACGCCACGGAGCCCTCGATGGATCAGCTACTCGCAGCGATGGAGGCGATGATGCAGGCGAGCCATTTCACGCCGGAACAGTTGGCCCAGGCACGGCGGCGGCACCGGGAGCCGGGCTTCGCGGACCGGTTCGCGGGCTGGCAACGGCGGTGCGCCGAGATCGTGTCGGAGGTCGAGGAGCACATCCGGCGTGGTACGGACCCGGCCGATCCGGCCGTGCAGGAGCTTGCCCGGCGGTGGACGGTGGTGATGGATGAGATGAGCGGCGGCGACCGGGCCGGGCTGTCCGCCATCTACGCGAAGATCGACGGGACGGGCCCGCAGGCCGCGACGCGCGGCATCCTGAACGACGCGGCCTGGGACTACCTGAAGCGGGCGTTCGCGGTCGGCTTCGGCACCGCGGATTGAGCGGGGCGGGGTTTGTGCCCGCGGACACCGGGAACCGGGCGGGGAAGACCGGAGGAGGTGCGGGATGGACGACGGCGAGCGGGCGGACGCGCCCGATGGAGAGGTACCGGTGGAACCGCTGGACGACCCGCCGCCGGACCAGGTGGCCAGCGAGAACGATGCCGATCCGTACGCCCGTGAGTTTGCCATCGACCAGTTGACCGGGCCGGAGGACGCGGAGTGAGTTGGAAAATGCGCTGACAGAATTTGAAATCTGTCAGCACATAGGCGATACTCGCGCCATGAACCTTCGCTCACTCGGGACCAACGGTCCTCAGGTGTCCGCGCTCGGCCTGGGTTGCATGGGCATGTCCGACTTCTACGGTCCGGCCGACGAGGCCGAGAGCATCGCGACCATCCACGCCGCCCTCGACGCCGGGATCACGCTGCTCGACACCGGCGACTTCTACGGCATGGGCCGCAACGAGATGCTGATCCGCGACGCACTGCGCGGCCGGCACCGGGACGCCGTCGCCATCAGCGTGAAGTTCGGCGCGCTGCGCGATCCCGCGAACGGCTGGAACGGGTACGACGGCCGGCCGGCCGCGGTGAAGAACTTCCTCACGTACTCGCTGAACCGGCTGGGTACCGACCACATCGACGTGTACCGGATCGCGCGGGTCGACCCGGACGTGCCGATCGAGGACACCGTCGGCGCGATCGCCGAGCTGGTCAAGGCGGGCTACGTGCGCCACGCCGGGCTGTCCGAGGCCGGCGCGGACACCATCCGCCGGGCACACGCGGCACACCCCATCGCCGACGTACAACTCGAATATTCGCTGCTGTCCCGCGGCATCGAGCAGCGGATCCTGCCCACCTGCCGGGAACTGGGCATCGGCGTCACCGCCTACGGCGTGCTCTCGCGCGGCCTGCTCTCCGGCCGCTGGTCGGCCGACCGGTCCACCACGGACGGTGACTTCCGCAGCTACAGCCCGCGGTTCCAGGGCGACAACCTCGCCCACAACCTCGCGCTCGTCGAGGCGCTGCGCGCGGTCGCCGACCAGCGGGGCGCGACGGTCGCGCAGATCGCCATCGCGTGGGTGCTGTCGCGGGGCGAGGACATCGTGCCGCTGATCGGTGCCCGGCGCCGCGACCGGCTCGCCGAGTCGCTCGGCGCGCTGGAGCTGACCCTCTCCGCCACCGACCTGGCCCGCATCGAGGAGGCCGTGCCCGAGGGTGCGGCGGCCGGCGAGCGCTACGCTCCGGCGCAGTTGGTCCATCTCGACAGCGAGCGGTGAACGCCCATGGTGGCCCCGCGCGTCCCGCCGACACCGTCCTGACCCGGGAGGAGATCCTGCGGGCGGCCGAGGACGTGCTGCGCCGCTTCGGGCCGGCCAAGGCGACCGTGCTCGATGTGGCGCGGGTGCTGCGGGTCAGCCACGGCAGCGTGTACCGGCACTTCCCGAGCAAGACCGCGCTGCGCGAGACGGTGGCCGAGCGGTGGCTGGAGCGGGCGCACGCGCCACTGGCCGCCGTGGTCGCCGTGGACGCCCCGGCGCCGTGGCGGTTGCGTCAATGGTTGAGCACGCTGTTCACGACCAAGCGCGGCAAGGCGCTGGACGACCCCGAGCTGTTCGCCACCTACCTGGTGCTGGTGGGGGAGAGCAGCGCGGTAACCGAGGCACACGTGTCCGGGATGATCCGGCAGCTCACCCGGATCATCTCGGACGGCGTCGCCACGGGTGACTTCAGCGTGTCTGATGTGGACGGTTCGGCCCGGGCGGTCTGGGACGCCACCCGGCGCTTCCACGACCCGGCCTACGCGTCGCACTGGTCCGATCCGGACATCGACGCGGCCTTCGAGTCGGTGTGCGCGCTTGTCCTCAGCGGACTGTCCGCTACCGCTGGGTGAGCACCGACCGGTCGAGCGCGGCGAGCAACGCGGCCGGGTCCTGGTAGACCTCGACCGCACCCACCTCGCGCAACTCCGCCTCGGCCAGCCCGCCACAGGTCAGGCCGACGCACGGGATGTCGAGCTTGACCGCCGAGTACACGTCCCACACCGCGTCCCCGACGAAGCTGGTGCGCTCGGCGGGCAGCCCGGACGCCTGCAGCGCGGCGGCCAGGATGTCGGGTGCCGGCTTCGACTCCCCGGCGTCGTCGGCGCTGGTGGCCGCCGCGATCACGTCGTCCGCGTCGAGCGCCGCACGCAGCGCCCGCATCTCCCGTGCCGAGGCCGACGAGGCGAGCACCACCCGCAGGCCCCGGCTCGCGCACGCGCGCAACAGGTCGGCCGCGCCGGGCGTGGGCCGCAGCCGCTGCCAGTACACCGCGTACAGGGCGGTGTGCGCGTCGGCCATCGAGGCGTCGTCGCCGTGGTCGCGCTCGGCGCCGAGCAGGTGATCGAGGATGTGGTCCGAGCCCATCCCGATCGCGCGGTGGATGCGCGCCATCGGCACCTCGTGGCCGTACTGGCGCAGCGCCTGCCACCAGCACGCCACGTGGAGGTACGGGGTGTCCACGAGGGTGCCGTCGACGTCGAACAGGACCCCGGCCGCGTCATCCGTCATGGCCGCCGGGTACCCGGACTCCGCCAGTCTGAACCGGTGGGTCCGGGGAGTGCGCGCGCGGAGCGGGCCACCGCGGGGGGCGCGGGGCAGCGGTACTGGTGCGGTCGACTCCAGCGCGGTCCGGACGATGTCCAGCACCTCCCTGTGACCGCAGCTAGTCCACGACCGAGCCACAGGTGATGTTGAAGGCCGTCGCCGTCATCGCCCGGGCCCGGTCCGAGGCGGCGAAGGCGGCGACGTTGCCCACGTCTTCCAGCGTCGCGGCGCGCCGCAGCATCGTCTGCCCGACGATCGCCTCGGTGACCGCCCCGCGCATGTCGAAGTCCTCGGGGATGGACTCCGGTATCCCGCCGGTCTGCAGGGTCAGCACCCGGATGCCGTGCGGTCCCAGCTCGCAGGCGAGGTTGCGGCGCAGCGACTCGACGGCGCCGAACGCCACCCGCAGCATCGGCACCACCTCGCCGGTGCTGGGCAGGGTGTAGGCGACGAAGCTTTGGTGTGTCAATTCCTCCATTTCCTCCACGCGGATGCCGGTGTGGCGCAAGACTTCCACGATGGCCCAGGACCAGAAGGCGCGCTCCTCCTCGTAGGTCAGGTCCCGGCGGGTTGCGGTGGCCAGGTCGGTGGCGCCGACTCGGTCGGCCTGCCCCGGGATGCGCACGAAAGCGGCGCCGGCCACGTGAACGGTCTGGCCGGGCGGTGTCGCCAGCACGGCTTGCAGACGTTCGCGGGTGATGCGGCGTTGGGTCTCGGCGGTGCGTACCAGGGTGGGGAGCACCGGTAGCCGGACTCGGGTGCGCTGGTCCATGACGGCCTTGCGCTGCTTGGTCTCCTTGAACAGGGAGCATTCGCTGGACTTGATCGGGCGGGGCGCCACCCACGCTCCCCAGGTGCCGGGGTCCTCGGCGGCCCATCGGGCAATGTCCTGGTAGAACGCTCTGACCTTGAGGAGCTGGCTGCGGGGGCTGGCCCGCTTGCCGATGGGGTTGCCGTGCTTGTCATGCCGGAGCTTGATCCGTGCCTTCCAGGCCACGGCGACCTCGGCCGGTAGGTGCAGCGAGTCGATACCCGGGTGGTGGCGCTCCAGGTCCTTCCAGAACAGGCTGCACAGGCTGGTGGCCAGGTGCACCAACGACGCGTAGTCCAGCTGAGGGGCCTTCTCTGCGAGGTAGGCCGTGAGCAGCCGCCGGATCGACGGCGACTGGATCTGGTACTTGTCGACGAGTTGCGCCCGGGCCCAGTGGCCCGACCATCCGTAACGCCTTGAGCCGGGGTGGCGAATCTGCTGGCAGCACACCGGTTTCGCGCAACAGCGTGTAGTACAACGGCTTGTCCACCGCGCTCTTGCACTGGTGTTCCCGCATCGCGCGATCCAGTTCCACGCAGTCGCCGACGGTGATGTCGCGGATCTGGCCGCCCTTGTTCAGCAGGATCCAGGTGATGCGGTTCACCGCGCTCTTGTAGTCCAGCGGGTTGCCGCGCCCGGTGGCCTGGCAATGGCCGCGTAGCCGCGCGAAGCCGGTGGGGTCCAACAATTGGCGGGCGTCCTCCAGCAGGACGCAGGGGCGGTAGCGCAGCAGCCACGGATAGCCGGGACGGATGACCTGACCCAGGATGAGCATCCGGACGCCGGTAACCAGGTCGGCGCGCACCCGTTGGGTCAACCCGGTGCTGGGCTGGGCCAGATGCGGCAAGGGTAGGGCGAACCAGTCCGGGCCGGCGCGGTCGGCGCCGCTGGCGATCCAGCGGCTCTGCCAGGTGTCGCGCAGCTGGACGGCCAGCCAGTCCAGCAGCACGGTCAGGCCACGCCGGACGCAAGCCCGTACCTCCGATGTGGATGCCCGCAACGGCGGCGCGGTCAACCGGCTGAAGGCGGCCCCGCGGGACTGTTCGGTCTGCGGCCAGGTGGCCGGCGTGGGGCGCGGCGAGTAGGTGGCGCCGGCCGCGTCGACGCAGTCGAGAACCGGCGCCGCTTCACGCACGGCAGCGGTCACCGCTGGCCATCCTGGTGATGCCCGTACGCGGTGCCGAACAGCTCCTGCAAGACTTCGGGTCGGTATCCGGGCGCCGGT
>JBBWZQ010000218.1:0-16613 GCA_039649115.1 Micromonosporaceae bacterium | reverse complement strand
GGTCGGACCCGAGCGGCTGAAGGCAGAGGAGCCGGATCCGGACTGGCCCGACACCCCCACCGACCCGACCCTGCGTATGCCGGACTAGTTCTCAGACTGCCCGGCGTCCATGGGCTCGTCCAGCAGTGAACCGTAGGATGACGCGAAACATCCGAGCTTGAGGGGTGGTTCGTGGCCGTCACCGACGAGGCGATCGACAAGATCAAGGGAATGATCGTCTCCGGCGAGCTGAGCCCCGGCGACCGGCTGCCCAAGGAGGCCGACCTCGCCGACCGGCTCGGGCTGTCCCGCAACTCGCTGCGCGAAGCGGTCAAGGCGCTCTCGCTCATCCACGTGCTCGACGTACGGCAGGGCGACGGCACTTACGTAACGAGCCTGGAGCCGCGGCTGCTGCTCGACGCGATGAGCTTCGTGGTCGAGTTCCACCGCGACGACACCGTCCTGGAGTTC
Organism: Micromonosporaceae bacterium; assembly: GCA_039649115.1. Taxonomy (GTDB): domain Bacteria; phylum Actinomycetota; class Actinomycetes; order Mycobacteriales; family Micromonosporaceae; genus DATEJJ01. The sequence continues at coordinate 16,163 of JBBWZQ010000218.1, read as the reverse complement.
CTGGAGGTGCGCCGGATCCTGGAGCCGGCGGCCACCGCGATGGCCGCGCAGCACATGACCGACGCGCAGGTGGAGGAGTTGCGCGCGGTGCTGGCCGCGCTCGCCGACGAGCCGACGGTGGAGGCGCTGGTCGCCAACGACCTGGAGTTCCACCGCAGGATCGCGGTCGGCTCGGGCAACACGGTGCTGGCCTCGCTCATCGACAGCCTCTCCGGACCCACCACCCGGGCCCGGATCTGGCGCGGCCTGACCCAGGAGGGTGCCGTCGCGCGCACCCGCGACCAGCACACCGCGATCTGCGAGTCGATCGCCTCGCGCCAGCCGGAGCTGGCCCGCTCCTGGGCGACGGTGCACGTGGCGGGCGTGGAGGACTGGCTGCGCCGGGTGCTCTAACCGGGGAGTCGGTAGACCCGGGAGGCGGCGCCGGCGAACACGTCGGCACGCTCGGCCGGGCTGAGGTCCTCCGTGAGCGCCTCGGCCAGGTCCAGCACCTGCGGGTAGCCGGCGGCGAGCGTGCAGACCGGCCAGTCGGAGCCGAACATGCACCGCCGCGGACCGAAGACGGACAGCGCGTGCCGGGCGTACCGGCTAATCAGCGGCGCGTCCCAGCCGTCCCGAGGCGCCTCGGTGACCAGCCCGGACAGCTTCGCCGTGACGTTGGGCAGGCCGGCCAGCGCGGCCAGGTCCGTGGCCCACGGTTCCCATCCGCCGGCGGCGATGGGCGGCTTGGCCAGGTGGTCGAGCACGAAGCGCACCTCCGGCAGGCTGGCCGCCACGTCCCGCGCGACCGCCAACTGCGGCGCGAGCACGAGCAGGTCGTACGCGAGCCCGGCCGCGCCCACCGCCCGGATGCCGCGCAGCACGTCGGGCCGGACCAGCCAGCCGGGATCGGGCTCGTCCTGCACCTGGTGCCGGATGCCGACCAGCAGGTCCCCGCCGGAGCCGGCACGCACCCCGGCCAGCCGCTCGGGGACGTCGGGCGCGGTGAGGTCCACCCAGCCGACCACGCCGGCGATGAGCCCGCCGCTGCCGGCGGCCGTGCCGAGGAACTCCACCGTCTCGGCGTGCTCCCCCACCGTCTGCACCAGCACCGTGCGCGCCACCCGGCCGGCCGCCGCCGCGCGCAGGTCGTCCACTGTGTACGGTCGGCGCAGCGGGGCCAGCGCCGCGCCCGCCAGCCACGGGTACTCCCGGGTGCCGGGATCCCACAGATGGTGATGAGCGTCGATGACGGTCACGACGGCACCGGGGCGTCGGGGCGCAGCAGGTCCTCGGCGACCAGCTCGCGCCACAGGTCGCCCGGCGGCAGCGGCCTCGCCAGCAGCTGCGCGTTGCGGGTCAGGTGGGCCGGCCGGCCGGCGCCGACCACGACCGTGGCCACGGTCGGGTGGGCCGCGGCGAACACGAGCGCGGCCTGGGGCAGGCTCACCCCGTACTTCTGGCACCGGGTCGCGATGCGCCGCGCCCGCTCCAGCAGCGCGGCCGGCACCGTGCCGTACTCGTACGGGCGGCTCGCGTCCGGCCAGTCCACGGCGAGCAGGCCGCTGTTGAAGACGCCCACGTTGAGGACGGACACGCCGCGCCGCTCGCACGCGGGCAGCAGCTCGTCCAGGGCCGGCTGCTCCAGCAGCGTGTACCGGCCGGCCAGCATCACCGTGTCGATGTCGGTATCGGTGGCGAACCGGGTCAGGATCTGGCACTGCTTCGAGCCCACTCCGACCGCGCCGATCACGCCCTGGGCACGCAGCTCGTGCAGCGCCGGGTAGGCCTGGTCCAGGGCCGCCGATGGGTCGTCGCTCTCCTCCGGGTCGTGGATGAGCACCACGTCCACCCGGTCCAGGCGCAGCCTGGTGAGGCTGTCGGACAGGCTGCGCCGTACCCCGTCGGCGGAGAAGTCCCACACCCGGCGCAGGCCGGCCGGCACGTCGAAGCCGTTGTCGAGGTCACGCCGGTCGGCGCCGCCCGGGTTGTCCACCAGCAGCCGACCGACCTTTGTGGACAGCACGTACTCCGCCCGCGGCCGGTCCCGCAGCGCCGCGCCCAGCCGCCGCTCGGACAGGCCGAGACCGTAGTGCGGCGCCGTGTCGAAGTAGCGCACCCCGGCGTCCCACGCGGCGTCCACAGTGGACGCCGCGTCCTCGTCGGAGACGCTCCGGTACAGGTTGCCCAGCGACGCGGCGCCCAGCCCCAGCGCGGTGACCGCCACCGCCGAGCGGCCCACCGGAAATGCCTTCACGGCAGCTCCCACACCAGGCGCAGCCCCGTGTCGCCGCCGGAGTAGTCATCCTCCACCTCCAGCAGCTGGGCCATCCGGGCCTGCCACGGCACGTTGGCCGGGTGGTCGCGCAGCAGGTGGCGCATGCGCTGGTAGTCGTCGACCTCCACCACGTGGAACAGGTCCCGGCCGTCCCGCCAGATCCGCCACGCGCGCACGCCGGCCTCGCGCAGCGCCGCGTCCAGCCCGGCCGGGATGACCGCGTGCACCTTCTCGTACTCGTCCTCCCTGCCCGGCGCGAGCCGGGTGTGCAGGGCGATCCGTTGCACGATTCCCTCCTCCTGCGATCAGTCCTGCGCTTCACCCGAAGCGAAGCGGGAGACGACCAGCGCGCCCAGGATGATGACGCCGTCGAGGAACTGCTCCCACACCGGCGGTACCCCGGCGAAGCTGAGCACATTGTCGATGAGCTGGAGCGTCACCGCGCCGGTCAGCGCGCCGAAGATGCTGCCCCGGCCGCCGTTGAGGCTGACCCCGCCGATGACGGTGGCGGCGAACACCCGGAAGATCATCCCCTGGCCCTGGGTCGCCGCGATCGAGCCGTAGTGCCCGGTGTACAGGATGCCGGCGAACGCGGCCAGGGTGCCGGCCACGATGAACACGATCCAGACCAGCCGGTCGGCGCGGATGCCCGCCGCCCGCGCCGCGTCGGCGTTGCCGCCCACCGCGTACAGGGCGCGGCCGTGCCGGTACCAGCCGAGCACGCCGACGCCGGCCGCGAACAGCAGCGCGCACACCCACACCGAGGCGGGTATCCCGATCCAGGAGGTGCTGCCCAGGTAGGTGAAGGAGCCGGGCAGCTGGAAGATGGACTGGCCACCGGTGATCGCCGTCTGCAGCCCGCGCAGCGTGATCAGCATGCCCAGCGTGACAATGAACGCGTTGAGCCGCACCATGACCCGCAGCAACCCGATCAGCGCGCCGATCGCCGCGCCGATGACCAGGCACAGCGGGAGCGCCGTCCAGCCGGGCAGGCCGAGTCCCAGCCCGTTGAAGCGGCCGCCGTGCGCCGGCAGCACCAGCCAGACCGCGATCACCGGAGCCAGCCCGATGGTGGACTCCAGCGACAGGTCCATCTGCCCGGCGATGAGCACCAGCGCCTCGGCCAGTACCAGCACGCTCAGCTCGGTCGCCTGCTGCAGTACCGCCAGCATGTTGTCGGTGGTGAGGAAGTTCGGGCTGGCGATGAAGCCGACGACCAGCAGCAGCAGGATGACCGGGATCAGCGAGAAGTCGCGGAACCGGCGCAGCCGCGCGCGCAGGCTGGCGGACGAGCGGCCCGCCGCCGCGCCCGGTGCGGGCAGCGTGTCCGCCGATGCCGGAGATACGTCAACCATGGCTCTCCTCGAATGCCAGTCCCTCGATCGCGGCCACCATCCGCCGGTCGGTCCAGCCGCGGGGCAGCTCCCCGACGACCCGGCCCTGGAACATCACGATCACCCGGTCCGCGGCCCGCAGGTCGTCCAGCTCGTCCGACACGATCAGCGCCGCGCAGCCCTGCTGCGCCGCGGCCGCCACCGCACCCAGCAGGGTCTCCTTCGACTTCACGTCCACCCCGGCGGTGGGCCGGATGAGCACCAGCACCTTGGGCTCGCTGGCCACCGCGCGGCCCATCACGACCTTCTGCTGGTTGCCACCGGACAGCGCGGACACCGGCTGGTCCGGTCCGGCCGCCTTCACGTCCAGGCCGCGCATCAGGTCCAGCGCCGCGCGCCGCCGCCGGGCACCGGAGACGAAGCCGAAGCGGCCCAGCCGGTCGGCGATGGTCAGCGTGAGGTTTTCGCCGACCGAGCGCAGCGGCACCAGGCCCTGCCGGTGCCGGTCCTCGGGGACGAAGCCGATGCCGGCGGCCAGCGCCGCCGGTACGCTGCCCGGCCGGACCTCCCGACCGTCCACCAGTACCCGGCCGGAGCCCTGCCGGCGCAGCCCGACGACCGTCTCGCCGACGGCGACCACGCCGGAACCACCGGCACCGGCGAGCCCGAGCACCTCACCCGCCCGTACCCCCAAGGAAAGGTCCTCGTAGGCGCCGTCCAGGCGCAGGCCCTCGACGGACAGCGCCACCGCGTCCCGGGCGTGCCCGCCGGTCGAACCGATCTCCCGCAGGCCGACCGCCTCGCCGGTCATGGCCTCGACCAACGCCTCCCGGCCCAGTTCCGCGACGGGCGCGGTGAGCACGTGCCGCGCGTCGCGGTACACCGTGACCGTCTGGCAGATCTCGTACACCTCCTGCAGGTGGTGGGAGATGAACAGGAAGGCCACCCCGGCCGCCCGCAGGCCGCGCAGCCGCTCGAAGAGGCGGTTGATGCCGGCGCCGTCGAGCTGCGCGGTCGGCTCGTCGAGGATGATGAAGCGGGCACCGAACGACAGTGCCCGCGCGATCTCCACGGTCTGCCGCTGCTCGACGGTCAGCTCCCCGGCCAGTGCCCGGGGATCCACGTCGATGCCCCAGGTGCCCAGCAGCCGGCCGGCCTCCGCTCGGACCCGCCCCCACGAGATCGCACCGGCCACCGGGCCATGCCGGCCTCCAGCCGTGCTCGCCGCCGCCGAAGACCGGCTCCGGCTGCGTTCCCGCCCCACGTCGTCCTGGCGGTTGAGGTACAGGTTCTCCGCGACCGACAGGGTGGGGATGATGGTGGACTTCTGGTACACGCAGGCGACCTTCTGGCGCCACGCGGACCGGTCGGTGGCCGGCGGCGCGGGGCGCCCGTCGAAGAGCACCTGGCCCTCGTCCGGGCGGAGCAGCCCGGTGAGGACCGACACGAGGGTGGACTTGCCGGCGCCGTTGCGGCCGACCAGGGCGTGCGCCTCCCCCGGCGCCACCGTGAGCCCCACGTCCGCGAGGGCCACGGTGGCGCCGAAGCGCTTGCTGATCCCGACCGCCTCGGCGACGGGGTCGGTGTCCGGTGCCGGATCGCTCACTTGCCTACCTGGTTGCCCCACAGCGACTGGTCGTTCACATTGTCACCGGTCACCAGCGGCGCGGGAAGCTGGTCCTCCAAACCGTTGGGGATGGTGACGATGGTCGAGTTGTGGTCGGTCGGGCCGGCCTGGAACGTCTTGCCGGCCAGCGCCTGCTGCGCGTAGAACAGCGCGTACTTCGCGTACAGGTCGGCCGGCTGGGACACGGTCGCGTCGATCTGGCCCGCCTTGATCGCGGCGAACTCGGCCGGGATGCCGTCGTTGGACACGATGAACACGTGCTTCGGGTCGGTCGGCGGCACCAGCAGGTTCTTCTGCTGCAGCAGCGCGATGGTTGGCGCCAGGAACACGCCGCCGGCCTGCATGTAGATGCCGTTGACCGCGCCCTGGTTCAGCGCGTTCTGCAGCTTCGCGGAGGCGACGTCGCCCTTCCAGTTGGTCTCCGCGGCGACCACCTTGACGCCGGGGAACTTCTGCTGCATGCAGGCGCCGAACGCCTCGGAACGGTCCCGGCCGTTGATCGAGGCGAGGTCGCCCTCGAACTCGACGACCGTGCCCTTGTTGTTCAGCTTCTGCCCGAGGAACTCGCACGCCTTGGTGCCGTACGCCCGGTTGTCCGCGCGCACGACCATGAACACCTTGCCGGTGTCCGGCCGGGTGTCCACGCTGACCGCCGGGATGTTCTTGCCGGCCAGCATGCTCAGCGTGGGCGCGACCGCGGCGGTGTCCTGGGGCGCCATCACGATCGCCTTGGCGCCCTGCGCCACCAGGGACTGCACGTTGGCGGCCAGCTTGGTGATGTCATTGGCCGAGTCGGTCGGCGTCAGCGCCGAGATGCCCATGCTGGTGACGTCGCTGTTGACGTATTTGGCGTACGAGTTCCAGAAGTCGGAGTCCGAGCGCGGCAGGTCGATGCCGACCTTGCCGGCGGCGGTGCCGCCGCTGCTGCCGCTGCTCGGGCTGCTGGACCGGTTGCAGGCGGTGGCGGCCACGGCCAGCAGGGCGATTCCGGCGGCGAAGACCGCCGTTCTGCGGTTGATCATTATGCCTCGCTCGTGAAGGGGTGTGGGTGGTGCTCACTGGGAGGGTGGGCGGAGCCGGAGGCCGTGCATGCCGCCGTCGACGGCGAGCACGGTACCGGTCGTCGCGCCGGCCAGCGGGCTGGCGAGGTAGGCGATCGCCGCGGCGACCTCCTCCGCGCTGACCAACCGGCCGTTGGGCTGGCGCGCGGCCAGCGCGCGCAGCTCGGCATCCGGGTCATCAGCCGCGGCCAGCAGCCTGCGCACCCACGGGGTGTCGGCCGTGCCGGGGCTCACGCACGTGACCCGGATCCCCTCGGCGAGGTGGTCGGCCGCCATCGCCAGGGTCAGCGACTGGACGGCCCCCTTGCTCGCGCTGTACAGCGCCCGGTCGGGCAACCCGGCATGGGCCGCGATCGAGCAGGTGTTCACGATCGCGGCATGCCGTGACTCGCGGAGGTGCGGCAGGGCGGCGCGCGAGACGCGCACCATGCCGACCACGTTCACGTCGAAGACGCGGTGCCACTCGGCGTCGGAGTTGTCCGCCACGGTGCCCTGCGCACCGATGCCCGCGTTGTTGACCAGGATGTCGATGCCGCCGAGCGCCTGCGCCGCCGCCTGCACCGCGGCGCGCACCTCGATGTCGTCGCTCACGTCGGCCTTCAGGCCGAGCAGCGGCTCGGGCAGGCCGCCGGGTTCGAGGTCCAGGCAGGCCACCCGGGCGCCGCGCGCGGCCAGGAGCGTGGCGGTGGCGAGGCCGATGCCGGAGGCACCGCCGGTCACCACCGCGGCCAGGTCGTCGAACTCACCCATGCGGGGCCTCGTCCATCCACATAGGACCATGGGGGTACGCGTACGCGGTGAGCGTCTCCGGGCGCATCGTCGCCGAGAAGCCGGGCGCGGACGGCGCCAGGTACCGGCCGCCGCGGATCACGACCGGGTCCACGAAGTGTTCGTGCAGGTGGTCGACGTACTCGATGACCCGGTCGTCCATCGAGCCGGAGACCGCCACGTAGTCGAACATCGACAGGTGCTGTACGAGTTCGCAGAGTCCGACACCGCCCGCGTGGGGGCACACCGGCACCCCGAACTTCGCGGCCAGCAGGAGGATCGCCACGTTCTCGTTGACCCCCGCCACCCGCGCCGCGTCCAGTTGCAGGTACGACAGCGCGCCGGCCTGGAGCATCTGCTTGAAGATGACCCGGTTCTGCACGTGCTCGCCGGTCGCCACCTTGATCGGGGCGATCGCGCGCGCGATCGTGGCGTGCCCGAGTACGTCGTCCGGGCTGGTCGGCTCCTCCACCCACCACGGGTGGTACGGCGCCAGCTCCCGTACCCAGTCGATCGCCGGCTGCACGTCCCACCGCTGGTTGGCATCCACGGCAATGCGGATGTCCGGGCCGCACACCTCGCGGGCGATGCGGATGCGGCGCAGGTCGTCCGCGAGGTCGGCGCCGACCTTGAGCTTGATCTGGGTGAAGCCCTGCGCGACCGCCTCCTTGCACAGCACGCGCAGCTTGTCGTCGGAGTAGCCCAGCCAGCCCGGTGACGTGGCGTACGCCGGATAGCCGCGCTCCCGCAGCGCCTCGACGCGCCCCGCCCGGCCCGGCTGCGCCCGGCGCAGGATCTCCAGCGCGTCGTCGGGGGTCAGCGCGTCCGTGAGGTACCGGAAGTCCACAAGGGACACCAGCTCCTCCGGGGACATCTCGGCCAGCAGCAGCCACAGCGGCCGGCCGGCGCGCTTGGCCTTCAGATCCCACAGCGCGTTGACCACGGCCGAGATGGCCATGTGCATGACGCCTTTCTCCGGGCCCAGCCAGCGCAGCTGCGAGTCGTGCACCAGCTCCTTCCAGAAGCCGCCCAGGTTCTCCAGCAACGGCAGCAACGGCCGCCCGAGCAGGTACGGGCGCAGCGCCCCGATGGCGGCGGCCTCGATGTCGTTGCCCCGACCGATGGTGAACGCGAAGCCGTGCCCCTCGTGCCCGTCCCCGGCGTCGGTGCGCAGCACCACGTACGCGGCGGAGTAGTCGGGGTCCGGGTTCATCGCGTCCGACCCGTCCAGGTCCCGGGACGTCGGGAACCGGACGTCGTACGTGTCCAGCGATGTGATGCTCGCCGGGCCCGCTCCTGCGCTGAGGGGAGCGCGCCGTCGGTCACTCACGGGGCGGCCACCAGGCGTTGCCGCTGCCGGCCCAGCCCGTCGATCTCCAGCTCGACCAGGTCGCCGGGGCGCAGGTAGGGCCTGGGCTCCGGCTGGCCCAGCGCCACCCCGGCCGGGGTACCGGTGTTGATCACGTCACCCGGCTCCAGCACCATGAACCGGCTGAGGTACTGGACGATCTCGGCGACTCCGAACGCCATGTCCTTGGTGTTCCCGTCCTGCCGCGGCCGGCCGTTGACCCACAGCCGCAGGCCCAACTGCTGCGGATCCGGTACCTCGTCCGCGGTGACCAGCCAGGGACCCAGCGGGTTGAAGGTCTCGCACGACTTGCCCTTGTCCCACTGCCCGCCGCGCTCGAGCTGGAACTCGCGCTCCGACACGTCGTTGGCGACCGCGTACCCGGCGACGCAGCGCAGCGCGTCGGCCGCCGAGTCCAGGTACCGCGCCGGCGTGCCGATGACGACCGCGAGCTCCACCTCCCAGTCGGTCTTCACGCTGCCCCGCGGGATCAGCACGTCGTCGTGCGGGCCGACCACCGTGTTGCTGGCCTTCATGAACAGCACGGGCTCGCCCGGCAGGGTGGCGTTGGTCTCCTCGGCGTGGTCGCGGTAGTTGAGCCCGATACAGACGATCTTTCCCGGCCGGGCCACCGGCGGGCCGATCCGCACCGCGGCGCGGTCGAGGACGGGCAGGTCGCCGGCTGCCGCGGCGGCGAGACCGGCCAGGCCGTCCGGGGACAGCACCGGCCCCGCGATGTCGTCCACCACGCCCGTCAGGTCGCGCAGCTCACCCGCGGAATCCAGCACCGCCGGACGCTCTGCCCCGGGTGGGCCCACTCGCAGCAACTTCACGGATCACCCTTCGCAGAACATCCGATGTATTCATCGGATGTCTACCAGGTCGGTCACCGGTCACACAAGACCCTCTCAGTTGTCCAGGGGCAGCGTCAGGTTCGGGCTGACCGGCACGGCGTCCGGGTGCATGCGCTGCACGGCGGTACCCATCGCGAAGAACTCGATCGCGTGCTCGCCCCAGCCCCAGGCCGACTCGTCCACGGTCACGCCCACGATCCCGTCCGCGCCGACCTGCTCCCCCTCGTACTGCATCCGGGTCATGGCGATCTCCCGCGCGTCGTACGCGGCCTGGGTGAAGTTCCCCAGCTCCACGTTCTGCCCGAGGTTGGACAGCATCTGGCGGAACGTCATGTGCGCGATGTGGTACACGCACGTGCCCAGCACCAGCGCCCGGGGTACCCAGCCGTGCTGCCACAGGGTCCAGAAATCCTGTCCCGAAAGGTGCGAGGTGAACGGCTGCCCGGCCGGCGTGCGGTACGAGTTTCCGTTGCCGGCCCGGACGGCGGTACCCACCGCGACGAACTCCAGCACGTCGGAGGCGAACGGGTAGTTCAGCGACCGGATCCGTACCCCGATCACCCCGTCCGCGCCCAGCGCGTCGGCCTCCGCCTCCATCCGCGCCATCGCCAGCTCCCGGCAGTGGTACATGGCCTGGCTCAGTACCTGCAGCTCCTGGCTGACCGACCAGCGCGCGTTCTGGATCCCCACGTGATAGATGCAGGTGCCCATCACCAGGCCCAGCGGGGCGAAGCCGGTCTGGGTGGTGAGCACGAACTCGTTGACCGACAGGTCTGAGGTGAAGAAGGCCCGGCCGGTCTGCTGCGGCCGGCCGAGCCGGGCGCGGGCACTGTCCGGCAGCTGCTGGGGCTGCTGGGAGAGGGGCTGCTGCGGCGCTGGTGTGGTCATGGGGGGAAGCGTAGCCAGCCCGATTTGTGCAAAGCCCCGGTATGTGTACCGAGCGGTAACATCGCATCGCCCTTCATGGATGACGTTTTTAGGATCCGGTATCCGAGAACTTCTCGCGTCTTACCCGGGCACCACTGTCGGAGGGGAGCGTCCGCCCATGTCCCGACGCCTAACCACGATCGCCGTCGCGCTGGTCACCGGCGCCGCGGTCAGCGTCACCCCGCCGGTGGCCCCGGCCGCCGCGGCCACCGGGTACGCCAGCCTGAACGACTACTGCCTGGGCCAGTGCAACGACGTGCTGCCGCCCGGCGAGAACGGCAACGCCACGCTCGTGGACATCCTGGGCAACAAGACCCTCGGCACCCGCCCCGCCCACTCGGCGGACCAGCTCGACAAGTACGCCAACCTGCTCTACGGCTACACCGGCCTGTCCGACGGCCAGATCAGCACCTTCTACAACGACAGCTCGTTCGGGGTACCGGCCGGGCAGGTGGAGCGCACCGAGACGCCCCGCCCCGACGTGACCATCGTGCGCGACAGGGCGCTGGGCGTCCCACACATCACCGGCACCACCCGGGCCGGCACCATGTACGGCGCCGGGTACGCCGGCGCCGAGGACCGGCTGTTCCTCATGGACCTGATGCGCCACGTCGGGCGCGGGCAGCTCACCTCGTTCGCCGGCGGCGCCCCGGGCAACCGGCAGCTGGAGCAGAGCGTCTGGCGCAACTCCCCGTACACCGAGGCGGACCTGCAGGCGCAGATCGACTCGCTGCGCACCCGGGGCACCCGCGGCGCCCAGCTCTACGACGACGTGCGGAACTACGTGGCCGGCATCAACGCGTACATCGCGACCTGCATGGCCAACCGCAACTGTCCCGGCGAGTACGTGCTGACCGGGCACCTGGACGCGGTCACCAACGCGGGTGGCCCGCAGGCGTTCCAGGCCACCGACCTGATGGCCGTCGCCGGCGTGATCGGCGGCCTGTTCGGCGGCGGCGGGGGCGGCGAGATGACCTCCGCGCTGGTCCGCGTCGCGGCCCGCGCCAGGTACGGCACCGCCGCCGGTGACCAGGTCTGGCAGGCGTTCCGGGAGCAGAACGACCCGGAGTCGGTGCTGACCCTCCACAATGGGCAGAGCTTCCCGTACGGCGCCGCCGGTGGCACCGCCAGCGTCGTCCTGCCCGACGCCGGCACCGCCACGCCGCAGCCGGTCGTGTTCGACCCGACCGGCTCGGCGACCGGCGCCACCGCGTCGACCGCCGGCGTGCTGCCCGGCCTCCAGATCAGCAGCACCCACCAGGGCATGTCCAACGCCGTCGTGGTCTCCGCCGCCAACTCCGCCACCGGGCACCCGATCGCGGTCTTCGGCCCGCAGACCGGGTACTTCTCCCCGCAGCTGCTGATGCTCGAAGAGCTGCAGGGGCCGGGGATCAGCGCGCGCGGCATCGCGTTCGCCGGCCTCAACCTGTACGTGCTGATCGGCCGCGGGCAGGACTACGCGTGGAGCGCGACCTCGGCCGAGCAGGACATCACCGACACGTACGCGGTGCCGCTGTGCGACCCGTCCGGCGGTACCGCCACCGTCGACTCCACCAGCTACCTCTTCCGCGGCACGTGCACCCCGATGGAGGTGCTGGAGCGGGACAACGCGTGGACCCCGAACACCGCGGACTCCACCGCGGCGGGCTCGTACCGGCTCATCACCTACCGGACGAAGTACGGGCTGGTGACCTGGCGCGGGCTCGCGTCGGGCACGCCGGTGGCGTTCACCGCGCTGCGCTCGACCTACCGGCACGAGGCGGACTCGGCGATCGGCTTCCAGATGTACGACGACCCGGCCGAGATGGGCACCGCGGCCGGGTTCCAGAACGCCGCCGGCAACGTGGGGTTCGCGTTCAACTGGTTCTACGTCAACTCCACCCAGGCCGGGTACTACAACTCCGGGCTCGACCCGGTGCGCGCCACCGGTGCCGACCCCAACCTGCCGCAGAGCACCGCGTACGAGTGGCAGGGCTGGGACCCGGCCACGAACACCGCCACGTACACGCCGGCGTCCACGCATCCCAACTCGGTGGACCAGGACTACTACGTCAGCTGGAACAACAAGCAGGCCAACGACTACAGCGCGGCGGACGGCAACTTCAGCTTCGGCCCGGTGCAGCGCGGGCAGCTGCTGGACGGCCCGATGCGCGCGGCCGTCCAAAATGGACAGAAACTGGACCGGGCCGCGGTGGTCCGGGTCGCGGAGAACGCGGCCTCCGTCGACCTGCGAGGTCAACAGTTGCTGGGGTACCTGCTGCAGGTGCTCGGCAGCCAGCCCGTCACCGATGCCAGCCTCGCCGCGACCATCGGCTCGCTGCAGGCGTGGTACAACGCTGGCGCGCACCGCCTGGAAACCTCGGCCGGCGCCAGGACGTACCGGTACGCCGACGCGATCCGGGTCTTCGACGCGTGGTGGCCGCTGCTGGTCTCCGCGCAGTTCAAGAGCGGCCTGGGCACCGGCCTGTACCAGGCGCTGGTCAACGCGATGCAGATCAACGAGTCGCCGTCCGGCGGCCAGCAGGGCGACGTGTCCACCGTGCCGTCCTCGGCCAACCAGGCACAGGCGCACAAGGGCTCGTCGTTCCAGTTCGGCTGGTGGGGGTACGTGTCGAAGGACCTCCGCGCGGTACTCGGCCAGCCGGTCAGCAGCCCGTTGCCGGTCACCTACTGCGGCGGCGGTGACCTCGCCGCCTGCCGGTCGGCGCTGCTGTCCGCGCTGAGCCAGGCCGCGGCGCAGCCGGCCAGCCAGGTGTACCCGGCCGACCCGGTCTGCTCGGCCGGCGACCAGTGGTGCGCCGACGCCATCGAGCAGTCCCCGCTCGGCGGCATCACCGACCCGCTGGTCGCGTGGCAGAACCGGCCCACGTACCAGCAGGTCATCTCGTTCCCCGCGCACCGCGGCGACGCCATCGCCAACCTGGGCCCCGGGCCGGACGGCCACCGCGTCGAGCACCCGCTTCCGCACCGGTGAAGCCGCCGTCAGGAGGCGATGGTGCCGGCCGCCTCGCTGAAGGTCTCGTCCATCCCCGGTGCGAACAGCTCGGCCCGCCCGCGACCGTTGCGCTTCGCCTGGTACATCGCGATGTCCGCGCGCCTGACGAGGTCGGCCGTGTCGGTATGGCCAGGGACGCTCAGCGCGATCCCGATGCTCGCGTTGACCCGCAGCCGCTGCCGCGCGACCAGCATCGGGTCGCCCATCAGCGCGATGATGCGCTCGGCCACGGCGAGCGCGTCGGCCGGTCCGCCGACCCCGGGCAGCATCACCGCGAACTCGTCGCCGCCGAAGCGGGCGGCCAGGTCGTCGGCGCGCAGCGCGTGGCGCACCCGGTCCGCGGTCACCATCAGCACCTGGTCACCGACGCTGTGCCCGAGGGAGTCGTTGACCTCCTTGAACCGGTCCAGGTCGAGGAACAACAGCGCCACCGGCGCCGACGAGCGCTGCGCCCGGACCAGCTGCTCCCCCAGCCGCTCCAGGAACAGCCCGCGACTGGCCAGGCCGGTGAGCGCGTCGTGGAAGGCCAGGTGCATGCGGGTCACGGTGGCCGCGTCGGTCAGCGCCAGGCTGACGTGACCGGCGAACGCCTGCAGCGTCTGCTCGTCGGAGTCGTTGAACACGCGGCGCGGCCGGCGCGAGGCGATCTGCAGCGCACCCTTCACGGTGCCGCCGATGTGCACCGGGGCGGCCAGCGACGCGTACACCGGGCCGCCGGCGAACTGCCCGATGACCGGGGACGCGTGCGCCTCGCCGGTGTACGCGACGGGCCGGTCGACCAGCATGGCGGCACCGGCGGCACCGGCCTCGGTCAGCGGTACCGGCGGGTGCTGCCGCGCCTGCGCCGCGTCCAGCCCCACCACCGAGCGCAGCCAGGCCCGGTCGGGATCGCCGTCGTCCAGCAGCCACAGCCCCACGATGTCGTCGCGCAGCAGGTCGTGCGCGGCGCCGGTGATCGTGTCGAGGATCTGCTGCAGCGGTTCCCGGCGGGAGATCGCCCGCTGGATCTCGAACAGGTGCTCCAGCAGCCGCTGGTGCTCCCGCAATTCGGTGACCAGCCGCTTGTTGACCGCGGCGTGCCGGTCGCTGCGCTCGCGCATCTCGTGCTCGGCCTGCAACGTGCGCAGCATGGTGAGGGTCAGCTCCAGCAGGCGCGCCATGCCGCGCACCAGGTTCTGCTCCTCGATGGAGAACCCTTCGTCCCCCCAGCGCGCCAGCACCAGGTGGCCGGGGTGGCTGCCACCCCACGCCGCCGTGGTCGCCGGGCACCGGCCCACCCCTGGTACCGCCAGCCAGTCCCGCCGCCGGTGGGCCACCGCGACCAGGTCCGGCTCGGGTACCTGGCCGGCCGGGAAGCCGATCGAGGCGGCCACCCGGTCGCCGAACACGACGGCGGCCACCTCGGCCTCCAGGGCCTGGGCGGAGCGCTCCACCGCACCCTCGACCGCCGAGGCCTCGTCCGGGAACGAGGACACCACGGCCAGCAGCTCGACCAGTTGCTGGATGTGCAGCGACGCGGGTTCGGTCATGAGCGGCGCGCTCAACTCAGCGCCATGACCACGAGCGACTGGTTGTGGAACCCGTCGATGCCGTGGACCCGGGCGATCTCTCCGTACGTGTGGAACCCGGCGAACGGCACGCCGTCGGCCCACTTGGCCAGCCGCTCCGACTCGCGCCGGACGCCGTCCCCGCCGAGGACCGCACGCAGCGCGGCGCAGCTGAAGGTCAGCATGCCGACCGGTTCGCGGCCGCCCAGCCCGGCCAGCGCCTGCTGGCAGGCGGTATCCGTGGCGGCAAGGATCGACTCGGTGTCGCCGGTCATCGCCCACGTCAGGCACCCGTGCGAGAGGGCGGTGCCGCCGCCGATCGACCGGCCGGCCAGGTCGACCTCGGTGCTCAGGTTGCGCGCCTCGATCCCGCTGCGCCGCTGCACCCCGAGGGGCCTGGGCAGCGCGAACGCGGTGAACGCCGCCGGGTCCGTGTACGCCTCCCGCGGCGCGGACAGGCGGCTGAGGTACAGGTCGAGCGCCGGCCGGTCGTCGAGGGTGTACACGCGGCCGTCCGCGCTGTTCGTCACGATCATCGGCTTGCCGACGGCGCGCCAGCCGTGCCGGACCGATACGGATATCGGTGCCTCCGAGGCGATCGTGGCGGCCACCACCGCGTCGCGGTGCACCTGCCCCTCGCCGAGCAGGAAGACGCCGTCCATCCGCCACCCGTCGGCCGCCGCCCCGCCGACCAGCGGCACGCTCGCCCCCACCGTGCCGTAGCAGCCGCGCAGGATCTCCTCCTGCTCGCGGACCAGCCCGTCGGTGAGCAGCACGAGCGCCCGGTGCGGCAGGTCGGCCACGGCCGCGGCGCACGCCGCGACCTCGGCACCGGCGTCCCGCTGCCGGTCGGTCACGCCGGTGGCCACGGCCGTGCTGGCCTGGAAGCCCGGGCCGCCGATCGCGGCCACCGTGACCGAGCCGTCGGTCGGGCCCTGCGGACCGATCTCGCCGTGCGTGGAGCAGCCGATGACGGGTACGCCGGGCGCACCGGCGCGCAGCCCGGCCAGCACCGTCGCCGGGTCGTGGGTGATCGCGGCGAAGGCCAGCAGCAGCTTCGGTTCGTCGCCGATGACCGCGCGATGCGTCGCCGCCAGCGCCGCCGGGTATGAATCCGGGTGCGTGCTGCGGCCGACTCCCATCCAGCGCCGGACGTCCGGCAGCCTGCGCATGCCACCTCCCGACCGCATGCCCGGTGCCAATCTGCGTGAGCGTACTACGGCGCACCGTCACCGCGCGCGGCCGCTTCCGCCGCGTCGGCAGGCTTCCCCGGTCGGTAAGTTGTTGCCGTACTTTGTTGACGTGAGCGAAGAATTGACCGCCCGCGAGGACTTCTTCGGCGGGCACGACGGCGACTCGGTACAGGCCTACACGGCCCGCCCGCTGGGCGACGGCCCGTTCGGCGGCGTGGTGGTGCTGCACCACCTGCCGGGCTGGGATCCGGC
>JBBWZQ010000193.1:0-7671 GCA_039649115.1 Micromonosporaceae bacterium | reverse complement strand
GAGCGACGGCGGCGCGGTCGCGCTCGGCGCGGTCGGCGCGGCGCTCGGCCTGGTCGGCGCCGTGCTGGGCGGGCTGGCGCTGGCCCGCGTCCGCCGGACGGCCGGCACAACCTGACAGGGTGTAGGGCGTCGCGTCATCGACGTGACGCCCTATCGTGAGATGGTGACAGAGCGGCAGCGGGCGAACCCGGGATGGCGGGCACGCGTGCCAGGGATCTTCGCCGGTGTGCTGACCGCCACCGCGGTGCTGTGTGCCATCGCCGCGATCAGCGAGGTCTTCCACGCGCGCAGCGAGCCGGTCCGGCAGACCATCGACAACCTGCTGCTGCCCGCGAAGGCCAACCTCGGGTACGCGGCCCTGATCATCGTGCTGGCGGCCGGCGTGGCGCGGCGCAAGCGGGCCGCGTACTGGTTCCTGCTGATCTACTTCGGGCTGCAGTTCTGCTACGACGCCCTGCTCCTGCCGCTGCTGCTGGTGCTGCCGCCGGACACCTGGAGCACCCGCCCGCCGCCGTGGTGGGCCTCCTGGGTGATCGGCGCCAACCTGAGCATCACCATCGGCGTGCTGGTCGTGCTGTACCTGTCGCGGCGCGAGTTCTACGCCAAGGTGCAGCGCGGCAGCCTGCCCAAGGCACTGGGAGTCCTCGCCGGCCTGCTGATCTGGTTCGCGGTGCTGGGCTGGGCGCTGGTCGAGGCCTTCCCGGGCACCCTGCACGGCAGCGGGGACCGGCTGACCTACGCCGTGGAGAAGACCCTGGGCGGCGCCTTCAGCTTCGACTTCACCCGGCGCGGCCACGCCGCCGGCTGGGTCAACCTGCTGCTCGGCCTCTTCGGCGGCATCGCGCTGTTCGTCGCCCTGTACGTGCTGTTCCGCTCGCAGCGGCTGTCCGCGCAGTTGCGCCCGCCGGAGGAGGCGCGGGTACGGGCGCTGCTCGCCGAGTCCGGGGAGCGCGACTCGCTCGGGTACTTCGCCACCCGGCGCGACAAGGCGGTCATCTTCTCGGCGAGCGGGAAGGCCGCGGTCACCTACCGGGTGGTCGCCGGGGTCGCGCTGGCCAGCGGCGACCCGCTCGGCGATCCGGAGGCCTGGGGGCCGGCGATCGAGGCGTGGCTCGGCCAGGCGAAGGAGTACGCGTGGACGCCCGCGGCGATGGGCGCGAGCGAGGAGGGCGCCACCGCCTTCGCCCGCGCCGGACTGCGCGCCATCGAGCTGGGCGACGAGGCCATCCTCCACGTGGAACAGTTCACTCTGGACGGCCGGGAGATGCGGCCGGTGCGGCAGGCCGTACACCGGGTGGAGCGGGCCGGGTACGCGGTGCGGATCCGGCGGCACGCCGAGATCTCGGCGACCGAGATGGCACACATCATCGAGCTGGCCGACCAGTGGCGGGACACCGAGACCGAGCGCGGCTTCTCGATGGCACTGGGCCGGCTGGGCGACCCGGCGGACGGGCAGTGCGTGCTCGTCGAGGCGCGGGACGCGCAGGGCCGGGAGGCCGCGGTGCTGTCCTTCACGCCGTGGGGCCGCGGCGGTCTGTCGCTGGACCTGATGCGCCGCGACCGGGCCTCGGACAACGGGCTGGTCGAGTTCATGGTGGCCGCCCTGGTGCGGGAGGCGGACCGGCTCGGGGTGCGCCGGATCTCGCTGAACTTCGCGGTGTTCCGGTCGGTCTTCGAGGAGGGCGCGCGCATCGGCGCCGGGCCGGTGCTGCGCGCCTGGCGCGGCCTGCTGCTGTTCTTCAACCGCTGGTTCCAGCTGGAGTCGCTGTACCGGTCGAACGTCAAGTTCCGGCCCGAGTGGGTGCCCCGGTTCCTGTGCTTCGACGACGTGCGCGACCTGGCCAAGGTGGCGGTCGCCTCGGGCATCGCGGAAGGCTTCGTGGTGGTGCCGAGCCTGCCCACGCTGCTGCGCCGAGGTCTGACCGCGCCCCCGATCGAGGTACCCGCGGTCGGGTCCGCGCCGCCTCCCGCGCAGCCCGAGGCACCCAAGGACACCCTCCCGGAGCAGATGCGCGTACGACTGGCCAAAGTGGACAAGCTGCGTGCCGACGGCATCGACCCGTACCCGCCGGGCGTGGCCAGTACGCACACGTGCGCGCAGGTGCGGGCCGCCTTCGGCGATCTGCCACCCGACGCCCGTACGGGCGAGCAGGTCGCGGTCGCCGGCCGGCTGGTGCTGGTACGCAACCACGGTTCGCTCTGCTTCGCCACCCTGCGGGACTGGTCCGGCGACCTGCAACTGCTCCTGGGCCGCGACGGGGTGGGACCGGCCGCCCTCGCCGCGTGGAAGTCCAGTGTGGACATCGGGGACCACGTGTCGGTCAGCGGCGAGGTGGTGACCTCGAAGCGGGGCGAGCTGTCCATCCTCGCGGACGGGTGGCAGCTGGCCGCCAAGTGCCTGCGACCGTTGCCGGACAAGCACCGCGGGCTGGCCGATCCCGAGGCGCGGGTCCGCCAGCGCTACCTCGACCTCGTCATCAACGCCGACGCGCGGCAGTCGTTGCGCACCCGGGGGGCGGTGCTGCACGCGCTGCGTGGCGAGCTGGTGGGCAAGGGGTTCCTGGAGGTCGAGACGCCGGTGCTGCAGCAGGTGCACGGCGGCGCGAACGCCCGCCCCTTCGCCACCCACATCAACGCCTATGACATGCGCCTGTACCTGCGCATCGCTCCCGAGCTGTACCTCAAGCGGCTGGTCGTGGGCGGCGTGGCCAAGGTGTTCGAGCTGGGTCGCACGTTCCGCAACGAGGGCGTCGACGCGACGCACAACCCCGAGTTCACGATGCTGGAGGCCTACCAGGCATACGGCGACTACACGACGATGCGCGAGCTGGCCCGGTCGCTGATCCTGGCGGCGGCCACCGCCGCGCACGGCCGGCCGGTGGCGCGCCGCCCGGACGGCAGCGAGGTGGACCTGTCCGTGGAGTGGCCGGTGGTACCGCTGCACGACGCCGTCGCCACGGCGCTCGGTGAACCGGTCACAGTGGACACCCCCGCCGCCGAACTGCGCCGCCTCGCGAAGCTCGCGCACGTGCCGCTCGCGCCGGACCTGACCCGGGGTGCGGTCCTGCTGGAGATGTACGAGCGCCTGGTCGAACAGCAGACCGGGATGCCCACCTTCTACACCGACTTCCCGACCGACGTCTCGCCGCTGACCCGGGCGCACCGCACCGAACCGAGGCTCGCGGAGCGCTGGGACCTGGTGGCCTTCGGCATGGAGCTGGGCACGGCGTACACCGAGTTGATCGACCCGGTGGAGCAGCGCCGCCGGCTGACCGAGCAGTCGCTGCGGGCGGCCGGCGGCGATCCCGAAGCGATGGAGCTGGACGAGGACTTCCTGCACGCGCTGGAGTACGCGATGCCTCCCACGGGCGGGCTCGGGCTCGGCGTGGACCGGCTGGTGATCCTGCTGACCGGCCGGTCGATCCGGGAGACGCTGCCGTTCCCGCTGGTCCGGCCGACCGGGCACTGACCGGGGTGGCCCCCGCCGCAGGTACAGATTCGCGCTACTTTCTCGCGATGGCCTCCGGCGTCACCGGCCTCGGCGGGCAAGTGAGCCCGGCGTGCTGGCGGCCCCGCCCGCCCGGCCAGCCTCGTCCGGCGTGGCGGCGTACCGGCAGGATGGCGAGGACGGCCAGCATCAGCAGCACGTGCCAGTCGTCGATCACCTGACCGAGCGGCTGGTACGTGATGCTCGCGGGCACGATCCGCCAGTCATACCAGGCGATCACACTGAACGTGACGGTGAACCAGAGCAGCGCGGCGAACCCGCCGTACCACCACCGGCGCCGCGCCTCCCGCGAGGCGGCCACGTCCACGAGCACCGCCAGCGCCGGGATGAACCAGTACAGGTGGTGCTGCCAGCTCACCGGGCTGACCAGCGAGCCGGTCACGCCGGTCAGGGTCAGCCCGGCCACCTCGTCGCCGGCGCGGGCCGCCCGCGCGGCGCGCCACAGGCCGAAGCCGAGCACCGCGACGGCCAGCAGCACCCAGATCAGGCGGGATGCCTGGTGCGGGTGGGCGAGCCGGGACAGCGCGCCGAGCAGCGACTGGTTGGGGATGAACGCGAGGTGCCCCACCCGGCTGCTCTGCCACACGATCGAGGTCCAGTAGTGCCAGGAATCGCCCGGGCGGAAGGCCGCCGCGAGCAGGGTGGCCGCGATCGCGGTACCGGTCGCGACCGCCGCGGCGCGGTACCTGCGGCTGACCAGCAGGTACACGATGAAGATCGCGGGGGTGAGCTTGATCGCGGCGGCCAGGCCGATGCCTGTGCCGGTGAACCGCGACCCGCGCGGCGCCAGCACCAGCAGGTCGGCGAGGACGAGCAGGGCGAGCAGCAGGTTGATCTGGCCGAAGGTGACCGTCTCGCGGACCGGCTCCAGCACGCTCACCAGCGGGACGGCCAGGCACACCGCGAACCAGCGCGGCCAGCCGTGCCGGTCGGCGACCGGCACCACCAGCCAGGCCGTGGTGACCACGACGGCGATCGCGGAGAGGACCCACATGATCTCGACGGCGTGCAGCAGCGACATCCAGGCCATCGGGTACATGACGAGCGCGGCGAACGGCGGGTAGGTGAAGCCCAGGTGGCCCTGTACCGGGTCGGGCACGGCGAAGTCGTAGAGCGCACTCCCGTGCGACCACCAGCGCACGGCCCCGTAGTAGATGCGCAGGTCAGCGAAGTCGTGACGGTTGCCGTACCCCCATTGGGCGGCAGTCGCGGCGAGCGCGATGACGACAACGACGGCCACCCGGCCGGCGGTGCGGAGCCGGTGGGCGGGAGACGGCGGTGGCGCCAGCGCCGTGCCGGTCGGGCTGGTCACCGGTACACCCTAACGGCGCGCCAGCGACCACCGCTCGCCCCGGGTGAGCGGCGCCGCAGCCGGGGTTCGGCGCAGGCGGGCACGCCCCAGCCGGCCCGGACAGACAGGTTGGTTGGCAGTTCGAAGCGCGGGAACGTCGAGTCGGCGCGACTGCCGTGCACAGGCCGCGCCCGACAGCATAGGCTGATGCCGTGGGTGATCTTCTTGTGTGGATCGACTGCGAGATGACCGGGCTGGACCTCGTCAAGGACTCGCTGATCGAGGTCGCGGCACTGGTCACGGATCCGGATCTCAACGTGCTCGGCGACGGGGTGGACGTGGTCGTCCACGCGGACGACGCCGCCCTCGACGGCATGTTCGACGTGGTGCGGGAGATGCACGACAAGTCCGGGCTGACCGACGAGGTGCGCGCTTCCACGGTCACCGTCGCCGAGGCCGAAGACATGATCATGTCGTACCTCACCACACACGTACCCGATCCTCGCACCGCCCCGCTGTGCGGCAACTCGATCGCCACCGACCGCGGCTTCCTCGCGCGGGACATGCCCCGACTCGACGCCCACCTGCACTACCGGATGATCGACGTGTCGTCCGTCAAGGAGCTGTGCCGCCGCTGGTACCCGCGTGCGTACTACGGCCAGCCGGCCAAGGGCCTCGCGCACCGGGCCCTGGCCGACATCAAGGAGAGCGTGCGCGAACTCGAGTACTACCGGCGGACCATCTTCGTACCCGGACCCGGTCCCGACGTGGACACCGCCAAGGCGATCGCGGTCGAGGTCGCGGCGGCACGCCCGATCGCGTAACCCTGTCGACGCGGGTGGCGCGGGTGTGGCTATCATTGGTCGTCACCTGGCCGGGGCCTGCGGTCCCGCCGGTTGCGTGGTGGCTGTAGCTCAGCTGGTAGAGCACTGGGTTGTGGTCCCAGGTGCCGCGGGTTCAAGTCCCGTCAGTCACCCTCGGGCAAGGGTCGGCGGAGTCGCTCCGCCGGCCCTTCCGCGGAGGTGCCCCCCGAGCCGGTCACGGTCACCTTCGCGGTGTACCTCGTGCCGTATTCGAGGTGCTTCTCCGGTACCCAGGACGATCCGTCGGGGCGTGCCGCACCCTCGACCCTGGTCCCCGCGGCGTCCGCCAGCTCGACCCCGCGTGCCCGTCGCCTTCGTGGCGCTGTAGACGATCTCCACCGAGGCCGGCACGTCCGTCGCGTTGTTCGCCGGCGCGGAGATGGTCGCCGCCACACCGTCCTTGCGTGCGGTGCTGCCGCCCGTACCCCCGGATGATTGTGAGCCCGTGCACCCCGCCACAGCGACCACGACCGCGAGCAGCGGCCCACCGGTGATCCCCAGGTCCTCTCCATCCCTTCGTGGTGCCCGGTCGGTGCGACAGGAACTCGCCTTCAGCCGGTGATCCGGTCCACCCGCTCGCTCGGCCCCGCCGCGGCTTCAAGATCCGGGTGCGGCAGCACACTGCCACGCAGGTACTCCCGCCAGGTCATGTCCCAGACCGTCCAGCCGTTGCCCCGCGCGACGTGCGTTTCCGTGCCACTGACGGTGACCGGGTCGCCCACCTGCGCCATGCCGAACACCCACGCCGCGTTGCGGACGGACAGGTTGACGCAGCCGTGGCTGACGTTGCGCCGGCCCTGGCTGCCCACGGACCAGGGCGCCGCGTGCAGGAACTGGCCGTCCCAGGTGATCCGCTCGTCGTAGTAGGCGGTGATCCGGTAGAGCGGCGTGTCGAAGACGGTCACGTACTCCCGCGACATGATCACGAGATTGCCGCTGGAGGTGGGCGTGCTGTGCTTGCCGAGGCTCACCGGGAACCTCCTGGTCAGCGCGTTGTTCTGGTATACGTACAGCGTCTTGGTGTCATTGCGGACCAGGAACACCTGCTTGGGCCCGATGGTCGCCGTGCCGCCCCGGTCCTGGTCCAGGTAGCGGCGCCCGACCGGCAGCCCGGCCAGCCTTGTGCGGACCGTCAGCCGGGTGCCGGGCTGCCAGTAGTCCCGCGGGCGGTAGAGCACCTGCCGGTCGCCGTACCAGCGCCACACGCCGACCTGGGGCGGATCGCTGCCGACGAACAGCCGCCGCTCCACGGCCGCCTTGGCGCTGTCCGGCACGGCGGCGCTGAACTCGACCACGATCGGCATGCCGACACCGTAGGTGTGGCCGCTGAAGAAGTAGAGGCCAGTGCCGATGGAGCGGCCGCCGGGGTCGGCCATGGTGGCAAAACTGGTGGTA
This sequence comes from Micromonosporaceae bacterium, assembly GCA_039649115.1. Taxonomy (GTDB): domain Bacteria; phylum Actinomycetota; class Actinomycetes; order Mycobacteriales; family Micromonosporaceae; genus DATEJJ01. The sequence continues at coordinate 614 of JBBWZQ010000193.1, read as the reverse complement.
CGGGTCTGGCGCTGGCCGTCCCGGCTGGCGGCGGTCACCGTGGCGGCATAGGTCCGGTGGTACGCGAGCGGCTCTCGCGGTACCCATGAGGTGGCGTCGGAGCGGACGTCACCGGGTACGGAACGGCCGGTCGGGTCGGTCAGGGTGACGCTGATGACAGTACCGCCGGAGACGGTGGTGCCGATCTCGGTGCTGATGGGCAGGTTGCGGGCACCGGGGCCGGGACTGACGGCGAGGGTCAGCGGCACGGTGCGGGCGACGGGCGCGGCGACGGCCTCGGGCAGGTAGCCGGGGCCTGGCTGCTTGGTGACGGTGCAGCCGGCCAGTGCGAGGGGCAGTGCGGCGATGAGGGTACGGGTCGTCCAGCCAGGTAGTTCCATGTCACTCCGCCATTCGGTCTCCTTGGATAGTTTGCCGTAGGGGTACCCTTTTGCGCGGGATTTTCCGATTGATGTCTTATGGGGGTTGAGAGCCGGGTATCTGGTTGGGAGGCGGGTCGGGGTACGTGCTATCGTTCACGGCGTTGTATGACGCGCCGCTAGCTCAACTGGCAGAGCAGCGGACTCTTAATCCGCGGGTTCGGGGTTCGAGTCCCTGGCGGCGCACCCGTGATC
>JBBWZQ010000026.1:0-26305 GCA_039649115.1 Micromonosporaceae bacterium | reverse complement strand
ACGGCTGGGCGTTACCGGTGTAAGTCGACGTCCATACCCACCGGAAGCCGGGCCGATACGGTACTAGCACGGAACAAAACACTTTGTCGCGTTTCGCGCTAATACCATCTCTTCATCTGGTCTGTCGTCCCACTACCGGGTGAGATCAGACAATGACTAGGCGTAATGGGGAGTATCACCTGACTATGGGATGGGCGGGGCACAGTGTGCGGCTCCGCAGCGGTGCCGGGGGGAGTACGTGATGAGTGCCATTCGTCCTACGACCGTTGAGGTCGAGACATCCTTGCGACTGGTCGCACCAGACGCAACAGCGCTGCCGGTACGGGCCAGTCTGCGGTATGACCCCGCGGACCCGTACGCCGTGCATGTCCTGTTCCACGCCGAGTCTGCCGGTGGCGAGGCAGTCGGTTGGTCGTTCGCCCGGGAGCTTCTGATGACCGGATTGGACGAGCCGGCCGGGATCGGGGACGTGCGCGTGTGGCCGTGGAACAACCCGCGCGGCGATTTCGTCGCGCTCGCTTTGTCGTCTCCGGACGGCAATGCCCTGTTTGAAGTATCGCGCAGTGTGCTCGTACGGTTCCTGCGTCGTACATACGTCGTGGTACCGAGGGGCCGGGAAACGGACCATCTGGACCTGGACGCTGCGGTGAGCCGGCTCCTGGCCGGACGCTGAGCCGGGGGAACGGACGCCGGAGGCACGGGCGCCGGGGGCGGCGCCCGGGGGACGGGGACAGCGCGGGACGAGACGAGACGACGCCGGCCGGGCGTCGTCTCGTCGTCTGCGGGGACAGACCAGCTAGCCGGCGTACTGGGCCACGATGGCGGAGAAGTCGTAGGGGTTCTGCGAGACGCTGCTGCACGCGCCGTCCGCCCAGTTGTGCGGCACGCTCGGGTCGCAGGCCCGGTCCCGGTTCAGCGACCAGTACGAGAACCAGCCAACGTGCTTGGCACGGGCGTACGACAGCAGGGCCGAGAACGTCGACTGAGTGAACAGTTCGGACGGCTGGTCGGTGTGCCCGTTCATGATCTGCAGACCGAGGTGGCCCCACGCCGTCGCGTCGTCCCATCCGTACAGGGACTTCAGCTGCCCCTGCGCCGCCTGTGCCACCAGTTCGACGCTCGTCACCTGGTCACTCGCATTGGTCAGGCCGTAGTCGAAGGCCATGATGTTGATGATGTCGAAGCTGGCCCCGGCGGCGATGGCGGCCCGGATCTCGTCTTTGCCGACGTCCGGCAGGCCGACGGTCGTCATCGGGATGGTCAGCGAGACGTGCAGTTGCCGGCCGGCGGCGCGGGCGTTGTCCTCGAGTACCTTGATCGCGCCGAAGCGCACCGCGGTGTTCGCGTCCAGGTCGTCGCCCTCGTAGTCCAGGTCGATCCGGGTGAGGTTGTACCTGCTGATGACGGCCTGGTACGCGCCGGCCAGGCTGGCCGCGCCGCCGCACGAGGCGCCGAGTTCGTTGCCGTTGTACCCGCCGAAGGACACCGCGACGTCGCCGCCGGCCGCCCGGACGGCGGCCACCACCCCGGTCACCGTGGTGTCCGTGGCGACCTTGTGCGCGGCGTCGCCGCCCCAGGCGGGCGTGCAGCCACCGGAGTCCAGCACGAACGCGAGGTTGAAGTTCCTGGCGCCGGAGGCGCTCATGGCGCTGGTGATGTTCTGCGGGCTGTTGTCCAGCGGCATGAAGAAGATGGGGTTGCGGAAGCTCCCGCTGGGCGGCGGACCCGACGAAGCGGTGGGGCTGGGACTCGGTGCGACGCTGCGACTGGGCGGGACGCTCGGACTGGGCGTGCCGCCCGGACCGTTCATGACGAAGTCGTCCGCGTAGTACGTGCCCTGGCCGTACCAGCCGTGCACGAACACCGTCACGCTCGTGGCGCCGCCGCTGGCGAAGGTGACCGACAGCTGGCTGTAGGCGCCGCCGGTCGACGGCGTCCAGGTGGACGCCGACACGGCACCTGACACTCCAATGTAGACATAGGCGCCGTTGACGTACGCGCTCAGGGTGTAGCTGGTGTTGGCGGCGACCGCGATGGTCTGGGTGCACTGGGCGTTGTCCGACGCGCTCGCCGCACCGGCCAGCGCGTGGCTGCCCGAATGGACCGGGCTGGACACCACGGAGCCGGGCGAGCCGCAACTCCATGACGCGAGGGTGCCGGACTCGAAGCCGGGATCGGCGATCGTGTTCGTGGCGGCGAGTGCGGCGGGCACCGCCAGGGCGAGGGCGCCCGCGACCGCGAGGGCCGCACCGGCACAGGCGAACGCGACGCGTCCCGGTCTCCGCATGGCACGCCTCCATTAGGAAAGTTTCCTAAAATAAGAACCACGGTAACTCGATGATCATCGTTAGGTCAACCGGGCGAAATCCCGCTACGTGGAAGTTATGGCCGGCTTAGGCAATAGTTAAGAAACCTTGACATTCTTGAATGTGTGGGCTTACATCGGTGGCCAACCCCCTATGCTCACCGGGCTTCCGCGGGGAGCTGGCGGGTACGCGTCAGACAGGAGTCCCCATGACCAGATCCCGTCGTCTCGCGCTCCTGGGCACCGGTGTGGCGAGCGCGCTGGCCGCCGTCGCGGCGGTGGCCCTGGTGGTACCGGCGGCCTCCGCGGCCACCAACGCGATCGCGAACCCCGGCTTCGAGACCGGCAGCCTCTCGTCGTGGACCTGCGGCCCGCTCGGCTCGGTGGTGGGCAGCCCGGTCCATTCGGGCAGCGACGCGCTGGCCGGCGCGGCCAGCTCCGCGGACAACGCCCAGTGCACGCAGACGGTCACGGTCGCGGCGAACACGAGCTACACCCTCAGCGCGTACGTGAACGGCGCCTATGTGTTCCTCGGCGTCTCCGGCGCGGTGTCGGCCTCCACCTGGACGCCGTCGACCGGCGGCGCCTACAGCCAGCTGTCGGTCACGTTCGCCAGCGGCGGCGCCACGAGCGTGACGGTGTTCGTGCACGGCTGGTACGGCCAGGGCACGTACTACGCCGACGACTTCGTCATGAACGGGCCCGGCGGCGCACCGAGCCCGAGCACGACGGGCACGGGCACGGGTGCGAGCCCGACGCCGTCGAGGAGCCCGAGTCCGAGTCCGACGAGTAGTCCCAGTCCGAGCCCGACCCAGCCCCCGACCGGCAGCCTGCCCAGGCACGAGCTCACCGGATACTGGCAGGATTTCGTCAACGGCGCCCGGGCGCTGCGGCTGCGCGACGTGCCCACGACCTATGACCTGATCGCGGTCGCCTTCGCCGACGCGGACGCGGCGCGGCCGGGCGGCGTCACCTTCACCGTGGACCCGGGCCTGTCCAGCGCCGTCGGCGGCTACACCGCCGCGGACCTCAGGGCCGACGTCTCGACGGTGCACGGCCGCGGCCAGCGGGTCGTGCTGTCGGTCGGCGGCCAGAACGGCGCGGTGTCCGTCGCGGACGGCACCGCCGCGGCCAACTTCGCCAGCAGCGTCGCCGGCATCATGTCGACCTACGGCTTCGACGGCGTCGACATCGACCTGGAGAACGGGGTCAACGCCACCTTCATGGCACAGGCCCTGCGCTCGCTGCGCGGCTCCGTCGGGTCGAGCCTGATCATCACGATGGCACCGCAGACGATAGACATGCAGTCGACCGGAACGCAGTACTTCCAGCTGGCACTGTCCATCAAGGACATTCTGACGGTGGTGCACACCCAGTACTACAACTCCGGTTCGATGCTCGGCTGCGACCAGCAGTTCGCCTACTCGCAGGGCACGGAGAACTTCCTGACCGCGCTGGCCTGCATCCAGCTGCAGAGCGCGCTGCGTCCGGACCAGGTGGCCCTCGGCCTGCCCGCGTCCGGCTCGGCGGCCGGCGGCGGCTTCGTGGACCCCTCCGTCATCGACACCGCGCTGGACTGCCTGGCGAGGGGCACCAACTGCGGCAGCTTCAAGCCGCCGGCCACCTGGCCGGCGGTCCGGGGCGCGATGACCTGGTCGATCAACTGGGACGCGTCCAACAACTACGCGTTCGCCAACACCGTCAAGCCACACCTGGGCACGCTCCCGTAGGGCGGCGTAGTGGCGCGCAGGTGGTGCGGCGGCGGGGCGGGGCGGGCGCAGCGCTCCGTCCCGCCCCCGTGCCCTGACGGCTGCGGCGTTTGGCCCGTCCGGCATTCGGGTACGCCGTACGAGTGATCAGTTCCTGCATGACGCCCCCGCCGGGCAGGACCTGAGATGGAGATACGGCTGGCGTTGTATCTTCCCCGTGACGCGGTCAGTGTCCCGCTCACCCGGCGCATCCTGGTCGCCGCGCTCGCATCGCTCGGCGTGACCGAGGACTGCTGTGCCGACATCCAACTCGCCGTTGCCGAGGCATGTGGCAACGTGATCCGGCACGCCGGACCCGCCGACGAGTACGAGGTGACGGTGTCCTTCGACGTGGAGCAGTGCACGATCGACGTCGTGGACACCGGCCCGGGTATCAGGACGACGGCCGCCGAGGCGCTGACACAGGCCGCTCCCGACGAGGAGTCGGGGCGCGGGCTGCATCTGATCCGCACGCTCGCGGACCGGTTCGATCTGCGCTCCGACGGGCGCGGCACGGCGCTGCGCTTCGTCAAGCGTCTCGTGTGGGCACCCGACGCAGCCGTGCGCCACCTGCCGGGCCCGGGCAACGCCCCGTGGCCGCGCCTGCAGTGAGCTCGCGGCCACGGGGACGTACCGGTCAGCTCACCGAGATGTCGTCGGCGTAGTAGCTGGGCTGCCCGTACCAGCCGTGCACGTACACCGTCACACTCGTGGCGCTGCCACTGGCGAAGGTGACCGACAGCTGGTTGTAGGCACCGCCGGTCGACGGCGTCCACGTGGAGGCCGACACGGCGCCGGAGACGCCGAGGAACACGTACGAGCCGTTGACCCAGCCCGACAACGTGTAGGTGCGGTTGGGCTGCACGCTGACGGTCTGCGCGCACTGTGCGGTGTCGGAGCTGCCCACCGTGCCGAGCAGCGCGCGGCTGCCCGACCGCACGGGTGCGGCGACCACGCTGCCGTTGGTGCACGTCCACGGCGCCAGCGCACCGGTCTCGAAGCCACCGTTGACGACGCCGTTGCTCCCGCCACCGGTGGGCGACGTGGATGGCGACGCCGAGGGCGCAGCCGACGCCGACCGCGACGGGGAGGCCGACGCCGACGCCGAGGCCGACCGCGAGGGCGACGCGGGCGGTGACCCCGTGGGCGTCGTGCACGAGCTGGCGCTGCCGTTGACCGCGTTGACGACCGCGTTGAAGAGCGTGGCCGACGGATCGAGGTCGTAGAGCGAGAACATCATCGCGCCGGCGTACCCGTTGCAGTGGATGTAGTTCGCCTTCGCCTGGATGGACTGCGCCGAGTCGCCCACGTACAGGCTGTTCCCGTCGTAGAACCACGCCGCCTGGGCCTGCGGATCGTAGAAGGTGTCGGCGGGGTTCGCGACGATGTTGGTGATCTCCTTGTACATCGCCACGCCGGGGACGTTGCCGGACAGCGTGAAGCCCTGCGACGGCCCGGTCGCGCTCTGGTACAGGCCGTGGTTGCCGCCGGCCGGTACCCCGGTCCAGCCCCGGTAGTAGAACGGGAAGCCGACCGTGGCCTTGCTCGCCGGGAAGCCGCCCGGGATCCCGTACCCGGGCGCGCCGGCGGTCCACGCGCGCATCGACTCGTCGACGCTGTACCTGCCGGTGCCGGGTGGCACCGGTGTCATGGGGTCGTTGGGTGAGGTGAACACGGGGTCCTGGAAGTTGGTCGGGCCGGTGGCGTCCCAGGCGCCGTGCATGTCGTACGTCATGATGTTGCCGTAGTCGAGGTACTGGCCGATCTGGTTGGTCTGCACGAACTTGACCTTGTCCTGGCCGGACGGGAGCGCCGCGGTGAGGTAGGTCCGCTTGCCGCCGTGCGACGAACTCCACCCGTTCAGCTCACTGCGGAACTCGCCGAGCAGCGCGGTGAAGTTGGCCGGGTCGTTGGCCGGGTCGACGTGGTTGCCCAGGTGCCCGCCGGACGAGCCGGGGTACTCCCAGTCGATGTCGAAGCCGTCGAAGATGCCCGCCGCGGTACCCACGCCGCCGTACCCGCCGGCCGCCGGGATGTTGCCCGCGAGGAACATGTCGATGCAGGAACTGACGAACTTCTGCCGGCTGGCCGCGGTCTTCGCCACGTCGGAGAAGTACTTCGAGTAGGTCCAGCCGCCGAGGGACAGCATGATCTTCAGGTTCGGGTACTTCAGGCGCAGCTTCTTGAGCTGGTTGAAGTTGCCCGCGATCGGCTGACCGAACGCGTCCGCCACACCGTCCACACTGGTCGACGCGTCGAAGGTCTTCTGGTAGTCGGCGAACTGGTCCCCGGCGCCGTCACCCGCGTTCGGGTCGTTCTCGCCGCCGGGATCGGGGACCGTCGCCTTGGTCGTCTCGAAGCAGGTGAGGTTGGTCGGGTCGATGTTCTCGAAGTCGTAGATGAGGTAGTCGAGCTTGCCGGCGAGGCCCATCGTGTCGAGGTGCTTGACGTAGAACGCGTTCTGGTAGATCGACCACTGGTCGAAGTACGCGAACTTGACGCCACCGCTGGTCGCCGCCTGCGCCACGGAGCCAGCCGTCAGTAACGCGGGTACCGCCGCGGTCGCGGCGACGAGGCCGCCGACCAACGCGGCCACCCAGGCCGGTCGTCTTCTCACTGTCCCTCCCTTACTTTGTCGGGACCCCTCCGTGCGCAGTACGGATAGACCCACATCTGTAAACAAACCTTACGGTAACTCGCTCCCGAGGGCAAGGTGTGGGACAGTGATCGCGTGTCCGGCCCGATACCCCTCCGGAAGCGGCGAACCGACCTCATCTTCGTCGCGTTCTTCCTGGTCAACCTGACTTTCATCACGTACATGTTCGATCTCGAACAGATCGTCGTCGCCGATCCGCACCGGTTCAGCTACCCGGTCTGGCCGCCCGCCCCGGTCATCGACCTGGTTCACTGGTACGGAAACCACTACGATCCCCTGCTCATGGCGCGCCCGCCGTTCTGGCGCATGACGATCTGGATCGACGTCATCTTCTTCGGCCCGTTCTACCTGGCCGCCGCGTACGCCTTCCTGCGCGGCCGCAACTGGATCCGGGTACCGGCGCTGGTCTGGTCGGGCACCATGCTGGCCAACGTGCTGATCCTGCTCATGGAGGAGCGGTACGGGCCGTGGGCCAGCCCGCACTTCCCCATGGTGCTGAGCGCCAACCTGACCTGGCTGCTGCTGCCGTTCGCGGTGATCTGGCGGCTGCGCCGGGACCGCCCGTTCGAGGCGCGCGTGGCGAGTCCGGTGGAGCCGGTGGAGGTGGCGGCGTGACGTTCGCCGAGCGGTACGGGCCGTGGGCCCTGGTGGCCGGGGCGTCCGAGGGCATCGGCGCCGCGTTCGCGACCGCGCTCGCGCAGCGGGGCCTCGACGTGGTACTGGTCGCCCGGCGCAGCGAGCCGCTGGCCGCCCTCGCCGCGCGGCTGCCCACCCGTACCCTCACCGTGCCGGCGGACCTGTCCACTGTGGAGGGACTCGACCAGGTACAGGCGGCGACCGCCGGTCACGAGGTGGGCCTCGTGGTGTGCAACGCGGCCTACGTGCCGATGGGCCCGTTCCTCGAGTTGGACCCGGCACAGACCGGGCGCGCCGTGGACGTCAACTGCCGGGCGCCGCTCCTGCTCGCCCACCGGTACCTGCCCGGCATGGCCGGGCGCGGGCGGGGCGGCTTCATCGTCATGTCGTCGCTCGCCGGGATGCAGGGTGTCGCGTCGCTCAGCACGTACGCCGCGACCAAGGCGTACGGCGCCGTACTCGCCGAAGGGCTCTGGGCGGAGATGCGCCCGCACGGCGTGGACGTCCTGGCCTGCCTCGCCGGTGCGGTCAGCACGCCCGGCTACGACACGGCCATGAGCCGCCCCGCCCCCGGTACGGTCGCCCCCGAGGTGGTCGCCTCGACCGCGTTGAAGGCGCTCGGGCACGGACCGCGCGCGGTACCCGGAACACTCATGCGCGTCTCGGCTCCACTGATGTCCCGATTACTCCCGCGGCGCGTGGCGATTACGCTGATGGGACGCTCCTCACAGGGGCTGACCCGCTGAACCAGAGAAAACGCTGAACCACGGAGAGAACAGATGGCACCCCTCCCCCCGGCCGCGCAGCGGCCGCCGGTGCTCGCGAACCTGCGCTTCCAGGAACACGTCGACCGGTTGGTCGGGCGCGGCCCGGCCGAGATCTTCACGTACATCTTCGACACCAACCTCTGGAGCAGCGCCCAGACGGAGTCCGGTGCCGGCTCGGAAATCGACGCCACGGCGGTGCTGCGCGACGAGATACCGGCGCTGCTGCGGCGGCTGCGCGCGCGTACCCTCCTGGACGCACCGTGCGGCGACTTCGGCTGGCTGGCGCGCGCGGACCTCGGCCAGGTGGACTACACCGGCGCGGACATCGTCGCCGGGCTCGTGGTGCGCAACGAAGAACGCTACGCGGCGCCGGGCCGCCGCTTCCTCCGGCTGGACCTCATCCAGGACGCGCTGCCCCGGGCCGACGTCGTGCTCTGCCGCGACTGCCTCGTGCACCTCAACTACCCGCAGATCTTCGCGACCTTCGCCAACCTGCGCCGCAGCGGTTCGCGGTTCCTGCTCACCACCACCTTCGTGGAGCTGGACGCCAACGCCGACGTGGACACCGGGGACTGGCGCCCGCTCAACCTCTGCCTGCCGCCGTTCCGGCTGCCCGAGCCCGAGGCGCTGATCGTCGAGGGCTGCACGGAGGTGGGCGGCGCGTACGCGGACAAGGCACTGGGCCTCTGGCGGATCGCCGACCTCCCGCAGCGTCCCCGCTGACCCCATCCGTACGACCGGTCCCAAGGTGCGCGGTGCGGCGACCAAGTACGCACCGCTGGTACCAATTCTGCGCGGCCCGGTCGCGCTCCCGGACCCGTCGTTGCAAGATGAAGTACGCCAACACATCTTCGACCAGCTGGACCTCGCGGACGAGCGGTTCCGGGCGATCCTGGGGCGGTGAGAAGGACATGACCACCGACGCGGTACCACGGAACGTCGCCGACTTCGCACGGGCGCGCGAGTTCGGCGCGCACCTGGCCACCTACCGGCCCCGCACCCTGCGCCGCGGGGTCGCCATGCTGCTCGGCCTCGCGGGCGGGCTGTGCCTGCTCGGCGCGCTCGTGGCGGTGCTGGCCGAGGTGTGGCCGGCGGGGCTGGCCTGCGCGGCGCTGGGCGCGCTGTTCCTCTACCTGCTCGCCCGCACGCCGGGCTTCTCCGGCCGGCAGGCGGCCAAGCGGGTGGACGTCTTCGAGAACGGGTTCATCCAGTCGGACGGCAGCGGCCCGCGCGCCGACTTCCGGTGGGACTCGATCGGGTCGGTGTGCCAGCGGATCACCAGGAACTACACCAACGGCCTCTACACCGGCACCACGTACCTCTACAAAATCACCCGGCACGACGGCGTGACCACGAAGCTCACCGAGTTCTACGACGGCATCGCCGCGCTCGGCGAGACCATCGCCCGCGAGGTCGGCCAGGTGCAGCTGCCCCGCGCGATGGAGGCCATCCAGCACGGCCAGACCGTGATCTTCGGCGACCTGGCGCTCAACGCGGGCGGCATCGCGTGCACCGGCCGCGGCTCGGTGCCCTGGACCGACATCGAGCGGGTACAGGTGAACCGGGGCTACGTGTCGCTGCGCCGGGCCGGCAAGTGGCTGGCCTGGTCGAGCAAGCCGGCCAGCCAGATCCCCAACCTGTTCGTCTTCCTGACCCTGGCCGACCTGCTCCAGCACACCCCGCCGCGCACCTGAGAGAGAGCTGGGCCGCAGCTGGCAATTCGGTATGAGTTCCCGGTCTGACTGGCAGATCCGCGCTCCCGCCGGCAACTCTTACATGTTGTGGGGGACGGACGGATCCGCAAGTCACTGCTGGGACTGCTCGTGGTCAGCCTGGCGGGAGGTGCGGTGGTCGCCGCCGCCGTGGCGCCCGGTGCCCTGCTGACCGGGCTGGTGGCCAGGAGCGCGAGCGACGCGTACCAGAACCTGCCCGCCGACCTCACCATCCCCGCGACCGCGCAGGTCTCCTCCGTTTACGCGAATGACGGCAAGACACTCATCACGACCTTCTACGACCAGAACCGGCGCGACGTTCCGCTGTCCCAGGTGGCCGCCGTCATGCGGCAGGCCGTCGTCGCGGCCGAGGACACCCGCTTCTACCAGCACGGCGGCACCGACCTGCGGAGCATCCTGCGGGCCCTGGTGTCCGACAGCCGCACGGGCCAGGCCGCGCAGGGCGCGTCCACGCTGACCATGCAGTACGTGCGCAACGTGCTCAAGTACGACACCGGCCTCACCGCCGCGCAGCGCCAGCAGGCCACCGCCGACACACCGGCACGCAAGGTGCAGGAGATCCGGTACGCGGTGGCGCTGGAGAAAAAGATGTCCAAACAGCAGATCCTGCAGGGGTACCTGAACATCGCGTACTTCGGCGACGGCGCCTATGGCATCTACGCCGCCGCCGAGACGTACTTCGGCAAGCCACCCGGCCAGCTCACGCTCACCGAGGCGGCGCTGCTGGCCGGCCTGCTGCAGTCGCCGGACGGCGACAACCCGGTCACCGGGGACCGGACCGCGGCGCTGGCCCGCCGCTCGTACGTGCTGAGTTCGATGGCGAAGATGAAGGTGATCACCGCCGCGCAGGCCGCGCAGGCACAGGCGCAGCCGATGACCCTGCACACCACCACCGTGCCCAACAACTGCCAGGCGGTGTCCAGCAAGCACAACGACTGGGGCTTCTTCTGCGACTACTTCCGCCAGTGGTGGGACGCGCAGCCGGCGTTCGGCAGCACCGGGCAGGAGCGGGAGAACGCGCTGAACGAGGGCGGGTACCGCATCGTCACCTCGCTGGACCCCAAGGTACAGGCCGCCGCGGTGCGCCAGTCGCTGTCGGTCTACGGGTACGGCAACAAGCGCGCGCTGCCGATCGCCGTCGTGCAGCCCGGTACCGGCCGGGTGCTCGCGCTGGCCGTCAACCGGCACTACAGCCTCGCGGGCAACCCGGGTGGGCGGACGTATCCCAACACCGTCAACCAGTTGGTGGCCGGCGGCGGCAGCGTCAACGGGTACCCGTCCGGGTCCACCTTCAAGATGTTCACGATGCTCGCCGCGCTGGAGTCGGGCAAGTCGCTGTCCACCGGCTTCGACGCCACCTCGCCACTGGTCACCCAGTACCGGGCCAGCGGCACCGGAACCTGCGGCGGGTACTGGTGCCCGAGCAACGACAATCCCTCGTGGATGGACGGCTACCGGACCATGTGGAACGGCTTCGGCCGGTCGGTCAACACGTACTTCGTGTGGCTGGAGGAGCAGATCGGGGCGGACAAGGCGGTGGCCATGGCGCAGCGGCTGGGCATCACCTTCCGGGCATCGAGCGACGCCCGGCTGGCCGCGCGCGGCGCCGGCTCCTGGGGCTCGTTCACGCTCGGCGTCGCGGACACCACCCCGCTGGACCTCGCCAACGCGTACGCGACGGTCGCCGCCGAGGGCACGTACTGCGCGCCGAGCCCGGTGCTGTCCATCACGGACTCGTCCGGCGCCGCGGTGGCCGCAGCGAACCCGAGCTGCAAGCGGGTGCTCGACCCGGACGTGGCGCGCGCGGCGGCGGACGCGGCCCGCTGCCCGGTCGGCCAGCAGTCCACCTACGGCAAGTGCGACGGGGGTACCGGTACCACGGCGGCCAGCATCCTGGGCGGCCGGCCGCTCGCCGGCAAGACGGGCAGCTCGGAGAACAACCAGACGGAGACGTTCGTGGGCTTCACGCCACAGATCGCCGCCGCCGGCATCGCCGCTGACCCGGACAACCCGCGCGACCGGGTCGGTACCGGCGTGGAGAACTCCGTCGTCGGCGCGGTCGCCGGTACGATCGCCGCGGCGCTTTCCGGCCAGCCGTACCGCGACTTCACCGCACCGAGCAGCGCGGTGGCGTTCGGCTACTGAGCGCTCAGCCGGGCCAGGTACCCGTCATCCGGCGTACCCCCGTCGCGCTGGCGCGGTCCACGGCGGCCTTGACGATCGCGAAGATGGCGCCCTGCAGCGCCGCGGCGGCGAGCACCTCGGTCCAGCCCCGGTGCTCGTCCAGCGCGTCGGGCGCGTCGTCGTCACCCGAGGCGACCTTCCACGCCTGCTTGAACAGCACGCCGGCGAGCACGCCGGCCGCCGCGCCCGCGATCCACCCCACCGGCCGGTACATCAGCTTGCTCATGAGGACCGCCTCCCCTGGACGACCCGGGCGATCAGCATGGCCAGCAGGCCGGCCGCGGCACCGGCGAGCAGTGCCGCCCGGACGGGTGACCGGCCGACGCTCCGGCCAGCCAGCTCCAGCTGGAGCCTCGCGCGCTGCGCCGCGTCCCGGGCGGCCTGCCGGGCCCGCTCCCGGACGTCCATCCGTGCGGCCAGCGCCTCGACGGTCTGGCCGAGTTCGGTGCGGGTCTGCTCGATCTCCGCCCGCAGTGCCCGGGCCTCCAGTGCATCCGACACCTCACCGCCTCCTGTCCTCAGTGCCGGCGGTCCTCGACCGCCGTGCTCACGACGTCGATGTCGGCGCGCAGGTCGCGGATGGCCTCGGTGGGCACCGGAGGTACCGCCTGGCGCACCTGGCCGCGCCCGACGAGGGCCAGCAGGCCGGCGAACGCCAGCAGGAGCACCCCGACGACGAGGGCGGCGACCCAGGCGGGCATGACCCGCGCGAGCAGCAGCACGATGGCGCCCAGCACGCCGGCCACGCCGTACAGCGCGATGATGCCCGCACCGCCGAACAGCCCGGCCCCCTTGCCCGCGTGCCGCGCCTTGGCCGTCAGCTCGGTGCGCGCCAGGGCCATCTCGTCACGCACCAGCGTGGAGATCTGTTCGGTCGCCCGCTTGATCAGCTCAGGTGTCGACGGCTCGGTGCGCGGCTCAGCCATGGTGACCACCTCCACCAGCGGTAGTGCCCTCCCGGACATCCGGCAAACCTGCCCGGTCAGCCACCGGCCGTGCGGTTGAGCCGGATCCAGCGGTACCCGTACGCGCCCAGGTCCAGCGCGTCCAGCTCGCCCACGTCCGGGTAGTCCCGGTCGCCGAAGACCTGGTTCGGGTACTTGGCCTCCTTGTACAGGTCGCCGAGATCCAGGCGGACCGGCTCCTCGTCCAGGTTGTGCAGGAACAGCATGCTGCCCGTGTAGTCGTCCGCCCGGTGCGCGAGTACCCCCGGCGGCAGCTCGCGGTCCAGCGCCACGCAGCTGCCCGCGCCGACCTCCGGGCTCTCCCGCAGGGTGCGGATCATCCGCTCGAACCAGGCCAGCAGGGAGGCCGGGTCCCGCCGCTGGTCGGTCACGTTGACCTTCTGGTAGCCGTACTCGCCGCCGGCCACCGGCTCGCGCACCAGGTTGTCCGCCTCGGAGAACCCGCCGCCGGGGTTGCCCGACCACTGCATCGGCGTGCGGATCGCGTCCCGGCCGGGTGCCGACAGGTCGTCCCCCATGCCGATCTCCTCGCCGTACCGCAGCACCGGCGTGCCGCGCAGGGTGAACTGCAGCGAATACGCAAGCTCTATGCGCCGGCGGTCGCCGCCGAGCATCGGCGCGAGCCGGCGCCGGATGCCCCGGTCGTAGATGCGCATCTCGGGATCCGGGCCGAACTGCTCGAACACCTCGACGCGCTGCGCGGCCGTGAGCCGGGACAGGTCGATCTCGTCGTGGTTGCGCAGGAACGTCGCCCACTGCGCCCCGGGCGGCATGCGGGGGCTGTTGCGCAGCGCCTCCACCACGGGCTCGGCCCGGCGGCGGGCGAGGGCGAGGATCATCGCGTCGTTGAGCAGGAAGTCGAAGAGCATCTGCAGCCGGTTCGCCGAACCGCCTTCGTCGCTGACGTACTTGAGCAGCTCGTCCGGCGGCACGTTGGCCTCCGCGAGCAGCAGCGCGTCCCCCTCGCGCCAGGAGGTGTACTGGCGGATCTCGGTGAGGAAACCGAAGTCCTGCGGCGGCTCCGGCTTGCCCGGCTCGGTCAGCGCGATGAGGAACGGCGCCGCGTCCAGCCGGAACCCGCACACGCCGAGCTGCAGCCAGAAGCCCATGATCTTCATGATCTCCGCGCGTACCGCCGGGTTGGCGAAGTTGAGGTCGGGCTGGAAGTCGTAGAAGCGGTGGTAGTACCAGGCACCCGCCTTCTCGTGATAGGTCCAGGTCTCGCTCTGCTCCCCCGGGAAGACGATGCCCTGGTGCCGGTCGGGCGGCTCGTCCGGCGACCACACGTACCAGTCGCGGTAGGGCGAGTCCGGCGAGGAGCACGCCGAGCGGAACCACGGATGCTCGTCGGAGGTGTGGTTGAGCACCAGGTCGATCATCACCCGGATGCCGCGGTTGTCCGCCTGGTGCAGCAGTTCGGCGAAGTCGCCGAGGCTGCCCAGGCGCGGGTCGACGCCGTAGTAGTCGGCCACGTCGTACCCGGCGTCGCGGCGGGGCGACGGGTGGATCGGGTTGAGCCACAGGCAGGTCACGCCGAGCCGGTACAGGTAGTCCAGCCGGCCCAGCAGCCCGCGGAAGTCGCCGATTCCGTCGTCGTTGGAGTCGGCGAAGGTCTCCACGTCGAGGCAGTAGATGAATGCTTTGTCGTACCAGTGCTCACTCACGCACGCTGAGGTTCCCCGATGACACCGCCCGCCAAACCGGTCAGCGGACAGTCAGTGCGGTGTCGTCGACGAGGAAGGACGTCGCGCGGGCGGAGTTTTCGGTGCCGGTGAAGCTGATCCTCACCGTCTGTCCCTTGTAGCGGGTCAGGTCGAACGTCCGCTTCGTGTACCCGCTCCGGTTGAGGTTCGAGTACGTCGCCAGCGCCGTCCCGCCCACCTTGACCGCGAGCTTGTCATACGCGGTCTTCCTGGTGGACTCCACCGTGGTGATCTTCAGCCAGAACGACAGGGTGGCCCTGGTGCACGCGGCCGGGATGGTCAGCGACTGGCTCAGCGTGTCGGTGTGCCGCGCACCGTACCCGTCCAGCCACGCGTACCAGTGGCCGCTGTGCGCGGCCTGACCGGCCGATGTGGACACGACCACGTCCGGGGTCGCCGTCCACGGCGCGGCCGAGTGGGTCTCGAAGCCCGGGTTGCCCAACCGCTGGCCGGCGGTGCAGGTCGCCCCGCCCGCCGAGACGGTCCACGCGAACGACGCGCTGCCGGACTGGCCGCCGCTGGACGCGGTGATCATGACGGACGAACTGGCCGCGGTCGTCGCGGCACCGCTGACGACTCCGGTCGACGCGTCCACCGCCAGCCCGGCCGGCAGGCCGCTGGCCGACCAGGTGAACGAGCCGGTGCCGCCGGACGCGGCCAGGATCAGGCTGACCGGCGCGCCGACGGTGCTGGTCTGGCTGCCCGGGTTGGTGACCGAGACGCTGCCCGAGCCGGGGACGAAGGCGGCGGTGCCGTTGGGGGTACCCAGGCCGGTAGGCCCGTCCCAGCCGGTACCGGCGTGGCACATCGCGCCGGTGCACGAGCCGTTGGCGCCGCCGGTCACGTCGAACAGGTCGGCCGGGTGCGAGTACGGGTACGCGGCCGGGTAGTCCGACGTGCCCGGGGTGCCGGCCAGCGCGTACACCGACGCGATGATGGGCGCCGAGGCGCTCGTGCCGCCGAAGACGGTCCACCCCGCGGTGTCGCCGGACGGCACGTACGACACGTACACGGCGACGCCGGTGGCCGGGTCCGCGACGGCCGACACGTCCGACTCGCCGCGCCGCGAACAGGTGGCGATGGTGGGCTGCCAGCCTGGCTTGGCGTCGTGGCCGGAGCAGCCGGAGCCGGCCCCGCTCCAGGCGGTCTCGGTCCAGCCGCGCGTCACGCCGGTGTCGCGCACGAGCGAGGTGCCGCCCACCGCGGTCACGTACCGCGACGCGGCCGGGTACTCCGCGCCGTAGCCGCTGTCCCCGGAGCTGACGGTGATGGCCACGCCGGGATGGTTGAAGTGCACGTCGTCCACGGTCTGTCCGGCGTACTCGCCGCCGCCCCAGCTGTTGGACACGTAGTTGGCGTGCGCGGCCGCGTAGTCCTCCGCCGCGTACAGGTCCGTGTCGTAGGCGGAGCTCGCCTCGACGAGCAGGAGGTTGCAGTTCGGGCAGATCGCCGAGACCATGTCCAGGTCCAGCGCGATCTCCTCGGCCCAGCCCGGGTCGTTGACCGGCAGCGGGCTGGTCGCGCCGGTCTGGTTGACCTTGCGGAAGCAGCTGTTGGCGGTGGTACAGGCGGGCAGGCTGTACTGCGCGCGGTAGGTGGCGAGGTCGGCCTCGGCGTTCGGGTGGTTGTACGCGTCGACGATCGCGACCGTGACACCGGTGCCGCCCGAGCTGGACAGCTGGTACGCGCTGCGCAGGGTGGCCGGCCCGTACCCGGCGGGCGTCGTGTGCGGGTCGACCGCGTGGGGTACCACCACGTCCTTGCGGCGCTCCGCGTGGCAGGCGAAGGTACGCGCCCTGGCCGGCGCCGAGCAGGCGCGCGCGGTACGCACCCTGGTCGCCGTACCCGCGGCGGCCGGTGCGGCACCCAGGGCACCCGTGACCAGAACAGCGCACAGCGCCGCCAGCACCCGCATCGCCCCTCCGCCCGCAGAAAGTTTCCCCAGTGCCTGTCGGCAGGTGAGTGTGGCAAATCCAGGAAAAGATGACAAGCTGCGCAAACACTCCCGTGGGACGCCGTTCAGTCCGGGTGAAAGGCCCGTTCGGTGAACAACGGTGAAACGCCGACATCTCGATGAAACGGGCGTGAACCCTCGCGACCCACGATGCGTATGTTCAAAATGACGCGATGTAATGATCATCGCCTGGAGGGGGTTCATGGTGTTACGCCCGTCCGCTGGTACCGTCCTGCGCGCACTCGCGGCCACCGGTACCGCATCACTCGTCCTGTTGCTCGGCATCCCCGCGCACGCCGGTGCGCCGGCACCCCGGTTCACCGAGGTGGATCAGGTCTCCAACCTCGCCAACGTGGCCAACGTGACGGACCCGGCTCTCGTCAACGCCTGGGGCCTGGCGTTCTCCCCGACCGGTCCACTGTGGGTCGCCAACAACGGCACCAACACCTCGACCATCTACCCCGGCGGCGTGAACGGCGCCCCCGTCACCAAGGCCGGCCTGACCGTCACGATTGACGGCGGCGCGCCCACCGGCCAGGTGTTCAACGACACCACCTCCTTCGTCGTGACCGGCGCCGGAGGCTCAGGTCCGGCCACCTTCATGTTCGACAGCGAAGGTGGCGACATCACCGCCTGGAACCGCACCGCGACCGGCACCACCGCCGTGGTGGTGGCGCACGTCGACGGCGCGGTGTTCAAGGGCCTGGCGCTGTGGCACACGCCGTTCGGGCCGGTGCTGCTGGCCGCGGACTTCGCCGGCGGCCACCTCCTCGCGTTCGACGGCGCCTTCCACCAGCTCACCCTGCCCGGCTTCCTGTTCAGCGACCCGCGCCTGCCGGCCGGGTACGCGCCGTTCAACGTCCTGACCGACGGCGACACGGTCTACGTCGCGTACGCCAAGCAGCAGCCGGGCTCGGCGGACGAGCAGGCCGGCCCCGGACTCGGGTTCGTCGACCGGTTCACCCACATCGGCACCGTCACCAGGCGGATCGCCAGCCACGGCACGCTCAACGCGCCGTGGGGCCTGGCCATCGCGCCGGCCAGCTTCGGCAAGTTCGCCGGTGACCTGCTGGTCGGCAACTTCGGCGACGGGCGCATCGGCGCCTACCACGGCGACGACTTCCAGGGGCTGCTGCGCGGCACGAACAACAAGCCGATCGCCATCGACGGGCTCTGGGCACTGCTGCCGGGCACCGCGAACAGCGGCGGCGTCGGCACCCTCTGGTTCAGCGCCGGCCCCAACGAAGAAGCCGACGGCCTCGTCGGCCAACTGATCCCCGCTCCCTGATCCCGACCCACTCACCCGCACCCGCACCGCCCGGGGGCCGCAACACGGCCCCCGGGCGCCGTCGTCCCCGGCCGCCCCGCCCCAGCCGGCCGCAACTTCATTGAAAGTTGCGGTGTTCTTCCGTGGTCCGGGGTGGTCGGGGAGCGGGCGTGTCAGTGCCAGGCGACAGGGCCGCGGTCGGATTTGAGCGGGCGGGTGGATTCCCAGCTGCGGCGCCAGGAGGCGGTCGGGGGGCCGGTGGGCAGGACCAGTTCGCCGTCGGCCTGCGCGCGCAGCGACTGGTACCAGCCCAGCTCCTCCTCCGCCCACAGCCGGGACACCGCCTGGCTCAGCCTGGTGTTGAAGGTACGGGCGGTCTCACCCTCCACAGGAGACAGTGGGGTGCCGTAGCGCACCACGACCCTGGGCCGGCCCGGGATCGGCCAGTTGCGCCCCCTCGGCATCGCCGCGTAGGTCCCGCGCAGCACGACCGGTACCGCGGGGACCCGCCGGGTGACGCAGAGCTGGGCGGCGCCCAGGCGCATCGTGGACATCCAGCCGTCCTCGCTGCGGGTACCCTCCGGGAACAGCAGCAGGCTCCAGCCGCGCGCCAGCAACTGCGGCGCCAGGCTGCGCAGCCGGCGGGACCGGTACCGCTCCACCGGGAACGCGTTGAACACCAGCGCGGTCACCGCGGCCCGCCAGCGGGCGTCGAAGAAGTAGTCGGCCGCCGCGCCCACCGCGATCCGCTTGGCATAGCGCTGCGGCAGCGAGCCGAGGATCAGCGGGGTGTCCAGGTGGCTGGAGTGGTTGGCGACGAACACGACCGGGCCGGTGAGGCTGTCGAGGCGGTCCCGGCCCTGCACGTCCGGCCGGGTCAGGCTCCACGTCAGCGGGGTCAGCCCGGCGCGCTGGATGGTGCGGCGCGCGGCGACGGTCGCGGCCATCCGCGCCCAGCCGGTCGGAAACTCGCGCGGCTCGTCGGGTGGCTCGTGCGGGGCGGCCGTGCGGGGCGTGCGGGAGCGGCCCCGCCAGTCGCGCCCGGCGAGCAGGACCCGGGCCTCCTTCACCAGACCCATGGCTACCTCACGTCCGCCATCACGAGTGGGGGCGTGTGCAGGTAGCTGATGCTCGGCGCGCGCCCCACGGTGTCCTTCGCCATCTCCAGCGCGTCGTCCAATGTGGACGCCGCGCGGAAGCCGAGCCGCGAGGCGGTGCGCCGGTCCGCGCCGACGAAGATGACCTGGCCCACGTGCTCCAGCGCGTGCGCGCCCCAGTACCACATGTAAAGCGGATGCACGCCGTGGTAGGCGTAGCTGTTGCGGTACAGGTGCGTGTACCACGGGTCGCTGGCGAACTGCTCCTCGTACTTGGTCTCGATGGCGACCGGGTCGGTGGTCTCCGCGAGCACCTCTTCGTAGAAGTCGATGTAGCTCGGGTGGTGCACCGGATGGAACTCGTTGCGCATCGGGTGGTAGAAGATCGCCACCCCGCCCGGCCGGACGATCGGCTGGCCGCGGTAGAGGTTGAAGAAGTACCCGAGCCCGAGGCTCATCACGAGGATCGGGTTCATGATGGAGTTCACGTTGTACGGGCAGATGTACGGCAGCCCCCACACCCCGATGTCGGCCGGACCGTCCACTTCGGTCAGTTGTTGGCGCAACACGTGCCGCATGGTGACCGCGTGCACCTCCTCGGGCGAGCCGGCGGTGACCGAGGTGATCCCGTACGGTGCCGAGGTCTTGTGCCAGAGCTGCCGGCGCCGCCGGGCCGGGGCAAGGTCGTTGCCGCGCTTGACCGCGAGGTAGGTGGCCTGGTCCTTGAGCGACCACTCCCACTCGCGCTTGTTGAGGAAGCCGGTGGCGGTCGGGAACGTGTCGTTGTTGACCGTGCACTCGATCTGGAAGATGTTCACGTGCTCGGCCAGCACCGCGGCCATCCGGTCGTACGAGTGGTGCATCGCGGAGTTGGGCGGGTCGTTGAACGACCGGGAATGGCGCAGCGTGTGCACGTTGTGGTGGTGCTTGAGGCTGCGGTACGAGGCGAGCCCGACGGACACCGACTTGGAACCGCCGCTCATCGCGGTCAGCGTGACGTTGACGTAGACGACGAGGTCGCTCTCCGCTCCCCTTCGGTTGATCTCCACCAGCTCGCCGTGGTCCGTCGTTCCGACGGAAATCAGGTTCGCCCGGTCCTCCGCGTCGTGGTTGCGCAGGTGCCCGGGGAAGAACGAGCGGAAGACGCGCTCGCCGACGGTGCGCTTGAGTTCCGCGGGGGTCATCCGGCGGTGCAGCGAGTTGCCGGCGATCAGCTCGACGTCGTCGACGCCCGCCTCGGCGGCCAGCTCCAGCACCTGCTCGATGATGCGCTGGCGGATGTCGGGCGTGCGCATCGGGGGCAGCGGGATGGACAGGTCGTCGAAGACGATCGTCAGCTTCATGCCCGCGCGCAGCAGTTCGCGCAGCGGCTCCCGGCCGATGGGGTGGTCCAGCGCGCGGCGGATCTCGGCGTCCACGTCGCGGATCCCGGGCAGCGACTCCGGCGGGTAGATGACGCGGGTACCCAGCGGGAAGCGCTCCAGCCGGAACCCCTCACCCTCGTGCACCAGCAGCGCGGGCGTGCGCTCGTCAACCTCAAGGACAAAGCCTGGCCGGCTCATGATGACAAACCCCTATTCCTTCGTCGGGTCGAAGGCGACCTTGACGGTGCCCAGCCGGCCGGCCGCACTCGCGTGCCCGATGGCGTCGCGCCAGCGGGACAGCGGGTAGACCGCGTCGACGTACCCCTGCAGCGGTGCCGCCTGGGCCAGTGCCAGCGCCTCCGGAAAGTCCCGCCCGCCGGACGCGTACGCGCCCACCAGGTTCAGCTCGCGGAACCATACCGGGGTGAGGTCGGTGCCGCTGTTGGGCATGCCGGACAGCACCACGGTGCCACCCGCCCGCACCAGCCGCAGCGCGATCGACAGGCCCGAGCCCCCGGTGCACTCGAACGCGACCTCGGCGCCGCCGAGCAGGAACTCCTCGCCCCGCTCGGGCCGGGCCAGGAAGCCACCCGCCGCGCGGCGCAGGGCTCGCGCCGCCCGGTCGGTGGAGAAGATCTCGGTGGCGCCCAGCTGCCGGGCGTGCTCGCGCTGGTGCGCGTGCTTGGCGATCACGTAGATCGGACCCGCCTTGGTGCACTCGCGCAGCGCCAGGATGGTGAGCAGGCCGACGGTACCGGCGCCGACCACCACGACACCCGCGCCGTCCGGGATCCGGGCACGGCGTACCGAGTGGATCGCGCAGGCGAGCGGCTCCACCAGCACCGCCTGCCGGGTGTCCAGAGTGGACGGTACAATGTGGAGCTGGCTCTGGTGGGCGACGAGCATGCGGCTCCAGCCGCCGCCGGTATCGGCGCAGAAGCCGGTCTGCAGCCCGGCCGCGACACTGCCCGACGTGATGTGGTTGCAGCGGCTGTGCTCCCCGGCCGCACAGTGCGCACACTCCGGCACCGCGCGCGGCGCGCAACCGAGCACGGGGTCGAGCACGACCCGGCTCCCGCGCGGGAGGTCGGGCAGGGCGTCCAGGGTCTCGCCGACCACCTCGTGCCCGGGCGTGAACGGCATCGACACCAGCGCCGACAGGTACGGCGAGTTGCGGCCGGTGAGCAGGCCCAGGTCGGAGCCGCAGATGCCGGACAGCAGCGGCTTGACCCGCGTCCAGCCCTCGCCGGGCAGGCGCGGCTCGGGGCGGCTCATCAGCCGCAGCGGCGACAGGTTCGAGGCGATCACCCCGGCCGCCCGGCCACCCAGCGCGGTACCGGTCGCGCCGCGGCCGACCAGGTAGCGGGTCGGCGAGTGGTAGTACTCCAGCGTAAGGATCATTCGAGTACCGTCTCCCCGAGCGCGTCCGTGGCCGGCATGGTGTACGAGGTCCACGAGGCGACCGGCCAGTGCCGCGAGCGCGCGTGCCGGTACAGGTGCGGGTCGGGGTTCACCGCGACCGGGTGCCCGACCGCCTCCAGCAGCGGCCGGTCCGAGTAGCTGTCCCCGTACCCGTACGAGCGGGACAGGTCCAGCCCGGTGCTGCCCGCGTACCGGCGCAGCCAGGCCGCGCGCGCCTCGCCCACCAGCGGCGGGGTGTCCAGGAAGCCGGAGTAGATGCCGTCGCGCACGTGCAGCCGGCTCGCCACGACCTCGTCGAAGAGCATCGCGAGCGGCTGGACCAGCACGTCGACGGTGCCGGTGATCAGCACGGTGCGGTGCCCGGCGGCGCGGTGGCGCCGCACCCGGCGGATCGCCTCCGGGTGCGCCCGGCGCAGCAGCGCGTCGCCCAGCCGGTCCTGCACCAGCCGGTGCAGCGCACCCTCCCGGGCGCCGGCGTAGCGCCGGACGAAGGTGCGCAGGAACTCGCCCCGGTCGCGCCGCTCGGCGAGCAGGTAGCGGGGCAGCTTGCGGGCCAGGTCGGCCAGTTCGGCCGGCCACTGGCCGCGGGGCAGGTCGGCCAGCCGGGCCCACAGGTACGCCTCGATGACGTTGGAGGCGACCAGCGTGCCCTCCAGGTCGAACACCGCGGCCACGGTGCCGTCGCGGGCCTCGGTCACCGGCGGCAGCGCGCCCGCGAGGGCCCGCCTGCCCGCGGTCGCCTTGCGGACGGTCACCGTGATCGTGGGGCAGTGGATCTTCTGGATGTACTCGGGCCA
Organism: Micromonosporaceae bacterium; assembly: GCA_039649115.1. GTDB lineage: Bacteria > Actinomycetota > Actinomycetes > Mycobacteriales > Micromonosporaceae > DATEJJ01. Next base: position 3,707 of record JBBWZQ010000026.1, on the reverse strand, counting down.
GTCGATCACGGCCGCGTCGAAACCGTGCTCGGCCTGCCGCTGCGGCGGCAGCGACCGGTGCAGCGCGAGCAGCTTCGCGTCGGTGTAGATCACCTCGGCCTCGGTGTAGACGCCGTAGAGGTCGGCGTACTTGCGCAGGAACTCCAGCTTGTCCTGCTCCTTGCGCAGGTCGCTCTGCCACCGCCGGGTGCGCGGACTGGCCGGCGCGGACAGCAGCACGCGCTCCGCGACGTCCAGCGCCTTCTCGCCGGTGCGCAGCATCCGCTCCACGCCGCGCGCGCCGGGGAAGTCCCAGGTCGGCACCTTGATCTGGCCGCGCCCGCCGTCCGGCATCGGGTGGTCGGTGAAGTACTCGCGGATGTTCTCGTACATGCCGCGGAAGGTGAGCGGGTTCCGGGCGCCGGACCCGACGTGGTAGTAGGCCGGCTGCGGCGCGGGCGGCGGCGCCGCGGCCACGGCCAGGCAGGCGTTGACGACGAGGTCGACCGGGATCACGTCCAGGACGCCGTCGGGCAGGCCGGGGAACTCCGGCAGGATGCCGCGGCCGAAGGCCAGGATGAGCGGGTCGGCCATCTTGAAACCGTCAAGCCATCCCGGGTACGGGTGGGACAGCGCGCTCTCCACGATCGCCGGGCGCACCACCGACAGCGGCAGCGCGCCGGTGAGCAGCTCCTCGGCGACCCGCTCGCCCAGCGCCTTGGTGAACGTGTACACGTCGGGCCAGCCCAGGCTCTGCGCGCGCAGCCGGCCGTAGTCGACCAGCCGGTCGGTGACCCACTCGACGCGCGCCTCCTCGGCGGCCTTCGCGGCCGACTGCGGCCCGGACTTGCCGTGCTCGCGGCGCGCCTTGGCGAGCGCCCGCGCCAGCGCCTCCGGCCGGCGCGAGTCGCGCTCCACCTCGGCGCGCGCGTCCAGTGCCGCGGCGAGCTCGGTGCGCCAGTCGGCGTGGTGGTCCAGCGCCACCTCGGGCACGACGCCCTTGCGGGCCCCGGCGACGTAGGCCGTGGACACGTGCACCACGTGCGGAGCGCCACCGGCCGCCCGTACCCCCTCGTAAAGATCGACGACCCCGCGGACGTTGGTGCGGAAGGCGTCGTCGATCGGCGGGTCGAAGGAGACCGTGGAGGCCGCGTGGATCACGGCCGTGAGGTCGCCGGGGAGGCCGACCGCGCGGTCGCCCGCGCCCAGCTCCGCACCGATCACGGTGACCCGCTCGGCGAGGGCGGCGGCCACGCCGTCCGCGCCGGTGCGCTCCTTCCATTTCCCGAAGACCGACTTGCGCAGCAGGCCGGCCAGCCGGTCGGCGCCGGAAGAACTGCCCCGGGCCCGGATGAGCAGGCTGACCCGGGTGGTCGGGTAGCTCTCCAGTAACCGCGCCATCAACGCCTGGCCCAGGAAGCCGGTGGCGCCGGTCAGCAGGACGTGCCCCCCGTCCAGAGGTGGTGCCGCCTCGCCCACGCCCGCAACCTCCTGATCCGATGTCCGAACACCGTAACCTGCCCCGACGCGGGGGCGACAGCCGCCCAGGCTCGCGGTGGCACCCAGCGGACGCACAGGTTGGACAAAGCAGGTACTGAGATTCCTACGGGACAGTGAAACCTGAGCCCGCGCGATGGTGTCACACGGTCGTGGGCATCGCGGGAGGAGAGGCGAGGGGATGACGGCCGTCACGGCACGGTCGGTGGGCAGGGCGGGCCTGCCGCCGCCGCTCCCGGCCTACCGGCGCGGCTGGTGGCCGGACGCGCTGGCCGCGGTCTGCTGCTTCAGCATGCTGATCGTGGTCGCCCTGTGGGTCCGGCACCGGGGGCTGCAGGACCTGACCGGGCTCGCCGCCGGACTGACCTCGATCGGCCGGCTCACCGGCCTCGTCGCCGCCGACCTGCTGCTCATCCAGGTCTTCCTGATGGCGCGGGTACCGGTGGTGGAGCGCGCGTACGGGCAGGACCGGCTGGCGCGCTGGCACCGGCTGGTCGGCTTCACGTCCTTCAACCTGATCCTCGCGCACATCATTCTCATCACACTGGGTTATGCGGGGACCGCACACAGTGGACTGCTGCGCGAGCTGTGGGACCTGATCGTCACGTACCCGGGCATGCTGCTGGCCACCGCCGGTACCGCGGCGCTGGTGATGGTGGTCGTGACGTCGGTACGGGCCGCCCGGCGGCGGCTGCGGTACGAGTCCTGGCACCTGCTGCACCTGTACGCGTACCTGGGCGTCGGGCTGGCCCTGCCACACGAGCTGTGGACCGGCACCGACTTCGTGGACTCCACCTTGGCCAGCGTGTACTGGTGGACCGCGTACGGGGTGGCCGCCGGCAGCGTGCTCGTGTTCCGGCTGTGCCTGCCGCTGTGGCGCAGCGCGCGGCACCGCATCCAGGTGGCCGGCGTGGTACCCGAGGCACCCGGCGTCTGGTCCGTGCACCTGACCGGGCGGCGGCTGGACCGGCTGCCGGTACGGGCCGGGCAGTTCCTGCACTGGCGGTTCCTGGCCGGGCGGGGCTGGACCCGCGCGCACCCGTACTCGCTGTCCGCCGCTCCGCGCCCGGACCGCCTGCGCATCACGGTGAAGGACCTGGGCGACGGCAGCCGGCTGGTGGCGCGGCTGCGGCCGGGTACCCGGGTGCTGATCGAGGGGCCGTACGGCGGGCTGACCGGTGCCGTACGGCGCGGCCACCGGGTCACCATGCTCGCCTGCGGTATCGGCATCACCCCGCTGCGCGCGCTGCTGGAGGAGCTGCCGTACGCGCCGGGCGCGGCGACCCTGCTCTACCGGGCCCGTACCCCCGCCGACTTCGCCCTGCGCGCGGAGCTGGACGCCCTGGCGAAGCAGCGCGGCGTGCGCGTGGGTTACCTGCCCGGCCCCCGTGGCCCGCACGGCTCCTGGCTGCCGCACGGCCATGGCCGGGGCGAGCGGGCACTGCTGCGGATGGTGCCGGACATCGCCGCGCACGACGTCTTCATCTGTGGACCGGAGGACTGGATGAGCGCCGCGGCCGAGTCGGTGTACCGGGCCGGCGTCCCGCAGGAACAGATCCACCTCGAGTACTTCAGCTGGTAAGGGGTTTCGACGATGCGCCGGATCACCATGTGGTTCGTGTCCACCGTGGCGGCGGTGGTGCTCCTGTTCAGCTACCGCACGAGCACCAGCGGGCCGGCCGCGGCCAGCGGGGCGGCGGGCGGCGCGGCCGGGGCTCAGGCGCCGGGCATCGTGTCCGGCCGCGCCACTCCCGGACCCTCGTCGCCCGGACCGACGCCGACGAGCGGCTCATCCGGCGGCTCATCCGGCGGCGGCTCGTCCGGGAGCGGGCAGACCGTGGTCAACGGGACCGTGGCCGACACCCGGTGGGGGCCCGTCCAGGTGCAGGTGACGATCTCCGCCGGCAAGATCGTCGAGGTGACCGCGCTGCAGGTGCCCAACGGCAACCAGCGGGACGATGAGATCAACTCGTTCGCGGTGCCGCAGCTGCGCGAGGAGGTACTCCAGGCGCAGAGCGCGAGCATCAACATGATCAGCGGCGCGACGGTCACCAGCGACGGGTACATCCGGTCGCTGCAGGCCGCGCTGGACGCCGCGAGCTTCGGCAAGTGAGCACGGTCAGCCCCGCGGCTTGGCGGACCGGCGACAGCCAGGGCGTCGTTCAGGTCCTGCGGCGCCGGCCCCGGGGAGACGTTGGGGGTGCTCGCCTCCGCCAAAGACCGGCTCCGGC
>JBBWZQ010000024.1:0-44794 GCA_039649115.1 Micromonosporaceae bacterium | reverse complement strand
CCCGGCCTGGCGCGCCCGGGAGACCACCTGGATGGACAGGATCGAGTCGCCGCCCAGGCTGAAGAAGTTGTCCTCGACGCCGACCCGCGAGATGCTCAGCACCTCGGCCCAGACCCGGGCGAGTTCGTGCTCCACGGCGGTGCGCGGCGCCACGTAGCGCGCCTCGCGCTCCGGCTCGACCGCCGGCGCCGGCAGCGCCCGCCGGTCCAGCTTGCCGCTCGGGGTGACCGGCAACCGCTCCAGCGGCACCCACGCGGTGGGCACCAGGTAGTCGGGCAGGCTGCGGCGCAGCCAGTTGCGCAGGTCTGCCACGGCCGTTGCGGAGCCGTCCGGCACGACGTAGGCGACCAGGCGGGGATGGCCGCCGTCCGCGCGCACCAGCACGGCGGCGTCCCGCACCTGCGGGTGCCGGCGCAGCACGGCCTCGATCTCGCCGGGCTCGACGCGGTACCCGCGGATCTTCACCTGGTCGTCGACCCGGCCGAGGTACTCCAGCACGCCGCGCTCGGTCCACCGGACCCGGTCGCCGGTGCGGTACATCCGGGAGCCCGGCGCGCCGAACGGGTTGGCCAGGAACCGGTCGGCGGTCAGCCCGGGACGGCGCAGGTAGCCGCGCGCCACCGACGGGCCGGCCAGGTACAGCTCGCCGGGCACGCCGGTCGCGGTCGGCCGCAGCCGCCGGTCCAGCACGTACGCGCGCAGGTTGCGCAGTGGCCGCCCCACATTCGGCCGGCCCGCGCCGGTCACCGGAGCACTCAGCGCGTCGACCGTGCACTCGGTCGGCCCGTAGAAGTTGTGGCCCGCGGTGTCCGGCGCGGCGGCGAGCTGCGCCCACAGCGATTCGGGCAGCGCCTCGCCGCCGAGCATGAGCAGCCCCGGCCGGTGCCGGGCGTCGGTGAGCAGCCCGGCCGGCAGGAGCTGCTGGACATAGGACGGTGTCACGTCCATGAAGTCGATGTGCCGGTCGGCCACGTAGTCCACCAGCGCCTCCGGGTCCAGCCGGACCGAGTCGCTGATCAGGTGCAGCTCGTGCCCGAGCGCCATCAGCACCAGGCCGTCCCATGAGGTGTCGAAGGAGAACACCGCGGTCAGTGCGCCGCGCAGCCGCTCGCGGCTCGCCGGCGGCAGCAGATCGGCCCCGTGGCTGGCGATCAGGTTGGCCAGGTTGCGGTGCTCGACCACCACGCCCTTCGGCACTCCGGTGGAGCCGGAGGTGTAGATGACGTAGGCGGCGTTGTCCGTCCGCAGTGGAGCGTTGCGGTCCGCGTCGGTCGGGTCGGTCACCGGCGCGGCGGCCAGCACGGCCGCGGTGCCGGGCGAGTCCAGGACCAGTGTCCGGGTACGGTCGGGCAGCCCGCGCGCCGCGCCGGTGCCGTCCCTCGTCGTCACCAGCAGCACCGGCGACGCGTCCCGCAGCAGCAGCCGGATCCGGTCCACCGGCAGCTCCGGGTCGACGGGCAGGCAGACGCCGCCGGCCTTGAGCACGGCCAGCACCGCGACGATCATCTCCGCGGTGCGCGGCAGGGCGAGCGCGACGACGCCCTCGGGTCCCACGCCCCGGTCGATGAGGTGGTGCGCCAGCCGGTTCGCGCGCGCGTTGAGGTGGCCGAAGTCGAACATGATGTCCTGGAAGACCAGCGCGGTCGCTTGTGGAGTGTCCGCCGCCTGCCGCTGGAACAGCTCGACATACGTGGGTGCCCCGGTGTCCGAACCGGTGTCGTTCCACTCGACCAGCAGCCGGGCCCGCTCGGCGTCGTCGCAGAGGGGCAGGTCGCCGATCGGCCGCCCGGCCCCGGCGGCGATGCCGTCGAGCAACACCCGCAGGTGCCGCGCCAGCCGCGTGACGGTCGCGGCGTCGAACAGGTCGGTGTTGTATTCCAGCAGGCCGCCCAGGCCGCCGGCCCGCTCGTGGAAATCGATGCTGAGATCGAAGCTGGTGGTGACGGTGGCGGGCGGCACCTCGGCCACCCGCAGCCCGGCCAGTTCCGGCTCCCGGTGGTGCATGTTCTGCAGCGCGACCATGACCTGGAACAGCGGCGTACGGCTGGTGTCGCGGGCCGGCTGCAGCTCGTTGATGATCCGCTCGAACGGCACGTCCTGGTGCCCGGACGCGCCCAGCACGGTCCCCTTCACCGCGTCCAGGAACTCGTCGAACGGCTGCGCCTCGTCCACGGTGGACCGGAGAACCAGGGTGTTGACGAACATGCCCACCAGGCGCTCCCACTCGGCCCGCTCGCGCCCGGAGGCGACCGTACCCACGGCCACGTCCTCCTGGCCTGACCAGCGACTCAGCAGCACCTGGCAGGCGGCGACCAGCACCATGAACAGGCTGGCGTCGTGCCGGCGGGCCAGCTCGGCCAGCCCGGCGGTGGTCTGCGCGGGCACCTCGAACTCCAGCAGCGCACCGTTCTTCGTCTGCACCGGTGGCCGCGGCCGGTCGGTGGGCAGGTCGAGCACGGCGACCCCGGCGAGGGTACGGCGCCAGTAGTCCAGTTGCCCCGCGAGATCCGGGCCGCGCGACCGCGCCCGCTGCCACGCCGCGAAGTCGGCGTACTGGTGGGCCAGCGGCGGCAGGTCCGGCCGCCCGCCCCGGCACAGCGCGGCGTAGCACGCGCCCAGCTCCTCGAACAGGATGCCCATCGACCAACCGTCGGTGACGATGTGGTGCAGGACAACGCTGAGCACGTGCTCGCGGTCGGCCAGCCGGATCAGCCGGACCCGCAGCAGTGGACCGGTGGCCAGGTCGAAGGGCTCGCCGGCGTCCTGCGCGAGCAGCCGGCGCAGCTCCACCTGCCCGGTCCCGGTCGCGTCGACCAGTGGCACCGGTACCTCGACCGCCGGCGCCACCACCTGCACGCCGCGCCCGTCGAGTGCGACGAACGTGGTGCGCAGCGACTCGTGCCTGGCCACCAGGGCGCGCCACGCGCCGCGCAGCGCCTCGACGTCCAGCTCGCCGGACAGCCGCAGCGCGGAGTGCGTGAGGTACTCGGTGCTGCCCGGTTCGAACTCGTCGAGGAACCACAGCCGCTGCTGCGCGAAGGACAGCGGCAGCGGCCCGCCGCGGTCGGCGGCCGGGATGACCTCGCCGTGCACAGTGGACTGTTCCGCACCGGCGGCGGCCACCGCGGCGGCCAGCGCGGCGAGCGTCGGATGGGTGAAGACGGCGCGCGGCGACACGTCCACGCCCAGCGCGCCGCGCAGCCGCGAGGCGACCCGGATGCTCAGGATGGAGTCGCCGCCCAGCTCGAAGAAGTTGTCCTCGGCGCCGGCCCGCGGCACGTCGAGCACCTGTGCCCAGACAGCCGCCACCGCCTGTTCGGTCGGGGTACGCGGGGCGACGTAGCCGGCCAGCGTGGCCGACTCGCGGCCGGGTGCGGGCAGTGCGCGGCGGTCCAGCTTGCCGTTCACGGTCAGCGGCAGCGCGTCCAGGGTCACGAATGCCGCCGGCACCATGTAGCCGGGCAGCGTCTGGCCGAGGTACCCGCGCAGGGTCGCCGGGTCCGGTGCCGGCCGGCCGGTCGCCGGGACGACGTAGCCGACCAGCCGCTTGACGCCGGGCTGGTCCTCCCGGGCGATGACCGCCGCCTCGCCCACGCCCGGGTGGCCGAGCAGCGTCGCCTCGATCTCGCCCAGCTCCACCCGGAACCCGCGGATCTTCACCTGGTGGTCGGCCCGGCCCAGGTACTCCAGCTCCCCGTCGGCGGTCCACCGGGCCAGGTCGCCGGTGCGGTACATGCGGGTGCCGGGCTCGCCGAACGGGTCGGCGGGGAAGCGCTGCGCGGTCAGTCCGGGCCGGTTGAGGTAGCCGCGGGCCAGCCCGCCACCGGCGACGTACATCTCGCCGGGTACCAGCGGCGGCACCGGGCGCAGCGCGGCGTCCAGCACGTACACGCGCAGGTCCGGCAGGCCGGCACCGATGCGGCTGCCGGTGGCCCGCCCCGCGGCGGCCTCGTCCAGCGCCAGGTACGACACGTGGACGGTGGTCTCGGTGATGCCGTACATGTTCACCAGCACCGGCGCCGTGTCCGGGTGCCGGGCGTACCACTCCCCCAGCCGGGCCAGGTCCAGCGCCTCGCCGCCGAAGACCACGTACCGCAGGCGCAGCGGCGGGCGGTCACCGGCGTGCTCCCGCTCGGCGCGGATCAGCGGGTAGAACGCCGACGGCGTCTGGTTGAGCACCGTGACGCCCTCGGCCGCGAGCAGCCGCAGGAAGTCCTCGGGCGAGCGGGACACCGCGTGCGGCACCACCACGAGGCGCCCGCCGTGCAGCAGCGCGCCCCAGATCTCCCACACCGAGAAGTCGAAGGCGTAGGAGTGGAAGAGGGTCCACACGTCGTGCCCGTCGAACGTGAACCAGTCGCGGGTGGTGGAGAACAGCCGCACCACGTTGCCGTGCGGGATCACCACACCCTTCGGCATGCCGGTGGAGCCCGAGGTGTAGATGGTGTACGCCGGGTTGGCCGGCCCGGCCCGGTGCGGACCGGTCGGATCGGTGTCGGGCAGCCGGTCCAGCTCCTCGCGCAGTCGCGGATCGTCCAGTGCCAGCGCCGGCACCTCGGCGTCCACACCGGACACTCCGCCGTCCGACATGGTCAGCAGCAGCACCGGCCGGGTGTCCGACAGCATGTGCGCGATCCGGTCGGCCGGGTACTCCGGGTCCAGCGGGAGGTAGGCGCCGCCGGCCTTGAGGACGGCCACGATCGCCACCACCATGTCCGTACAGCGGGGCAGCGCCAGCGCGACGTACCGCTCGGGGCGCACGCCGCGGTCGATGAGGTGGTGTGCCAGCCGGTTGGCCCGGGCGTTGAGCTGTGCGTAGGACAGACTCCGGCCGTCGTGGCTGACCGCCGGCGCCGCCGGGGTCGCGGCACACTGCGCCTCGAAGAGGTCGACGAGGGTCCGCTGCGGTACCTCGCGGTCCTTGCCGTTCCAGTCCACGAGGATCTGCCGGCGCTCCTGTGTGGACAGCCAGGGCTGGTCGGCGAGCGGCCGGTCCGGCCCGGACGCGATCTCGACGAGCAGCAGGCGCAGCCGCCGCGCCAGCATCTCGGCGCTCGGCGCGTCGAACAGCCGCGGGTCGTACCCGAGGTCGAAGCCCAGCCGGTCGGTCAGGTACGCGCGCAGGCTCAGCGGGAAGTTGGTGCTGTCCCGCGCGGTGACCTCGCGCAGCCGCAGCCCGGCCGCAGCCGCCGGAGCCTCGTCGAAGGGGTAGTTCTCGAACGCGACCATGCTGTCGAACAGGTTTGCCCCGGCCGGCACGTCGCTCCAGGACTGGAGCTGGGCCAGCGACACGAAGTCGAAGCGGCGCGACTCGCTCTGCTGTGCCTGCAACCGGTGCAGCCACGGCAGGGTCGCGGCGGTGCCCGGCACCGCCACGCGGGTCGGCACGGTGTTGATGAACATGCCGACCATCGACTCCACGCCGGGCAGGTCGTCCGGCCGGCCGGCGACGGTGCTGCCGAAGACGACGTCGGTCGTGCCGGCGCAGCGCGCCAGCAGCAGTGCCCAGGCGCCCTGCACGACGGTGTTGACGGTCAGGCCGTGCTGCCGCGCCATCTGCCGCAGCCGGCGCGACTCCGGTTCGGACAGTCCGATCTGGACGGTCTGCGAGGACTCGGCACCGTGCGCCCGGCGGGGTGCCCGGTCGTACGGGAGCGGGGTGGGTGTGTCGAAGCCGGCGAGCACGCCCTGCCAGTACTCCCGCGCGGCGCGCTGGTCCTGCCCGGCCAGCCACTCCAGGTAGTCGCGGAACGGCCGGCGGGTCACCAGGTCGGGTTCGCGACCGGCGACGATCGCGGCGTACTGCGCGCACACCTCGGTGAAGACCTGGCCCAGGCTCCACCCGTCGAGCACCAGATGGTGCGAGGTCCACACCAGCAGCACCTCGCCGCCGGGCAGCGCGGCGATGGCGAGACGCATCAGCGGCGCGGTCCCCAGGTCGAGGTCCTCGGCCCGGTCGGTGGCGAGCAGGCGGTCCAGTTCGGCGGCGCGGTCGTCCTCGGAGCTTTCCCGCCAGTCGTGGTAGGCCACCGGCACGGTCGCCCGGTGCTGCACCACCTGGAGCGGCTCCTCGACGCCCTGCCACACCACCCGGCTGCGCAGCGCCGGGGTCCGGTCCACCACCCGCTGCCAGGCCTCGCCCAGCGCCCGCGGGTCGTGGACCCCGGACAGCAGCATCCGCGCCTGGTCCACGTACACGCCGGAGCCGGTGTCGACGAGGCTGTGGAACAGCATCCCGGCCTGCAGCGGGGTCAGCGGGTACAGGTCGGCCACCGCCCGCCCGTCACCGACCAGCCGGTCGACGGCCGCCTGGTCCAGCCGGGCCAGCGGGAAGTCGGAGGGGGTACGGCCACCGGCATCCGGCCGGGCGCAGTGCGCGACGATCTGCCGCAGCGCGTCGAGCATCCCGCCGGCCAGCCCGCGTACCGTCGGCTCGTCGTGCACCTCGGTCGAGTAGAGCCAGCTCAGCTCCAGCTCGCCACCGTCCACCACGCCGGTGACGTCGAGCAGGTAGGTGGACCGCAGCGCCGGGTCCAGGTCCGGTCCGCCGCCCGCGCACCGGGCCCGGTAGAGCCCGCTGCCGCCGGCCGGGAGGTCCCACTGGCCGTGGTAGTTGAAGCAGACCTGAGGTTCCACGGTGGGCACGACGCCGCCGCCGAGGTACCGCAGCGCCTCGTAGCTCAGTCCCCGGTGCGGTACCGCCCGCAGTTGCTCCTTGACCGACTTGAGCACGCCGCCCCAGTCCGGTGTGGACGGTACGGACAGCGCGACCGGGAACTGGGTGGTGAACCAGCCGACGGTGCCGGACAGGTCGGTGTCGTCGAGGATCTCTTCCCGGCCATGGCCCTCCAGCGCGACCAGCACCCGGTCCCGCCCCGTCCACCGGGCCAGCACCCGGCCCAGCGCACTGAGCAGCACGTCGTTGACCTGGGTACGGTAGGCCGCCGGTACCTGGTGCAGCAGTGCCGAGGTGGTGTCCGCGTCCAGGCGTACGGTCAGCGTGCGGGTCGAACCGGCGGTGGCCACGCCCGGGTGGTCGACCGGCAGCTCGGCGGCGTCGTCGTCGAGGCCGGCGAGCAGGCCGGTCCAGTACGGCAGGTCGCCGTCCAGCCCGCCACCGCGCACGTGCGCGGCCAGCCGGCGGGTCCACCCGGTGAACGGGGTACCCGCCGCGGGCAGCCGCACCGGCTCGCCGGCCACCGCCTGCCGGTACCCGGTCTCCAGGTCGGCGAGCAGGACGCGCAGCGACACGCCGTCCACGACCAGGTGGTGCACGGCGAGGAACAGCCGGGGTGCCCGCCGCGCGCCGAGGTGGAACAGGACCGCCTGGAGTACCGGGCCGGCGCCGAGGTCGATGCGCGCGCGGGCCAGGCCGGCAACCTCCTGGATGCCGGATGCCTGCGCTTCGCCGTCCAGTGTGGACAGGTCGCACACCTGGAGCACGTCCGCCGGTGGCGCGCCGGTCTCCTGGATCCACTCGCCGTCGCGGTGGCTGAACAGCAGCCGCAGCGCGTCGTGGTGGGCGACCACGGCGGCGAACGCGGCGCGCAACGCGTCCGGGTCGACCGGGGCGGCCAGCTCCACCAGTGTCGACATGGTGAAGTGGCGCAGCGGCCCGTAGCTGTCGAAGAACCAGCGCTGGATCGGGCCCAGCGGTGCCGGTCCGGTGGCCGCCGGCGGCTCGCCGATCCCAGGGTCGGGAGCCACCGGCGCGCCGGCCGGCGCGACCGTGGCCGCCAGCGCGGCGACGGTCTGGTGGAGGAACACGTCCCGGGAACTGATCCGCAGGCCGGCCTGGCGGGCCCGGGACACCACCTGCATGCTCAGGATCGAGTCGCCGCCGAGCTCGAAGAAGTTCTCCGCCACGCCGACCCGGGGCGCGCCGAGCACCTGTGCCCAGATGCCGGCCAGTTCCCGTTCGGTCCCGGTGCGCGGCGCCACGTACCGGGCAGCCGGCTCGACCGCGTCCGGGGTGGGCAGCGCGCGCCGGTCCAGCTTGCCGCTCGCGTTGACCGGCATCCGGTCCAGCCGGACGAACGCCGAGGGCACCAGGTACTCCGGCAGCCGCTGGCGCAGCGCGTCCCGCAGCGCCATCGGGTCCGGCCCGGCGCCGTCGCGCATCACCAGGTAGGCAACCAGGCGCTGGTGACCGCCGTCGCCGTCGCGCGCGGCGACGGCCGCCTCGGCGACCTCGGGCAGGTCCAGCAGGGCCGCCTCGATCTCGCCGGGTTCGATCCGGTACCCGCGCACCTTGAGCTGCTCGTCGGTGCGGCCGAGGTAGTCGAGCGTGCCGTCGGCGCTCCACCGCATCAGGTCGCCGGTGCGGTACATCCGGGCGCCGGGTGGTCCGTACGGGTCGGCGAGGAACCGCTGCGCGGTCAGCCCCGGCCGGTTCAGGTAGCCGCGAGCCAGCTGGTTCCCGGCCAGGTACAGCTCACCGGGTACGCCGGCGGGCACCGGGCGCAGCCGCGCGTCCAGCACGTAGGCGCGCAGGTTGCGCAGCGGCCGGCCGACCGAGGGTCCCCGGTCGGCGGTCACCGGGCAGGACAGAGCGTCCACAGTGCACTCGGTGGGCCCGTAGAAGTTGTAGCTCGCGACGCCGTCGGCGGCGGCGAGTTCCCGCCACAGCGTCTCGTCCAGCGCCTCGCCGCCCAGCATCAGGATGCCGGGCCGGTGCGCCTCGCCGCGCAGCAGCCCGGCGGGTACCAGCTGGCGCAGGTAGGACGGCGTCAGGTCGAGGAAGTCGATGTGCTGGCGCGCCACGTAGGCCACCAGCGCCTGTGGGTCCACCCGTACCGTCTCGTCGATGAGGTGCAGCTCGTGGCCGTCGGCCATGAGCAGCGGGCCCTCCAGGGACGTGTCGAAGGAGAACGCGGCGGTCAGCGCCGCCCGCAGCCGCCGCCCGCCGGCCCGCGCCACGAAGCCGGCCCGGTGGTTGGCGACCAGGTTCATGGCGGCGCGGTGCTCGACGAGCACGCCCTTGGGCGCTCCGGTGGAACCGGACGTGTAGATGGTGTACGCCGCACTGTCCGTCCGGAGTGGACGAAGGCGGTCCGCGTCGGTGAGGTCGGTGTCCGGGTAGCTCGCGAGTGCCTCCCGGGTCTGCTCGTCGTCGAGCACGAGCACCTCCGGACCGGCTCCCCAGTCACCGTCCACAGCGGACGTCGTCAGCACCAGCGCCGGGCGCGCGTCGTCCACGAGGTACCGGCGGCGCGCGTCCGGCAGGTCCGGGTCCACCGGCAGGTACACCGCACCGGCCTTGAACACGGCGAGCATCGCCACGATCAGCTCGGCGCACCGGGGCAGCGCGAGTGCCACCACCCGCTCCGCGCCGGCACCGCGCGCCACCAGGTGGCGGGCCAGCCGGTTCGCCCGCGCGTTCAGGGTGGCGTAGTCCAGCCGCACGTCCCCGGCCACCAGCGCGGTCTGTCCGGGCATCCGGCGCGCGGTGGCCTCGAACAGGTCGGGCAGCGTGCCGGCGGGCACCGGCAGGGCGCCACCGTCCCCCTGCGCGACCAGCCGCCGCTGATCCTCCCCGGCCAGCCACGGCACCCGCGCGAGCGGCTGCTCCGGCGCGCCGGTGATGCCGGCCAGCAGCACCAGCAGGTGCCCGGCCAGCCGCTCCATCGTGGACGCGTCGAACAGCTCGGTGCTGTACTCCAGCATCCCGTACAGGGCCCCGTCGTGCGGCACGAACTCGATGCTGAGGTCGAAGGTGGCCGCCTGCCGGGACACCGGCACGTCCCGCACCTCCAGCCCGGCGAACTCGGGCAGGCCGCGCTGCTGGCTGTGCAGCAGCACCATCACGTCGAACAGCGGGTTGTGGCTCGCGTCGCGCTCGGCGTGCACCGCCTCGACGAGCCGCTCGAACGGCGCCTCGTCATGCGCGAAGGCATCCAGCACCGTGTCCCGCACCTGGCCGAGCAGGTCGGTGAAGCTGACCGATTCGTCCACTGTGGAGCGCAGGACCACGGTGTTGACGAAGAAGCCGACCACCCGCTCCAGCTCCGACCGGTTGCGGCCGGACACCACGGTGCCGACCGCGATGTCGTCCTGGCCGGCATACCGGGCCAGCAGCACCTGGCAGGCGGCGACCAGCGCGGCGAACAGGGTGGCGCCCTCCCGCCGGGCCAGTTCCGCGAGGCGCGAGGCGACCGTGGCCGGCACGGTGAACTCGTGCACGGCGCCGGCCGAGCCGCGCACCGCCGGCCGCGGCCGGTCCGTGGGCAGCCGCAGCGGGCTGATCCCGGACAGTTGCCGCTGCCAGTAGTCGATCTGGTCGGCCAGCTCCCGGCCGGCCAGCCGGTCGCGCTGCCAGACCGCGAAGTCCGCGTACTGCAGGGGTGGCGGTGCCGGCGCGGCCGGGCCGCCGCGCACCGCCGCGCCGTAGCGCTCGGCGAGCTCCGTGGTGAGGATGCCCATCGACCAGCCGTCGGTGACGATGTGGTGCGCGGTCAGCAGCAGCACGTGTTCGCGCGCGCCGAGGCGTACCAGAAGAACCCGTAACAGCGGCCCACGGCGGAGGTCGAACGGCCGTGAATACTCGGCCAGCAGCAGGCGGTCCAGCTCGCCGGGGGCGGCCGTCGCCGGGTCCAGCTCGACCACGGACACCGGGAGGTCCACCGCGTCGTGGACGACCTGCACGGCCGCACCGTCCACGTCGTCGAAGGTGGTCCGCAGGGCCTCGTGCCGGGCCGGCAGCTCGCCCAGCGCGGCGCGCAGCGCGGCCAGGTCGAGCGGGCCGCACAGGCGCAGCGCGACGGCGCTGTTGTAGTCCGCGTCGTCCGGGCGCAGGGCGTGCAGGAACCACAGCCGTTGCTGTGCCGAGGACAGCGGCAGCGGGCCGGTGCGGTCCGCGCGGCCGATCGCGTCCGGTGCCGGCGACGCCTGGCCGGCGAGGCGCTGCTGCAGGGCGGCGCGCAGGTGCTCGGGCAGCGCGGCGATGCGACTGTCCTTCGATGACGGCATCTGTCGTCTCCTCATCCCTCGTCGCAGGTGTCGTCGCCGGTTGCCGCTTGCTCCAGATCGGTGAGGATCAGCTCCTCGACCAGCTCCGCCAGCGCCCGGACGGTGGCCGTCACGAGCACGTCCCGGGGCGTGATGCGGACGCCGAAGGCCGTCTTGGCCCGCGCCGCGATGTGCAGGCTGCGCAGCGAGTCACCGCCCAGCTCGAAGAAGTTGTCGTGCACGCCGACCCGCGCGACACCGAGCACCTGCGACCAGATGCCGGCCAGCACCTGCTCCGCCGGGCCGTCCGGCGCGGTGAACGGCGTCTGTGCCAGGGCCGCCGGCGGCTGCGGCAACGCGGCGCGGTCCAGCTTTCCGTTGGGGCTCAACGGCAACTGGGCCAGCGCGACGTAGGCCGAGGGCAGCATGTAGTCGGGCAGCGTCCAGCCGAGCAGCCGGCGCAGTTCGCTCATGCCGGGCAGTTGCCGGCCGGGCGCCGCGACCAGGTAGGCGACCAGCCGCCGTACCCCCGGCTGTTCCTCGCGGGCGGCGACCACGGCGTCCCGCACGTCCGGGTGGGCCAGCAGCGCGGCCTCGATCTCGCCCAGCTCGATCCGGTGCCCGCGCACCTTCACCTGGTCGTCGATCCGGCCGGCGAAGTCCAACTGGCCGTCCGGGCGCCACCGCACCAGGTCCCCGGTGCGGTACATGCGGCCGCCCGGCGGGCCGAACGGGTTGGCCACGAAGCGCTGCGCGGTCAGCCCCGGCCGGTGCAGGTACCCGCGCGCCAGGCCGGTACCGGCGACGTACAGCTCGCCGAGGACGCCCACCGGTACCGGTCGCAGCTCGCTGTCCAGCACGTAGGCCCGGGTGTTGAGGATCGGCCGGCCGATCGGCGGGGGCGCCCCGGCGCGCAGCGGGTCGCTCCAGGTGGCCACCACGGTGGACTCGGTCGGCCCGTACGAGTTGATGACGTCCCGGTTCGGGGCCCAGCGCTGCACCAGCTCGGCCGGGCACGCCTCGCCGCCGACGATGAGGCACCGGAAGTCCGGCAGCCACGGGCCGGCGGTATCCACCTCCACTGTAGACAGTGCCGACGGCGGGATCAGCGCGTGGGTGACCCGCTGGCCGGCCAGCACCTCGGCGAGCTGGTCGCCGAGCAGCGGGCCGGGCGGCGGCACCACCAGCGCCGCACCCACCGGCAGCGACATGCACAACTCCAGGATGGAGGCGTCGAAGCTGGGTGAGGAGAACTGGAGTACCCGGTCGCCCGGGCGCACCCCGTACCGTTCCACCTCGGCCGCGCTGAAGCTGGCCAACCCGGCGTGCGACACCACGACGCCCTTGGGCTGCCCGGTCGAACCGGAGGTGTAGATGACGTATGCGGGGTGCGCCAGCCGCGGTACGAGGCCGGCCGGCCGGTCCGCGGGCTGCGCCGCCAGCGCGTCCATGGTGTCCGGCGCGTCCAGCACCAGCACGGGTGCCGCGGTGCCGGCGACCGGCAGCCGGCCGGCCAGTCCGGCGGTGCTCACGACCACCACCGGTGTCGCGTCCTGGAGCATGAACGCGATGCGGGCCGGCGGGTACTCCGGATCGACCGGCAGGAACGCGGCGCCCGTCTTGGCGGCCGCGAGCTGCGCCACCACGATGTCGACCGATCGCGGCAGGGCGAGGGCCACCACCCGCTCCGGTGCGGCGCCGTACCCGGTCAGCAGGTGCGCCAGCCGGTTCGCCCGCACCTCCAGTTCGGCGAAGCTGAACCGGTCCGCGCCGCGGTACAGCGCCACCGCGGCCGGGTCCCGCTCCACCTGTGCCTCGAACAGCCCGGCCAGGGTACCGGCCGGCACCTCGCGGTCGGTGGCGTTCCACTCGCCGAGGCTGCGCCGGCGTTCGGCCGGGGTCAGCACGTCGACACGGCCCAGCGGCACCGGCGCCGCGTCGGGGTCGGCGGGCAGCGCGCGCAGTACCTGCAGGAGGTGCCCGCTGATCCGCTCGATCGTGGCGGCGTCGAACAGGTCCGGGTCGTAGCCGAGTTCGACCGACAGCCGCTGCCCCGGCGCGACCACCAGGCTGAGCGGGTAGTTGGTGTGCTCGATTGCCCGCATCTCGCGCAGCGCCAGGCCGTGCGAGGCGGCCGCCTCGGTGTTGATGGGATAGTTCTCGAAGACCACCAGGCTCTCGAAGAGCGCGGCACCGGCCGGCAGGCCGGCCCACGCCGGCAACTGGGTCAGCGACACGTAGTCGAAGCGCCGCGCCTCCGCCTGCGCCGCCTGCACGCCGCGCAGCCAGTCCACCAGCCCGGCCCGGTCGTCCACGGCGACGCGCACCGGCAGGGTGTTGATGAAGATGCCGGTGATCTCGTCGACGCCGGGCAGGTCGGTCGGCCGGCCCGAGACGGTCGCGCCGAAGCACACGTCGCGCTGGCCGCTGTACCGCGACAGCAGCAGCCCCCAGGCGCCCTGTACCACCGCGTTGAGGGTCAGCCGGTGGGCCCGCGCCGCCTGGTAGAGCCGGGCCGACTCGTCCTCGTCCAGCGCCACCGAGTGCCACAGCGCCGACCGGCTGGCGTGCGCCCGGGCCGGCGCCCGGTCGTACGGCAGCGGCGTGGCGCAGCCGAACCCGGACAGCACCTGCCGCCAGTGCGCCTCCGCCTCCGGCAGGTCCCGGCCGGCGAGCCACGCCAGGTATTCGCGGAACGCCGGCCGGCTGGCCAGCTCGGGCGCGCGGCCCGCGGCCAGCGCCGCGTGGCTGGCGAAGACGTCGGACAGCACGTGGAACACGCTCCAGCCGTCCAGCAGCACGTGGTGGAACGTCCACAGCACGCGTACCTCGGTGGCCGAGACGCGGGCCAGCGCCACCCGCGTCAGGGGTGCGACGGCCAGGTCCAGGCCGGCGTCGCGGTCGGCGGCCAGCAGCCGCTCCAGCTCCTGCTCGCGCTCGGCGGCGGGCAGAGGAGTCCAGTCGTGGTAGCCGACCGGCACGGTGGCCCGCCGCGCGACCACCTGGAGCGGCTGCGGCACGCCCTCCCAGGCGACCCGGCTGCGCAGCACCGGCGTGCGGTCCACCACGTGCTGCCACGCGGCGCCGAGCAGCCGGGCGTCCTCGACGCCGGCCAGCACGAACGTCACCTGCTCGAAGTACACGCCCTGGTCGGCCTGGGACAGCCCGTGGAACACCATGCCAGCCTGCATCGGGGTCAGCGGGTAGACGTCCGCCAC
This sequence comes from Micromonosporaceae bacterium, assembly GCA_039649115.1. GTDB lineage: Bacteria > Actinomycetota > Actinomycetes > Mycobacteriales > Micromonosporaceae > DATEJJ01. The sequence goes on along the minus strand of JBBWZQ010000024.1, from coordinate 30,629 downwards.
GTCGCGGCCGTCGCCGACCAGCTGATCCACAGTGGACTGGTCCAGCTCCGCGAGCGGGAAGTCCGAGGGGGTACGGCCACCCGCGCCCGGCTGTGCACAGTGGACGATGATGTCCCGCAGCGCGCCGAGCAGGCGCTCCGCCAGCTCGACGATCGTCGCCTCGTCGTGCAGGTCCCGCGAGTACACCCAGGTGAAGCCGAGCCGGCCAGCCTCGACGCTGCCCACGATGTCCAGCAGGTGCGCGCGCCGGGCCGCCGGATCGACCTGCGAGTCGAGGCCGCCCGGTGCGACCCGGAAGAGCCCGTCGCCCGGCCGCTGCCAGCCGAACTGGCCGAGGTAGTTGAAGCTGACCTCGGGTCGACTTCCGTCGAGGCCGTCCGCGCCGGCCAGGTGGCGCAGGGCGCCGTAGCCGAAGCCACGCCGGGGTACCGAGCGCAGTTGCTCCTTGACGGTCTTGATGGCCGTGCCCCACGGATCCTCGGCACTGGTCGCCAGCGCCACCGGGTACATGGTGGTGAACCAGCCCACCGTACGGGACAGGTCCACCCCGTCGAACAACTCCTCGCGACCGTGGCCCTCCAGGTCGACCAGTACCCGGTCCTGCCCGGTCCACCGGCCCAGCACCCGGGCCAGCGCCGCGAGCAGCACGTCGTTGACCTGCGTGCGGTAGACCTCCGGCACGTCGTGCAGCAGTGCCCGGGTCTGCGCGGCGTCCAGCGCCACGGTCACCGCGCGCGCCTCGCCGGCCGTGTTGGCGCCGGTACCGTCCACCGGCAGCGGCCGCGCACCCGGGCCGCCGATGCTCCGCCAGTACTCGCGTTCGTCGTCGAAGCCGCCGGCCTCGGCGTACCCGGCCAGTTGCCGCGCCCAGTCCCGAAACGGCGTCGTCTTCGGTCCGAAGTGGACCGGCTCGCCGTCGACCGCCTGCCGGTACCCGCTCACCAGGTCCTCCAGCAGGATCCGCCAGGACACCCCGTCGACCACCAGGTGGTGTGCCGCGAGGAACAGCACACGCCGGCGGTCCGGCCCGAGGTCGAACAGGGCCGCCCGCAACAGCGGGCCGTGCCGCAGGTCGAAGCCGGCCCGCAGCTTGCCGGTGACCGCCTCGACGGCGGCGTCCTGAGCCGGACCGTCCAGATCGGACAGATCGTGCGTCGACAGTGGCTCGGCGGCGGCCACGCCCGGGTTCTCCTGGTGCCAGCCCGCCGAGTCGCGGGTGAACCGCATGCGCAGCGCGTCATGGTGCGCCAGCAGGGCGTCGAGCACCAGCCGCAGCGCTGCGGTGTCCACGTCGCCGACTTCCAGCGTCAGCGACTGGTCGAAGCGCTCCACGGCGCCCGGGTCGCTGGCGAAGAACCAGTGCTGGATCGGGGTCAGCGGCACGGCTCCGGTGACGGCGCCCTGCTCGGGCCGCCCGGCATCGCCGGCCTGGTCCGGCGCGCCGCCGGCGTGCACCGCGAGCGCGGCGACCGTCTGGTGCCGGAACAGGTCCCGCGGGCTGAGCGCCAGCCCGTGCTGCCGCGCCCGGGAGACCACCTGGATGGACAGGATCGAGTCGCCGCCGAGAGAGAAGAAGTTGTCCTCGACACCCACCCGCGGCACGCCGAGCACCTCGGACCAGATCCGGGCGAGCACCTGCTCGGTGCCGGTGCGTGGGGCCCGGTGTCCGGCGCCCGCGGCGGCGGCGTAGTCCGGTGCCGGCAGCGCGCGCCGGTCCAGCTTGCCGTTGCGGCTCAACGGCAGCGCGTCGAGCGGGACGAACGCCGAGGGCACCAGGTAGTCCGGCAGCGTGCCGGCGAGCCGCTCGCGCAGCGCCGCGACGTCGAGCGTGCCGCCCGCCTCGGGCACCAGGTAGGCCACCAGCCGCTTGACGCCGGGCTGGTCCTCGCGGGCGATGACGGCCACGCCGGCGACCCCGGCGCAGCCGGCGAGCGCGGCCTCGACCTCACCGAGCTCGATCCGGAACCCGCGGATCTTCACCTGCTCGTCGGAGCGGCCGACGAACTGCACGACGCCGCCCGCCGACCAGCGCACCACGTCCCCGGTGGTGTACATCCGCCCGCCCGGCCGGCCGTACGGGTCGGCGACGAACCGCTGGGCGGTCAGCCCGGGCTGGTCCAGGTAGCCACGGGACACGCCGGCACCCGCGATGTACAACTCGCCGGGCGCGCCGGGCGGCACCGGACGCAGCCGGCTGTCCAGGATGTATACCCGCATGTTGTCGATCGGCCGCCCGATGGGCACCACGTCCGGCACCGCGTCGAGCGCCGGCATCGCATAGCTGGTCGCGAACGTCGTCGTCTCGGTCGGCCCGTACCCGTCGACCACCACCAGTCCGGGGCAGGCGGCCAGCACCCGGCGCACCGCGGCGGCGGAGACCACGTCCCCACCCGTCCACACCTCGCCGGCCCCGGCGAGGCAGTCCGGCGCATCCTGCGCCACCACGCGGAACAGGCCGGAGGTGAGCCACAGCCCGGTGACACCGTGCCCGGTGACCAGCCGGCGCAGCGCCTCGGTGTCCAGGTCGCCGGGCGGTGCCACGACCACTTCTCCGCCGCGCAGCAGCGGCACCCACAGTTCGTAGGTGGAGGCGTCGAAGGCCAGCGGCGAGTGCAGCAGCACCCGCCGGTGCGCGGCGCGGTCGAAACGGCTGTCGTGGGCCAGCGCGACCACGTCGCGGTGGCGCACGGCAACCCCTTTGGGGGTACCGGTGGAGCCCGAGGTGTACTCCGCGTAGGCGAGGCTGTCCGGGTGCACCCGGACATCGGGGCTGGTCGCCGGTTCACCGGTGACGTCCGCCGGCAGTACCAGCGTCTGTCCATTGTGGGCGCAGTGGCCCGCCCGCGCCCACGCCTCGTCCACCAGCAGCAGGTCCGCGCCCGCCTCGGCCAGCACCAGGCGCATCCGCTCGACCGGCGCGCGCACGTCCAGCGGCAGGTAGGCACCGCCGGCCTTCACCGTGGCCAGCACCGCGACGACCAGGTCGGTGCCGCGCTCCATCAGGATGCCGACCCGCTGCTCGGCGCGCAGGCCCAGGCGCAGCAGCCGGTGCGCGAGCCGGTTGGCGCGGGCGTCCAGTTCGGCGTAGGTCAGCGTGTCCCCGCCGCTGGTCACCGCGACCGCCGCCGGCGTGCGGCGTACCTGCGCGTCGAACAGGCTGGCGACGGTGCCGGCGGGCAGCGGGTGCCCGGTGGCGTTCCAGTGCTCCAGCACCTGCGCGCGCTGGGCCGGGGTGAGCAGCGACAGGCTGCCCAGCGTCCGGTCCAGGTCGGTGGCCATCTGCTCCAGCAGCATCTCCAGGTGCCCGCCGAGGCGCGCCACGGTGCCGGCGTCGAACAGCGCCGGGTCGTAGCCCATGGCGATGCGCAGCCGCTCGCGCGGGTCGACGACCACACTGAGCGGGTAGTTCGTCGGCTCCACGTCCGCCACCTCTTCGATGGCCAGCCCGTGCCCGGTGACCGACTCGTCGTCGAACGGGTAGTTCTCGAAGACCATGATGCTGTCGAACAGGGTGCACCCGGCCCAGGCCTGCAGCCGGGCCAGCGGTACGAAGTCGAAGCGCCGCGCCTGCGCCTGCGCGACCTGCAGGTCGCCCAGCCACTGCGCGAGCCGGGCGCCGCCGGTCACCTCCACCCGGGCCGGCACGGTGTTGATGAACATGCCGACCATCGACTCCACACCGGACAGATCCGCCGGCCGGCCGGAGACCGTGACCCCGAACGCCACGTCCCGCTCGCCGCCGAAGTGCGACAGGGTCATCGCCCAGGCACCCTGCACCAGCGTGTTCACGGTCAGCCCGTGGCGCCGTGCCACGGTACGCAGCCGGGCCGAGCGCTCCACGGACAGCGCGACCCGGTGGGTCTGCACGGACTGCGCCCGGTGCGCCTCCACCGGCTGCCGGTCATATGGCAGGGCGGTCGGCGATGAGAACCCGTCGAGCACGCCACGCCAGTACCGCTCGGCCTCGTCCTGGTCGCGCCCGTCCAGCCAGCGCAGGTAGTCCCGGAACGGGCGGCGCGCCACGGGTACCGGGGACCGCCCGTCGCGGATCGCCGCGTACTCCTCGCACACCTGGGCGAAGACCTGCGCCGCGCTCCAGCCGTCCAGCAGCACGTGGTGGAAGCTCCAGACCAGGAGCACCTCGTCGCCGGGCAGCGCGGCGACGGCCAGCCGCATCAACGGCGCGATGCCCAGGTCGACGCCGCGGGCCCGGTCGATCGCGAGCAGCAGTTCCAGCCGCCCGGCACGCTCCACATCGGAGCATTCCCGCCAGTCGTGGTGGGCCACCGGCAGCCGCACGGCGCGCCGTACCACCTGCACCGGCTCGGCCACCCCCTGCCAGACCACGGCGCTGCGCAGCACCGGGTTCGCGTCGACCACCCGCTGCCACGCGTCGCCCAGCGCGCGCGGGTCGGCCACCCCGGACAGCCGCAGCCGGACCTGGTTGAAGTAGGCACCGGTCGTGCTGGCGTCGACCAGGCTGTGGAAGACCATCCCGGCCTGCATCGGGGTCAGCGGGTAGATGTCCTCGACCGACCGGCCGTCACCCACCAGCTCGTCCACGGTGGACTGGTCCAGGCGCGCCAGCGGGAAGTCGGACGGCGTACGGCCGCCGGTGCCGGGCAGCGCGCAGTGCGCCACGATCGCGCGCAGGTGCCCGAGGAGCTCGTCGGCCAGCTGGCGCACGGTGGCGTGGGTGTGCACACCCTCGTCGTAGAACCAGGTGAACTCCAGGCACCGGCGCTCGACGACGCCGACCACGTCCAGCAGGTGCGGGCGGGCCGCCGCCGGGCTCGCGTCGCCGCCGAGGCCGCCGCGCACGGCGTGGAACAGCGACGCCGGATCCGCCGGCCGGTCGAGCTGCCCCAGATAGTTGAAGCTGACCTGGGGTTGGCTGCCGTCGAGCCGGTCAGCGCCGGCGAGGTAGCGCAGCGCGCCGTAGCCGATGCCCTCGTGCGGCACCGCGCGCAGTTGCTCCTTGACGGACTTCAGCGCGTCGCCCCAGTCCGCGTCCGGCTCGACGCCGAGCGCGACCGGGAACATGGTGGTGAACCAGCCGACCGTCCGGGACAGGTCCACCCCGCCGAACAGGTCCACCCGGCCGTGGCCTTCGAGGTCGACCAGCACCCGCTCGCGCCCGCTCCAGCGGCGCAGCACCTTGCCGAGCGCGCTGAGCAGCACGTCGTTGACCTGGGTGCGGTACGCCTCGGGAACGTCCTGCAGCAGTGCCCTGGTGTCCTCGGCGTCCAGCCGCACCACCACCGAGCGCATGCCGCCGACGGTCCGGCTGCCCTCGCCGTCGACCGGGACCGCCGGCTGCGCCGCGCCGGTCACCGCCTGCCAGTAGCCGGTCTCGCCGTCGAACCCGCCGGCGGCGGTGTGCCGGGCGAGCCGGTCCGCCCAGTCCTGGAAGGACGTCGTCCTGGGGCCAAGGTCGATCGGCTCGCCCCGGTCCGCCTGGCGGTAGGCGCTGTCCAGGTCGTCGAGCAGGATCCGCCAGGACACCCCGTCCACGACCAGGTGGTGCGCGGCGATGAACAGCACCGGGCGCCGGCCGTCGCCGAGCTCGAAGAGCACCGCCTTGACCAGGGGTCCACGGGCGAGGTCGAGGCTGGCATGCACCTCGCCGGCCACGCGCGCCATGGCGTCCCGCGGGTCACCGTCCACATCGGACAGATCGTGCCAGGAGAGCACGGCGTCCACGTCGAGCGCGTCCGCGATGTCCTGGCGCCACCCGCCCGCGTCCGGCGTGCAGCGCGTCCGCAGCGCGTCGTGGTGGACCAGCACCGCGCCGAACGCCGCGCGCAGCGGTTCGCGCCGCGGCGTACCGGTCAGATCCACGAACACCGACTGGTTGAAGTGCTCCGGGTGGTCCGGCTGGGTCTGGAAGAACCACCGCTGGATGGGGGTCAGCGTGACCTCGCCGGTGACCGGCCCCCGGTCGGCGGGGCCGGCCGGCGCGGCAACCGCGATGGCGGCCAGCGCCGCGACGGTCGGGCTCTGGAACAGGTCCCGGGGCATCAGGTTCAGCTCGTGGCGCCGGGCGCGCGACACCACCTGGATGGACAGGATCGAGTCGCCGCCGAGTTCGAAGAAGTTGTCGTGCACCCCCACCCTCGGCACCTGCAGCACGTCGGCGAGGATCTGCGCCAGGATCCGCTCGGTGTCGCTGCGCGGGGCCAGGTAGCCGGCGGCCTGCCGGTCCGGTTCCGGCGCGGGCAGCGCGCGGCGGTCCACCTTCCCGTTGGCGTTCAGCGGCAGCGCGTCCAGCGTGACGAAGACCGACGGCACCATGTAGTCGGGCAGCGAGGCGGCCAGCAGTTGGCGCAGCGCCGCCGGGTCCGGCGGCCGGGTCCGGTCGGCCGGCACCAGGTAGCCGGCGAGCCGGGTGCGCCCGGTCTCCTCGCGCCGGGCCACCGCCACCGCCTCGGCGACGTCCGGGTGGCGCAGCAGCGCGGTCTCGATCTCGCCCAGCTCGATCCGGAAGCCGCGGATCTTCACCTGGTCGTCGGCGCGCCCGACGAACTGGAGTTCGCCCTCGGCACTCCACCGCACGACGTCCCCGGTGCGGTACATCCGGTCGCCCGGATCCCCGTACGGGTTGGCGAGGAAGCGCTCCGCGGTCAGGCCCGGCCGGCCGTGGTACCCGCGCGCCAGCCCGGCCCCGGCGATGTACAGCTCACCGGGGATCGCCACCGGTACCGGGCGCAGGCCGGCGTCGAGCACGTACACGCGCACGTTGTCCATCGGCCGCCCGATCGGCACCACGTCGGGTACCTCGGCGGCGGTGGTCATGTTGCGCTGGGTGGCGTACGTGGTGGTCTCGGTCGGGCCGTACACGTCCGCCACCACGAGGCCGGGAGTGGCCGCGAGGACCCGGCGCAGGGCGGCGGCCGGCACCACCTCGCCACCGGTCCACACCTCGCGGGCGCCGGCCAGGCAGCCGGGCGCCTCCTGCGCGACGAGCCGGAACAGGCCGGAGGTGAGGAACACGCCGGTGACGCCGTGCTCGACCACCATGCGGCGCAGCACGTCGGCGTCCATGTCCCCGGGCGGGGCCAGCACGACCTGGCCGCCGGTCAGCAACGGCACCCACAGCTCGTACGTGGACGCGTCGAAGGCCTGCGGGGAGTGCAGCAGGGTACGCCGGTGCGCATCCCGGAACCGGTGGTCGAAGGCGAGCGCGACCACGTCGCGGTGGCGCACGGCCACCCCCTTGGGCCGGCCGGTCGAGCCCGAGGTGTGCATGATGTAGGCGAGGTTGTCCGGATGCGGCGCGACCGCTGGCGGGCCGTCCACCGGTGCGGCCGGCGCACCGTCGAGCACGACCGTCTGTCCGGTGTGGACCTCGCGGCAGGTCGCCTGCCAGGTCTCGTCGGTGACCACGACCCGGGCACCGGTCTCGGCCAGCAGCAGCCGCATCCGGGCCGCCGGAGCCCGCAGGTCCAGCGGCACGTATGCGCCGCCCGCCTTGAGGATGGCCAGCTCCGCGACCACGAGGGGGACGCCGCGCTCCATCAGGACGGCGACCGGTTCCTCGACGGTGACTCCGGACCCGGCCAGGTGCCCCGCCAGCGCGTCGGCCCGGGCCCGCAGGTCGGCGTAGCTCACCTCACCTGAGTCAGTGATCAGCGCGGCGGCCCGCGGCGACCGGTGCGCCTGCGCGTCGAACAGCTCCGGCACGGTGCCGGCCGGTGTCTCCCGGTCCGTGGCGTTCCACTCCACCAGCACCTGCTGCCGCTGCGCCCCGTCCAGCACCGGCAGGTCGGCGACCGTACCGTCCATCCCGCCGGCCACGGCGGCGAGCAGCGACCGGAAGTAGCCGGCCAGCCGCTCGACGGTGGCGGCGTCGAACAGCGCCGGGTCGTACCCCACCGTGACCGACAGCCGGGCACCGGTCGTCAGCATCAGGCTCAGCGGGTAGTTGGTCGTCTCGATCGCGCCCAGCTCGCGCATCCGGAGGCCGTGCTCGGCGGCGGCCTCGTCGTTGATGGGGTAGTTCTCGACCACCAGGACGCTGTCGAACAGGCCGGCCGCGCCGGCCAGTCCGCTCCACGCCTGCAGGCTGGGCAACGGCAGGAAGTCGAACCGGCGCGCCCGGGTCTGCGCGCCCTGCAGGTCGCGCAGCCACGCCACCACGTCGCGGTGGCGCTCGATCCGCACCCGGGTGGGCAGCGTGTTGATGAACATGCCGACCATCGACTCGACGCCGGGCAGCTCCGCCGGGCGGCCGGAGACGGTGCTGCCGAACAGCACGTCCCGCTGTCCACTGTAGAGCGACAGGAGCAGCGCCCAGGCGCCCTGCGCGAGGGTGTTCACGGTCAGGCCGTGCCGGCGCGCGGCGCGCCGGATGTGGTCGGACTCGTCCGGCGGGAGCACGATCTCGACGCGCTGGCCGGACTGCGCCCGGTGCGCGGAGACCGGCGGCCGGTCGTAGGGCAGCGCGGTGGTCTCGGTCAGGTCGCCGAGCACAGCGCGCCAGTGCTTCTCGGCCTCCAGCCGGTCGCGGTCACCCAGCCAGGTGAGGTAGTCGCGGAACGGGCGCCGGCCGGCGGGCCGCACCGGCGCGCCGGCGGCCAGGGCCGCGTGCGCGGCGAAGACGTCACTGAGCACGCCGAAGACGCTCCAGCCGTCCAGCAGCACGTGGTGGAAGGTCCAGACCACCTGCACCTCGTCGCCGGGCAGCCGGGCCAGCACCAGCCGCTGCAGCGGCGCGGCGCGCAGGTCCAGGCCCTCGTCGCGGTCCGCGGCCAGCAGCCGGCGCAACTGTCCGGCGCGGCCGTCGGGAGGCAGCGCGGTCCAGTCCAGATACCGGACGGGTACGGCCACCGCGCGGTCGACCACCTGTACCGGCTCGTCGACCGCCTCCCAGACCACCCGGGTGCGCAGCGCGGGGGTCTGGTCCGTGACGTGCTGCCAGGCCTCGCCGAGCAGCTCGGGTTCCGGCACTCCGGCGAGGATGAACGTCGCCTGCTGGAAGTACACCGCCTGGTCGGCCTGGGTCAGCCCGTGGAAGACCATGCCGGCCTGCATCGGGGTCAGCGGATAGATGTCCTCTGTGGACGTTCCGGTGCCCACCAGCCGGTCGACGTCCGCCTGGGTCAGCCGGGCCAGCGGGAAGTCGGACGGGGTGCGGCCGCCCGCGCCGGGCCGGGTGCAGTGCTCGACGACCTCGCGCAGCGCCCGCAGCATCTCCTCGGCGCGCGCCCGGATCGTCCCGTCCTGGTGCAGGTTTCCGGAGTAGTGCCAGGTGAACTCCAGGCAGCGGCGCTCCACCTTGCCGACGATGTCCAGCACGTGCGCCCGGGTCGCGGCCGGCGCCTCGGACAGCGCCAGCTCGCGCCGCACCCCGGTGCACACGCCGCCGCCCTCGGCCAGGCCGTCGAGCTGGCCGAGGTAGTTGAAGGAGATGCCGGGCCCGGCCGCACCCGGCGCGGACAGCGGCGCGGCGCCGTCGAGGTGGCGCAGGGCGCCGTATCCCAGTCCCCGTCCGGGTACCGCGCGCACCTGCTCCTTGACGGACTTGATGACGGTGCCCCAGTCGCCGTCCGGGATCCGCAGCACCACCGGGAACATGGTGGTGAACCAGCCGACCGTACGGGACAGGTCGACGCCCTCGAAGATCTCCTCGCGACCGTGGCCTTCCAGGTCGACCGGCACCGCGTCGCGCCCGGTCCAGCCGCGCAGCACCCGGCCCAGCGCGCTGAGCAGCACGTCGTTGATCTGGGTACGGTAGGCCGCCGGTACCTCCTGGAGCAGAGCGGTGCTGGTGCGCGCATCCAGCCGCACGGTCACCGCGCGCGCCGAGCCGGCCGTGTTGGCTCCCTCGGCGTCCAGCGGTACCGCCGCATCGCCGTCCTGGACCGCGCCCGCCCAGTACGCCCGCTCCTGCTCCAGCCCCCCGGCCGCGGCGTGCTCGGCGAGCCGCCTCGACCATTCGCGCAGCGAGGTGGTCTTCTGTCCCAGCTGGACAGCCTGCCCGGCGGACGCCTGCCGGTAGGCGGCGTCCAGGTCCTCCAGCAGGATCCGCCAGGAGACCGCGTCCACCACGAGGTGGTGCACCGCGAGCAGCAGCACCGGCGCCCGGCCGGCGCCCAGGTCGAACAGGACCGCCTTCAGCAGCGGACCCTCCCGCAGGTCGAAGCCGGCCTGCACGGCGGCGGCCAGCTCGTCCATCGCGGCGTCCTGGCCCGCTTCGTCCATGGTGGACAGATCGTGGCGCGCCAGCACCGGCACCACCGAGAGGTCGCCGTTGTCCTGCCGCCACGCGCCGGCCCGCTCGTAGCGCATCCGCAGCGCGTCGTGCTGCCGGGCGAGCGCGGCCAGCGCGCCGGCCAGCGCATCCGGGTCGGCACCGGCCGCGAGATCCACCATCAGCCACTGGTTGAAATGCTCGGGCGCGACCGGATGCGTCTGGAAGAACCAGTGCTGGATCGGGGTCAGCGGCACCTCGCCGCACACGGGCCCCTGCTCGGCCGCCGGGTGCGCGCCAGCGTCCCGGCTGGCCAGACTCTCCGCGACCACGGCGGCGAGCGCGCCGATGTTCTGGTGCAGCAGCAGGTCCCTGGAGGTGACCGGCAGGCCGGCCTGGCGGGCGCGGGACACCACCTGGATGGACAGGATCGAGTCGCCGCCGAGTTCGAAGAAGTTGTCCTGCACCCCGACCCGCGCCACGCCCAGCACCTCGCGCCAGACCCGGGCCAGCGCCCGCTCGGTGTGCGTGCGGGGGGCCACGTAGCCGGTGCTGCCGGCTGTCCAGTCCGGCGCCGGCAGCGCGCCCCGGTCCAGTTTGCCGTTCGGGTTCAGCGGCAGCCGGTCCAGCACGACAAAGGCGGCGGGCACCATGTAGTCGGGCAACAGCCTGCCCAGGAACGCGCGCAGCTCGGGTACGTCCACTGTGGATCCCGGCGCCGCGACCAGGTAGGCCACCAGCCGGCCGTGCACCGAGCCCTCCTGGCGTGCCACGGTCACCGCCTCGGCCACCGCGTCGTGGCGCAGCAGGGCGGCGTCGACCTCGCCCAGTTCGATCCGGAACCCACGGATCTTCACCTGGTGGTCCGAGCGGCCCAGGTACTCCAGCTGACCGTCGGCGCAGCGGCGCACCACGTCTCCGGTCCGGTACATCCGGGCGCCCCGATCGCCGAACGGATCGGCGATGAACCGGTCGGCGGTCAGGCCCGGCCGGTTGAGGTAGCCGCGGGCGAGGCTCCGGCCGCCGAGGTACAGCTCGCCGGAGACGCCCGGCGGTACCGGCCGCAGGGCGGCGTCCAGCACGTAGGCACGGGTGTTCGCGATCGGCCGGCCGATCGGCGGGGTACGGTCCTGATCGCCGTCCCGCGAGTACCACGCGGTGGCGTAGACGGTCGCCTCGGTGGGGCCGTAGATGTTGGCGATCTGGCTGCCGGGCAGGGCGGCCCGGATCTCGCGCACCGCGTGGCTGGACAGCGCCTCGCCGGCCAGTACCACGGTGTCCGCCTCGACCGCGACCTGGCCCTGCGCCAGCACCTGCGACAGCGCCGACGGCACCGCGCTGATCAGGCTCGCGCCCGCCGGCTCCTCCGGCGCGGTCTCGGCCAGCACCAGCACGTCCCGGACCACCTCGATCTGGCCGCCGGCCATCAGCGGGCAGAAGATCTCGAACACCGACACGTCGAAGTTGAGCGACGTGGAGGCCACCACCCGGGACAGTCCCGGCTCACCGAAGTCCTCCGCCGCCCAGGCGGCCAGGTCCACCACGCTCTGCTGGGCGACGACGACGCCCTTGGGCCGCCCGGTCGAGCCGGACGTGTAGATGACGTAGGCGGGGTGCCCGGGCAGCAGCGGCCGCAGCCGTTGCGCGTCGGTCACGTTGCCGTCGGGGTACTCGGCGAGCGCCCGCAGCGCGTCCGGCCCGTCGATCGCGAGCCGCGCCTCACCCACGGCGGCCGGCAGCCGCCCGCCCACCTCCACTGTGGACAGCAGCAGTGCCGGTGCCGCGTCCCGGAGCATGAAGGTGATCCGCTCGGCCGGGTAGTTCAGATCGACCGGCAGGTAGCCCGCGCCCGACTTGAGCACCGCGATCAGCGCCACCACCATGTCGGCGCCGCGCGGCACCGCCAGCGCCACGAACCGCTCCGGGCCCGCGCCCCGCTCGATGAGCAGCCGGGCGAGCCGGTTGGCCCGCCGGTTCAGCTCCGCGTAGGACAGGCGGACATCGCCGCTGACCACGGCGGTCGCGTCCGGCGCCCAGGCCACCTGCGCCTCGAACAGCTCGCACAGCGGCACGGGCGGCACCGCCTGCGCCGTGTCGTTCCACGCCTCCAGCAACTCGTACCGCTCCGCCGCGCTGAGCAGCGCGACCTCGCGCAGCGGCCGGTCCGGGTCGGCGGCGATGCCGGCCAGCAGCGTCTGCAGGTGGCCGGCGAGCCGCTCGACGGTACCGGCGTCGAACAGGTCGGTGTTGTACTCGATGGTCAGGTTCAGCGTGTCGTCCCGGGGCAGGAACTCGACCACCAGCTCGAAGCGCGCCGACGGCCGGGGCAGGTCGTGCTCGGTGACCCGCAGGCCGGCGACCTGCCGGGTCGGCACCATCGCGCTCTGCAGCACGACCATCGCCTGTACCAGCGGGGTACGGCTGGGGTCGCGCTCGGGTGCCAGCTCCTCGACGAGCCGGTCGAAGGGCACCGCGTCGTGCTCGAAGGCTTCCAGTACGGTCTCCCGCACCCCCGCCAGGAAGTCGGCAAAGCCGCGCGCCTCGTCCACGTCGGCGCGCAGCACCACCGTGTTGACGAAGAAGCCGACCAGGTCCTCCAGTTCGGCGTGGCCCCGCCCGGTGGTGGCGGTACCCACGCAGATGTCGCGCTGGTTGCTGTAGCGCGAGAGCAGGATCTGCACCGCGCCGGCGAGCACCATGAACAGCGTGGCGCCGCGCGCCTGGCCCAGCCGGGCCAGCCGGTCGACCAGATCGGCGGGCAGGTCCCGCCGGTGCACCGCGCCCGCGGCGGTACGCAGGTGCGGGCGGGGCCGGTCGGTCGGCAGGTGCAGCACCTCGGCGCCGGCCAGCTTGTCCCGCCAGTAGTCCAGGTGCTCGCCCAGGCCGGCACCGGAGAGCTGGTCGCGCTGCCAGGCCGCGAAGTCCGCGTACTGGATCGGTGGCGGTGCCGGCTCGGCGTCGCCCGCACCGGCGACCTGGGCCGCGTACCGGTCGCCCAGCTCCTCGACGAGCACCCGTACCGACCAGCCGTCGGTGATGATGTGGTGCTGGCTGAGCAGCAGCACGTGCTCGTCCGCGCCCAGGCGCACCAGCAGCGCCCGGGCCAGCGGCCCCCGCCGCAGGTCGAACCGGGTGTTCAGCTCGCCGGCCAGCACCCGGTCCAGGGCGCCCGGATCATCCACCGTGGACAGGTCGACCAGCCGCAGCGGTACGTCGCCCTGCGGTGCCACGACCTGCACGCCGTACCCGTCGATGGTGTCGAACGTGGTCCGCAGCGACTCGTGCCGCCGGGCCAGCCCGGCCAGCGCGGCGCGCAGCGCCTCGATGTCCAGGGTGCCGGTCAGGCGCAGCCCGACGCCGGTGTTGTATTCCGTGCCGCCCGCGGTGAGGTCGTCGAGGAACCAGAGCCGTTGCTGCGCCGCCGACAGCGGGAGCCCGCCGTCCCGGGACACCCGGGCGATCGGTTGGCTGTTGCCGTTGCTGGGCAGGGTCGGCAGCGCCTCGGCGAGTCCGGCGACGGTCTGCGCGTCGAACAGCGCCCGGGCCGGGAGGTGCACGCCGAGCGCGCCGCGCAGCCGGGTCAGCGCGCGGAAGCTGAGGATCGAGTCGCCGCCCAGTTCGAAGAAGTTGTCGTGCCGGCCCACCCGGGGTATGCCCAGCACCTCGGCCCAGATGCCGGCGATGGCGCGCTCGGCATCGGTGCGCGGCGGCTGGTAGCCGGCGCTGGCGGTGGCAGGCGCGTCCGGCGCGGGCAGGGCCCGCCGGTCCAGCTTGCCGTTCGGGCTCAGCGGCAGCCGCGGCAGCGTGACGAACGCCTGCGGCACCATGTAGTCGGGCAGCGTGGTGGCGAGGTGCCGGCGCATCTGCGCCACCTGTGGCGGGTTGCCCGGCTCGGACACGACATACGCCACCAGGCGCCTGGCGCCGGGCCGGTCCTCCCGTGCGGCCACGGCCGCCTCGGCGACACCGGGGCACCGCGCGAGGGCGGCCTCGATCTCGCCCAACTCGATGCGGAACCCCCGGATCTTCACCTGCTCGTCGGCGCGGCCCAGAAACTCCAGGTTCCAGTCGGCGTTCCAGCGCACCAGGTCGCCGGTGCGGTACATCCGCTCGCCCGGCGCGCCGTACGGGTTGGCGACGAACCGTGTCGCGGTCAGGCCGGGCCGGTGCAGGTAGCCGCGGGCCAGGCCGGCGCCGGCCACGTACAGCTCACCGGGGGCACCCGGCGGCACCGGCCGCAGCCGCCGGTCCAGCACGTACCCCCGGATGTTCGGGATCGGCCGCCCGATGCCCGGCCGCTGCCCGGCCACCAGCGGCTCGCTCCAGGTGGACACGACGGTCGCCTCGGTCGGCCCGTACGAGTTGATCATTCGTCGCCCGGGGGCCCACGCCTCGACGAGTTCCGCCGTGCACGCGTCACCGCCGACGATGACGGTCGCGAACGCCGGCAACCCGCTGCGCGCCACCCCCCTGGCGATGGTGGCGAGCGCCGCCGGCGGGATCAGCGCGTGCGTGACCCGGAACTCCTCCAGCACCTCGACCAGCGGCTCGCCCAGCAGCGGCCCGTCCCCGCCGGCGACCAGCGCCGCGCCGGCCGGCAGCGACATGCACAGCTCCAGCACCGAGGCGTCGAAGCTGGGCGAGGAGAACTGCAGCACCCGGTCGCCGGGCGAGACCGCGTAGTGCTCGATCTCGGCGTCCGAGAAGCTCGCCAGGCCGGCGTGGCTGACCACGACACCCTTGGGCGTACCGGTCGAGCCGGAGGTGTAGATGACGTAGGCCGGATGGCCGGGCCGCAGCGGTGCGCTCCGCTCCCCGTCGCCGACCGGCCGCGTCGAGAGGCGCCGCACGGCAGCCACCGTCTGCCGACCGTCCAGCGCCACCACCGGCTGCGCCTGCGCCTGATCGGCCAGATAGTCCAATGTGGGCATCAGGGACGACAGGGTCAGCACCAGCACCGGCGCGGAGTCCGCCAGCATGAAGGCCACCCGCGCCTGCGGGTAGGCGGGATCCACCGGCAGGAAGGCGGCACCCGCCTTGGCGACCGCGAGCTGGGCCACGACCAGCTCCACCGATCGGGGCAGCAGCAGCGCGACCACCCGCTCCGGTCCGGCGCCGCGGGCGATCAGGAAGCGCGCCAACTGGTTGGCCCGGGCGTCGAGCCGCGCGTGGCTCAGGCTGCCGCCGGCAAAGACAACAGCGGGATTCTCCGGGTACCGGGCGGCGGCCCGTTCGAACAACTCGGGGAGCAGCGCGGGCGCGACCGCACGGCCGGTGTCGTTGCACCCGACCAGCAGCCGGTCCCGTTGCGCCGCGGAGAGCGGGTCGATGTCGCCCAGCGCCACCGACGGATCCCGCGCCACAGTGGACAGTACGGCGCACACCGAAGCCGCCAGCCGGTGCGCCGTCTCGGCGGCGAACACGTCCGTCCGGTAGTCGAGCGCGCCGGCCAACCGGCCGCGGTCACCCGTGAGCCGCAGCCCCATCCCGGCCGCCGGTACCGCCGCCAGGTCGCCGACCACGCAGGTGCGCTCCAGATCCCGGCCCAGCTCGTCGACCAGTTGCTCGAACGGCACCCCCGGGTGCTCCAGCGCGGCCACCGTGGACGCCCGCCGGTACGACAGAAAGTCCTTGAACGGCAACGGGTCCAGCAGCTGCGCGCGCAGCGGCAGGACGCGCGTGCCGCCGTCCGGCTGTGGTACCACGGTGGCCACCGCCAGATCCGCACTGCCCGTGTAACGGGCCAGGACGATCTGAACGGCGGCCACCGCGAGGTCGGGCAGCGTCGCGCCCTGCCGCTGGACGAGTGCCAGGAGTGCGGCACCCACCTCGGCCGGGACCTCGAACGCGTGGGTGGCGTGCGCTGCCGACGCACGCTGCCGCGACCGGTCTGCGGGTAACTCCCCGATGGCGGTGTCCTGAAGACTCGCTCTCCAGGACCGCAGGGCCTCGGTACGTCCGGGAATGACCGCGTTGTCAATCGTCATCGGGGTCGCCAAACCTTTCAGCACAAGGTCACCCCGGCCGCGGGAGACAGCTACGGACGCGGCCGGGTTGGTGGGACAGGGGATTACGCGGTCAGCTCCCGGCGATCGGGCTGGGCGGCGTACCGGCGCCGGCGCGCCAGCCGGCCACCCATCTGCAGTGCGGTCACCCGGCCGGAGGCCTCGTCCCGCAGGAAGCGGCCACCGAAGACCTGCTCCCCCGAGCCCGGGTCGCGCAGCGAGAACGTCAGGTCCGGATGGCAGGTCAGCCGGCTCGGCGCGGCATCGTCCACGACGAGGTGGAGCCCGTCCTTCTTGGCCGACACGAGGTATTCCAGTCCCCCGTTGACATAGCTGCCGGCGCAGCCGGCCGGCGGGGCGACCCGCTGGGTGTCCACCGACCAGGCGCGCGCCGGCTCGATGGGGACGCCCGCGCGGGCCAGCTCGGCGAGCAGGTCGTGCCAAAGGGCAAGGCCGGTGTTGGCGTTGGTCGTCAGTGCGACCGCCCAGCCACTTGACGGGTCGATCCGCAGGTAGCACGCGGTGCCGTCGGCGTTGCCGTCGTGCCCCACCGCCGGCGCGCCGCCGTCCCCGCCGGCGCGCCGGTAGACCGCGAGCCCCAGACCCCATCCGTCGGCGAGCCCGAACGGCTCGGCGGCCGGGACGGGGGCGCGCATCTGCGCCGTCCATTCCGCTGGCAGCAGCGCCGGCACTCCGCCGTCCAGGTGCATGCGGCTGAGCGCGATCAGGTCGGTAGCGCTCAACGCCAGCGCACCGGCGGGCGCCTCGGCGCCGGACATGGACTGGTGCACCGGCCGCGTCCGGGCGACGGCGGTGTTCACCGAGTGCCCGCTGGCGACCGGCCGGGCGGCCGGCGGGGCGTCCTGGCCGCAGATGAAGGCCGGCTCGATGCCCAGCGGCGCGCAGAGGATGGCGGACACGGCCTCATGCCAGCCCATGCCCGTGACGGCCTCGATGAGCAGGCCGGTCAGGATGAAACCCATGTTGGAGTACGAGAAGGCAGCGCCGGCCGGTAGCACGAAGTTGTGCCGACGCACGTGGTCGCGTACGTACCTGCTCAGTGTCGCGGTGCCGATGTCCTCGGAGTCCGGCCCGGACGCCAGCCCGCCGGTGTGGCTGAGCACCTGGCGCAGCGTCAGTTCGGCGCCCACCTCGTCGAGTTCCGGAAGGTGGTCGCCCAGCGGCTCGTCCAATTCGAGGTCGCCGTCCGCGACCAGCATCAGCGCGAGGGTCGCGGTGAATGTCTTGGTGATCGAACCGACCGGAAATGCGGTCTCCCGGCTGACCCGCTCGCCCGACCGGTACCGCGGCTCGCCGAGGTCGATCGCCTCGGTCTTCCCGCCGTGGTGGAGCGCGACCTGGACACCCGGTACCCGGTGCCTGCGGGCGAGCGCCGGCAGCCTTGCCTTGAGTGCCGCCAGCCTGCTCGCCGCATCCGGCAGCACCTCGCGCTCGTCCAGTTCGAGCACAGCTCACCCCTTCGCACTGACCATTCAGCTATATCAGCTAGCTGATCGACTGATTGACAGCATCGAGTGCCGAGTGCAGCAGCCCAAGTGAGTTGTGTCATCCCTTCCCGGTGAGGAACGCACCCCCGATTGATGACAAACGTCCGGGGCTGACGGGGTTTAATCCCTGCCCGCGGGGGGCAACAGCGCCGGCGCCTGCAACTTACGGTGGCGCGCCGGCTGACCGACCTGGTCCACCTCGGCCCGTGACGACGAAGACCCCGCCCCGGCGGTAACCTGGCCCATCCTGGACAGGCGCGACCAAGCACGTCAACCCCGAACGGAGTGACCCATGAACCGCACCGACCTGCGGGTGTACGACGATTACCACGCCCTGTTCAACACCCTCGTCCGCGGTGCGCACACGATGCACCAGATGCCCCTGGACGACATGCTGCAGGTGCTGGACCGGGTGGAGGTGGCCGGCTGCTACAACCTCAAGGGTCGTATCGTGCCGATGGGGCCGCAGGACGTGGCCAACCACCGCACGGTGGTGCGGGCCGCCAAGGCGTTCCGCGAGGCCGTCACCGCCGCGATGGCCAAGCCGGCCGGAGCCGACGGGTCTCCAGGTGGCATTGTGGCTCCATGACTTCGACGTCCAGGCACCTCAGCCAGTGGATCGACCGGCGCGCGGATGAGGTCTACGACTACGCCTCGGACCCGGCCAACCTGCCGCAGTGGGCCCCCGGCCTGGGCAGCGCGGTGGAGAAGGTAGGCGAGCAGTGGTTCGTCGAGACCTCGATGGGACGGGTCGGCTTCGCCTTCGTCCAGCGCAACGAATACGGCGTCCTCGATCACTACGTCACGTTGCCCTCCGGAGAGACCTTCCACAACCCGATGCGGGTGATAGCAGACGGGGACGGCTGTGAGGTTCTGTTCACGGTACGCCGACTGCCCGGCCTGAGCGACGAGGAGTTCGCGCGCGACGCGGACGCCGTGGCGGCGGATCTCGCCAGGCTCAAG
This sequence comes from Micromonosporaceae bacterium, assembly GCA_039649115.1. Taxonomy (GTDB): domain Bacteria; phylum Actinomycetota; class Actinomycetes; order Mycobacteriales; family Micromonosporaceae; genus DATEJJ01. The sequence goes on along the minus strand of JBBWZQ010000024.1, from coordinate 11,961 downwards.
CGCGTGCTCGAAGGCGACCGTTGACGATGACCTCCGTCTATTGTGGATGGTCGGCGGTCCGCCTGCGTTGGCGGTAGCTCGCCGCCTTGGCGCGGTCACCGCAGCCCTTCATCCCGCACCATCGGCGGCGCCGGCCCCGGGACCGGTCGACGAACGGCCGGGTACACCTGGCGTCGGCGCACCAGCGCAGCGCCCGCGCGTCGGGGCTGTCGTGCAGGGCGAGGCAGTCGCGGGCCAGCGCGGCGAGCACCGCCGCGAGGTCGCCACGGCGCTGCACGGTACCGGCTGCGGTGAGCGCGAGTGTCGGACCGGGTAGCCGTGCCGCGGCATTGACCAGTGAACGCTCCCGCGGTGCCGGCACCGAACCGTCGATCAGGGCACTGATCAACCCGAACAGCGCCTCCCGCACGGCCTTGGCGTGATCGAGTTGATCCGGGGTGACGGTCAGCGGACCGTCGACGATGCCGGACTGTCGCACCCAGGCCGCGAGGTCGGCTCCGGTGCGGAGTTTCTCGTCGTCGGTGCTGCCGCGTTCGGCGACCGTGGCGACGAAGTTCAGCACGGGCCGGTCCGCGACAAACTCGAACCGCCGCATGTCACCACCTTGACAGGTGACGCGATTGATTGCAATGCTGGCGTCACCGGTTGGACAGGTGACGCGAGCATGCGATGAACGTTCGGATCGCGCAGTACGCGCTGGCGGCGGTACTTGTGCGCCTCGCTGATGAAGGTGCGCGGGTGGCGCTCGCCCTGCTGGCTCTGCAGCGCTCGGGCAGCGCGGCGGTCGGCGGTTGGCTGGTGGCGGCGCTGCTGGTGCCGCACGTGGTGGCCGCGCCCGTGGTCGGACTGCTGACCGACCGGGCACGCCGGCCGCGCCTGGTGATCTGTGCCGGGACGGCCGTCTTCGGCACCGCACTGGCCGCGGCGGCGGCCGGCACCGGGCACCTGCCGACGCCGGCCGTGGTCGCCGTCCTGCTCGTCGGCGGCTGCGGTGGACCCGCCCTGACCGGTGGCCTGAGCAGCCAACTGCCCGCCCTGGTGAGCCCCGCCGCTCTGCCGCGGGCCTTCGGGCTGGACTCGTTGACCTACAACGGATCCGGCATCCTCGGCCCGGCGGCGGCGGCGGTGACGAGCGGACTGGCCGGACCGGCCGTGGCCACGTACGCCCTGGCCGGCAGCGCGCTGACCGGCGCGGCGGCGATCGCCGTGCTGTCCACCCGCGACGCGCCAACCAGGAGCTCCGCCACGCGGGCGCCACGGCCCAGCCCACTGGCCGGGATGCGGGTCATGCTGGCCGACCGGACCTTGTTCGCCGTCACGGCGGCGACCAGCCTGAGTCAACTCGGCGCCGGCGCGCTCCCTGTCGTCGCGGCCGTGCTGGCGCACCACCGCCACCACACCGCCGCCGCCGGCTGGCTCATGACATCGCTGGCCGCCGGCGGTCTGCTCGGTTCGCTCGCCTGGAGTTGGCGCCCGGCGTCCCCGGCCCGGGCCACCACCGTCGTCCTGGGTGGACTCATCGCGAGCGCGCTTCCGCTCGCGGCCGCCGCAGGCTGCTCCGCACTGCCCGTGACCGCGATACTCTTCGCCGTCTCCGGGTTGCTCGGCGGCCCGGCGATCGGCGCGCTGCTGACCGTGCGGGACCGGCACGCCCCTGCCGGCCTGCGCGGCCAGGTGTTCACCCTCGGCGCCGGGGCGAAGATCACCGCCGCCGCCGGTGGCGCGGCACTCGCCGGTACGCTCGCGAACCTCCCCGATCCGGCTCAGTTGCTCGCCGTCGCCGGCTTCCCACTGCTCGGCGGCGCGCTGGGCGCCACCCTGCTGTCGCTGCCGGCACGACCCGCGCCCCGAGGTCGTCAAGCATGCCGGTGCACTGTGGACAGTGTCAGCTAGTGCCCGGTCACGGGAGTGATCGCCCGCCGGTACCCGCGGAACGGCTCCGGTCGCGGCGCGCAAGCCCGAAGACCTAATTCGCTATTTATGGAGGATTAACCATCCACCGGGGGAACCTGGCCATAGCCATTTGGTCCGTCGAGTCGTACCCTGCCGGACATGCAGCTATCTGCTGCATTTGTGGACCGGGCACCCACAAGACTGCCCGGCGACCCGACCCACTTTCCCGGAGGCCCCCGTGGCACACGAAGCCCTATCCCCCGCACCGGCGCCCACCCCGGCGCCCAGACCCGTCCCCAGTATCGACGCGCTGATCGGCGAATCAGCCGAGCAGCCGCCCGCACGTGCCGCGCGCTCGTCACGCCGGCCGGCGTCCCGCAGTCCACTGTCGCGCAGGCGGCTCCTGACCACCGCCGGTGCAGTGGCGGGTGGTCTCGGCACCGTACCGTTGCTCGACCGGTTGTCGTTCGTACCGCAGCGCATGGCACTGGCGGCGGATGCGGCCGCGGCCGCCCCGGCCGACGTCCAGTTCGACATCGACGCGTTCATCCCACCCGCCCAGACCATCGATGGTGTACAGGTCCGGTTCGGGCCGGTACACACGTTGTTCGCCACCGCGCGGCTCGACTTTCTCCCGGTCGTCGCCGATCAGACACGGCTGGAGAACGCGCTGCGCACGATCGAGTCGGTATATCCATGGTCGCCCAGTGGCGTGTTCACCCACGTCGCCTACGGCGGTCCGTACTGGAACGCGTTCCCACAGAGCCTGTCCACCGCGGCGATACCCCGGCTGCTCGACGGCAGCGGCCGGTTCGTGCAGGCGCCCGCGGTGCCCGGCCCCACCGACGTACACCCCAACAACCCCGGCATCACCAAGCAGCGCTTCAACGTACGGGTGCAGCTGGAGTCCAACGTGATGCTGTTCACCATCCGCAGCGACATCATAGGCAACACCGTCGATGTGGCGAACTGGCTGGCCGGCAGCAACCGGCTGGCCGGCCAGGCCATCGCCTCGCCGAGGTTCGCCTCGACCACGATGACGTTCACGTCGTTCCGGTCCATGTTCGCACAGGCGGGGCTGCCCCGGCAGGTCGCCAACCAGCAGGGCTTCACCTTCGCGAGCGTGGTCAATCCGAAATCGACAATGTGGATGAGCTTTGTCGATCAACAGACCGCGGGCAGCGCCGCGGCAACGCGCGTCACGTTTGCCGGCTCCGGCCTGACCGACGGCAACGCCGGGCGGTACCTGGACTTCGGCGCGATCCAGCACCTTTCCCATGTCATCCAGGACCTGCACCAGTTCTACAACGTCGACGAGGCACTGGACGCCAGCGGGCAGCCGGTCTTCGGTGACGACGCGGGCTTCTCCGAGAAGGTGCAGTACATGTTCCACGCGCCACCCGTGGCGCAGCCGGATGCGAACAGCGACCTGACGGGGCCGGCGGTGCTGCCCAACCAGTTCCGCGGCACCGGGTACGCCGCACAGACCGCGCAGGGCATCGGCACCGACGTGGACCCCGCCACCGGCCTGCACGAGCGGCGGGTGGGTCACCTGTCCGCGTTGCAGCGCTCCTCCCGCGACGCGCAGGGCGCGCCACTGCACCAGCGGCTGGACGGGCCGGGCTTTGACTCATTCGACATGAACCAGTCCGGCATCCCGGCCAGGTTCCTCAACAAGTCACACCCGAAGCTCCAGTTCTCGGTGTTCCTACCGTCCTCGGCCTTCTTCGAGGACATGCGCCGCAACCAGGCGTCGCTGGATCTCCAGCAGCGCTTCGGATCCAACCCCGACGACAACGGCCTGGAGCGCTTCCTCACCGCCACCCGCCGGCAGAACTTCCTGGTACCGCCGCGCCGGCACCGTTCCTTCCCCCTGGTCGAGTTCCTCTGACCTGTCCGCCGCAGGTACGGCCCGGCACGCCGGGCCGTACCTGTGGCGCGTCGTGAAGGTTCCGGCCGGACCCGACGCCCGACCGCCGCCGGCTACCGGGCGGACGTCAACCAGTCCCACGCGCGCCGCAGCCCCGCCTGCAGCCGGCCGTCCACCGGGGCGTCGTCCGGGGCATGCGGGGCGGCACGTGGCTCGCCCGGATCGTGGAGTCCGTCGCGGACGACCGAGAGCACCACCCCCCGCTCGCGCATCTCGGCGATCTGGTCGGCATCGGCGAACAGGTGACGCCCGGGCAGCGGGGAAGTATGGACGATCAGGCCATGGAAGATGTCCACCGGCTCATCGGCCAGCACATGCTCCACGACGCCGAGCCGCTCCCCGTCGCGGCCGTAGACGGGAGTGCCTTCCTTGAGCGCGAGGTACGCGACCGGTTTGCCCAGATCCTGCACAGCCCAAACGCTACGCCCGGACCAGCGACACCGCTCGTCGGACATCGCGTAAGCTATAGCTTACGCGTAAGGAACTGCATACCTGTGAGGGGGAGGCGATGCCGGTCGATCTGGGCGAGGTGCTCGGCGCGGTGTCCGACACGTCACGGCGGCGCATGCTGGCCCGGCTGGCGCAGGGACCGGCGACCACCGGGCAACTCGCCGAACTCCTGCCGATCAGCCGACCCGCCGCGTCGCAGCACCTCAAGCTCCTGCAGGGTGCCGGGCTGATCCACACCACCGTGGTCGGCCGCCACCGCTGGCATCAACTGCGCCCCGACCCGCTGCTGGCCGTCGCCCACTGGGCCACCGACGTGGTGGCCCGCCACGCGAAGTCGCCCGAGCTACGCCCGACCGAGCAATGACCGGAAGGACCGCCATGCACGAGCCCGTCACGTACGTCGAACTCAACAGCCCCGACCTCGACCGCACCGCCAGATTCTTCGCCGACGTCTTCGGCTGGCAACCCCAACCGTTCGCCGCACCCGACTACCTGGTCGCACCGCACGGCACCAGCACAGGAATCGATACGGGCCTGATGGCCTCCCGGGACGGCCAGCCTCGCACCGTTCCCGTCATCCGCGTCGACGACCTCGACGCCGCGACCGCCCGGGTGGTGGCGCACGGTGGCACCGTCGTGGTCGAGCCGTTCACCGTAGCCGGCGTCGGTCGCGGATGCTACATCGTGGATCCGACCGGTCTGCTGGTCGGCCTGCACACCTACGACAGCACTGACTGACCCGCCCGGACGGATCACTCCACACAGAACTCGTTGCCCTCCGGATCGGACATGACGGTCAGGTGCTCGCCCGGTCGCAGGACGACGGCGCCCAGCGCGACCAGCCGGGCCACCTCGTCCCGGACCGGACCTGGTGCGCGCAGGTCGAAGTGCAGCCGGTTCTTGGCGGTCTTCGGCTCCGGTACGTGGACGAACCACATGTTCGGTCCGCCCCAGCCGGGTGCCTCGACGTAGGCGCGCCCGGCCGTCGAGTCCTCGTCGACGTCGGACCCGAGCACGGCGGCCCAGAACCGCGCCATCACCAGCGCGTCGCCGCAGTCGAACGTCACCGTCTTGACATAGCTGGACACACGCCGACGATAGCCGCTCGGCGGGGATACTCACGCCGGGTTTCTGGTAGCTGTGCCGCGGCTGGTTGTCCACGGTGCGGCCGGAGACGAACAGCCGTTCCGCGATGTCCCGGCTGGGCAGGCCCGGCGCGTTTGCGGTCAGGGTGTGTCGAGGGTGTCGCGGATCTTGTCGAGGAGGGTGGGTTCGGAGAAGGGCTTTTCGACGAGGGTGACGCCGGGGTCGAGGGTGCCCTGGGAGGCCAGGACGGGTTGGGCATAGCCCGACATGTACAGGACCCGGATGTTGGGCCGCAGGTCGCGGATGGTGGTGGCGAGTTCTTTGCCGAGCATGTGCGGCATGATCACGTCGGTGAGGAGGAGGTGGATCTGCTCGGTGGTGTGTTCGGCGGTCTTGAGCGCCTCGGGTCCGTTGCCGGCGGTCAGCACGTGGTACCCGTTGCGGGTCAGGATGCGGCGGGTGACCTCGCGCAGGGCGGGTTCGTCTTCGACGACCAGGATGGTTTCGCCGCCGTGGCCGCGGTGGCGGCGGGTGGGTTGCGTGATGGAGTGCGGTTGCCGGTCGGTGGCGGGGAGCAGGGCGGTGAAGGCGGTGCCGGCGCCGGGGCTGGAGCGGATCTGGGCGTGGCCGCCGGCCTGGGTGATGATGCCGTAGACGGTGGCCAGGCCCAGTCCGGAGCCTTCGCCCTTGGGCTTGGTGGTGAAGAACGGTTCGAAGACCCGTTCGGCGATCTCGGGTGGCATGCCGGTGCCGGTGTCCGCGACGCGGAGTTTGACGTGCCGGCCGGCGGGCAGGCTGGGGTGGGCCGACGTGGTGCCGTCGATGGTGAGGTTGGTGGTGTCGATGCTCAGCGTGCCCCCGTCGGACATGGCGTCGCGGGCGTTGACGGCGAGGTTGACCAGGACCTGTTCGAGTTGGCCGGGGTCGGCCAGCACCGGCCACAGATCGGGGGTCAGGGTGGTGTGGAGTTGGATGTGTTCGCCGAGGGTGCGGCGCAGCAGTGTGTCGATTTCGGCGACGACGGTGTTGAGGTTGAGGACCTGGGGGCGGACCACCTCGCGGCGGCCGAACGCGAGCAGTTGGTGGGTCAGTTCGGTGGCCCGTTCGCCGGCGCGTTGCACCTGGGCGATGTCGTGGCAGACCTGCCGCCAGCGTTCGCCGTCCTGGGCGGCGGCGTTGGTGATCTCTTCGGCGATGAAGGTGGTGTAGTTGAGCATCACGGCGAGCAGGTTGTTGAAGTCGTGGGCGACCCCGCCGGCGAGTTGGCCGAGGCTTTCCAGGCGCTGTGACTGGTGGAGTTGGGCTTCCAGGCGTTCGCGTTCGGCGGCGGTCTTGAGCCGTTCCCGTTCGGCCTGGACTTCGAGGCGTTCGGTGACGTCGCGGATGGCCGCGGACACGACCGGGCCGTCCTCGGTGTCCAGTGCGGACAGGCTGATCTCGGCGGGGAACTCGGTGCCGTCCTTGCGGCGGGCGGCCAGTTGCATGCCGGCACCCATCGGCCGGGGTTGGGGGTGGGCGAAGTAGCCGCTGCGGTGCGCCGGGTGTTGCTGGCGGACCCGGTCCGGGACGAGGATCTCGATGGGTTGGCCGAGCAGTTCGTCGCGGTGGTAGCCGAACAGCCGCTCGGCCTGCGCGTTGACCAGGGTGATCGCTCCGTCCGGGGTTACCCCGACGATGGCGTCCGGCGCGGCCTCCAGCAGACCGCGGACCTTCACCTCCGCCCGCGTCCGTTCGCTGACGTCCCGGATCGCGGCGGAGACCAGCACCCCGTCCTCCGTCTGGATGGCGGACAGGGAGATCTCGGCCGGGAACTGGCTGCCATCCTTGCGCCGGCCGGCCAGTTGCATGCCGGCACCCATCGGCCGGGGTTGCGGCTGCGCGCTGTAGCGGCGGCGGTGGCCGGGGTGCAAGCCCCGGGCATACTCGGGCACCAGCATCTCCACCGGCTGTCCGAGCAACTCGTCGCGGGCATACCCGAACAGCCGCTCGGCCTGCGCGTTGACCAACTCGATCCGCCCGTGCCGGTTGACCCCGACGATGGCGTCCGGCGCGGCCTCCAGCAGCCCGCGGAACTTCACCTCGGCGCGCTGGCGTTCGCTGACGTCCCGGGACACCGACGCCACCCCGACGATGTGGCCGGTCGGGTCGGTGATCGGTGACACCGTCCGCGCCACGGTCACCACGCTGCCGTCGACCCGGATCCGTTCGGTGTCGTACTGCTCCACCCGCTCCCCGTTGGCGATCCGTCGCAGGGTCAGCGCCTCGTGCGCCCGCTGGTCCGGCGGCACCAACAGGTCCGCGTGCCGGCCGATCACCGCCGCGGCGCGGTAGCCGTACAGCCGCTCCGCGCCGGCGTTCCAGCTGGTGATCACCCCGTCCAGGGTCTTGCCCATGATCGCGTCGTGGGAGGACTGCACGATCGCGGCCAACTCCCGCCGCTCGGCCAGCACCGCGCCGCGCTCCGCCAGGCTGCCCGCCTGCACACCGAACTCGCCGAACAGCAGCACATCGTCGTCGCCGAACAGGCTGCGGTGCTGGTTGAGCAGCACCAACCCGCCCCGCCCCGCGGGCAGCGGCAACGCCACCGCCGTCACGAACCGGGCCCCGCACTGCCGCGCCACGCTCGCCGCCAGGGCCACGGCAGGAGCTTTGGCCTGCACGTCGATCGTGCCGCGCACAGCCAGCAGCCGGTCCAGTTCGTCGACGCCGGCCACGACACTGGGCGAGGCCGCCACCCCCGCCGCGGCCGCCACACCGACCCGCCCGGTCGAAGTGGGCAGCAGCACCACGGCGGCGTCCGCGCCGATCAACGGCCGGACCGCCCCGGCGAAGCGCTGCCACGTCGTGCGCGGCGCCTCGTCGAACGGCGCGGCCAACAACTGCCGCGTCAACGCCGCCGAGGCCTGCACCGACCACCGCCGCCGCAACCAGGCCGGCGGAGTGAAGGCGAGCAGGTAGCCGACCGCGGAGACCAACGCGACCGGCCGCGCCGCCCGGCTGCCCGCCGGACCCGCCGCCGCGATCAGCAACGACACCCCCAACAACGCCGTCGCCGCCGCCGCGTATGCCAACCGCACCCGGGCCGCCCCCGCGCGCCGCACCGCCTGCGCCCCGAAATACCCCGCCGCGGTCAACTCCCCGACGCAGAACACCCCCACCACCGCCCACACCAGCGGCCGGGGCAGCGGAGGCCGCACCACCACCAGCGCTCCCACCGTGCCCACCCAACCCGCCACCGCCACCGGGTACAGCCAACCCGGCAGCCGACGCACCCGACCGACCAGCCGCAGCGTGAAAAACGGCTGCCCGAACAGAGCCGCCAACGCGACATCGGTCACCAGCCGCGGCGGATGCTCCACCCATGCGCGCACCACCGACAACACAAACAACATCGCGACCGCGGCGAACACAATCACCACATCACGCTGTACCGGGTCCCGGCGGCGCAGATAGGCCACCAAGGTCCGGGCGAAGACCGCGGCGAACAGCCCCACCGCCAGCGCCACCACCATCTGCGGCCCCCAAGGTCACCCGCCCCGACCAGGAGCATTCCGGCAATTCCGGCGGACCAAGCCTAGCCCTGTTCCGGCGCCATCCGCCCCGCATCCCACCAACCCGCGATCCCCCCGCACCGCCAATACGACGCGCCGGCCGGCGGCGCGGTGGGCGTGCGCGGCCACGGCGACGGCTTCGGCGGCGAGCCGGGGGTGGCCGTGGTCGGTGTCGACAGCCAGTCTGTCGGCCCTGGGGCGGGGCAGCCGATGCGCGCAGACAGCCACCGGCACCGCGACGGTACGACGAGCGCGCCAGGACCAGCGACACACTGGACCCAGATATCGGCGACAATGGATTGACCGATGGCTCGCCCTGGTCGAGACTGCATCGCGGAACGTAAATATCTGCGGTCCACGTCCACCCATGGAGGCGAGTGGCATGCCGAAACGAACGTTCGCGATCCGCGCGCTCAGCCTGGCCGCCGGCCTGGTCATGATCGGCGCGTCAAGTGCCGGCGCGTCGAGCGCCGTCGCGGACCCCGCCGGGACCGATTCGAGCGGTCCGCCCACCCCCGGCGGCGCGGTCTTCCTCGCGACCGACATGAACGGCATCAACGCACCGGCAGCAGACCCCGACGGCACCGGCCGGGTCGTCGTGCGGATCCAGGGCACCCAGTTGTGCTTCCTGATCCAGTGGAACAACATCCTGGCGCCGTTCGTGGGCCACATCCACAAGGCGCCGGTGGGATCCAACGGCCCGGTCGCCGTGGGCTTCTGGAGCGGGCAGCTGCCGGACTCGGTGCGCGGGATCACCGGCTGCGTCACGGCCAACCCGGACACTCTGGCGGCCATGGTGGCCGACCCGGCCGCGTACTACGCCAACGTGCACGACGCCAGCTTCCCCGGCGGCGCCATCAAGGGTCAGCTCCGCGCGCTGACTCGCGGCGTCGACTTCAACCGGTTGCTGCGCGAACCACTGGTCGCGCAGCTCGACGGCATGCAGGAAGTGACGACCGCCGGTGACCCGGACGGGCGGGCCGTCGGGTTCGTGCGCCTGCGGGGCCAGACCACCGTGCGTTACGCCTTCGCCTGGAGCGCCATCGCGGCGCCGACGGCAGCCCACATCCACGTCGGTGGCGTGGCGCAGGCCGGGCCGGTCGTCGTCCCGTTCTTCGCGGCTCCGACGGGCCTCCCGGCGACGATCAACGGCGTCTCCGGCGAGGTCGAGGCCGACGCCGCGCTGGTCGACGCGATCAGGAACCACCCTTCCGCGTACTACGTGAACCTGCACACGGCTGAGTTCCCGGCCGGCGCGATCCGCGGCCAGCTCTCCCGTACGGACGACTGACCAGCCGGCACGGCGCTGTCGCGCCCGGCGGTCCCGGGGCGTCCTCGGGCGCCGCGTGACCGCCGGGCGTGCGGCGCGGTGCCGCGCCGAGGTACCGCGTGCGTTCGGGTCATCGTCTAGGGTGCATGGGTCGAGGAACGGGGTCGAAGGCTGCGCGGCCGGCTGCTCGGGCCGCGTCACCAGGCCGTTCTGGAACGCAAACGGGCCACTCACGGGGGAGGGCAATACATGCATGTCCGTAGTTCGGTGATGACGGCGGCGCTGACACTGGTGCTGACACTCGGCTTCGGTGGTGCCGCATGGGCGGATCCCGGCGGCGGCGCGCGGGACGGCTGGGAAATTACAAGCACCGGTTCCGGGTCCGAGCTGATCTGGAACGCACCCGACCGGATCCCACCGGGCGACGCGACGGTGGAGTTCTACGCCGGTGACCGGCTGCTGGGCCGGCCGTGGGCGGCGGAGGACCAACGCAGCTTCCACTTGAGCCTCGACGGCCTCGCCGCGCGCGACCTGACCGGGCTCCAGGTACGCGCGGCCGGACGCCGCCTCGACGTCAGGCAGGACGCGACCGGCCCCGGTACCCGCACGGCAGCGCCGGCGGCGGCAACTCCGCTGCCGCCCAACCCGGTCGATCCCGGCACCCCTGGTCCATTCGCGACAATCTCCGGCGAGTACCGGCTGCCCGACGTGGCACTGCCCGGCTACGCCCAGCCGGTGGAGATGCAGGGCGTCGTGGTGGCACCGCAGGGCACGACGGGCCAGCGGCCGCTGGTGCTGCTCCTGCACGGCCGGCACGACACCTGCTACACGAGCACCTCGTCGAGCATCGGGTGGCCCTGCCCGACCGGGTACCAGCCGATCCCGAGCTACCGCGGCTACCTGCAGGCGCAGCAGTTGCTGGCCTCACAGGGGTACGTGACCGTCTCCATCTCCGCCAACGGCGTCAACGGGCAGGACGGGGTACTCACCCCGCCCGATGACGGCGGTGCGCAGGCCCGCTCGTCTCTCGTACGGCTGCATCTGGGGCACTGGGCCGACTGGGCCGGCGCGGGTCGGGCCGGCGCGCCGGACGTGGTGCGTTCGGCCCCGGTCGCGGACATGTCGCGGGTGCTGCTGATGGGGCACTCCCGCGGCGGTGAAGGCGTCAACCGGGCGGCGCTGGACAGCCTCACCCCACCACCGGCCGCGCAGGACGGCTACCACGGTGCGGTCCTCTGGCAGATCAGGGGTACCGCTCACATCGGCCCGACCAGCCTCGGGCAGGACCCCGCGGCGGACGTACCGTCGATGACCATCCTCCCCGGCTGCGACGGTGACATCTCCGACCTGCAGGGCGAGATGTACGTGGACGGCACCCGGGGAGTCAGCCGCGGGTTCGCCCTGCACAGCGCGGCCTACGTCAACGGCGCGAACCACAACTTCTTCAACACCGAGTGGACGCCCGCCCAGGCCGTGGCGCGGGTGGCGGCCTTCGACGACTACATCGGGCACGACCCGACCTGCACGAGCACCTCGGCCAACCGGCTGACCTACCAGCAGCAGCAGACCGCGGGCGCCACGTACCTGGCCGCCGCGGCGCGGCTGTTCCTGGACGGCGATGACGGGGTACGGCCGCTGCTGGACGGTTCGGGCTTCCGGGCGCCCTCGGCCGACCCGGCGCGCGTGCTCACCCACGCCGTGGGCGCGAACCGCACGGGCCTGCTGGTGCCCTCCAGTTCGGTCGCGGTGAGCGGCACCGGCGCCCGGCTGTGCCAGCACGT
>JBBWZQ010000166.1:0-4470 GCA_039649115.1 Micromonosporaceae bacterium | reverse complement strand
CACGACGAGGTGCCAGCCCCGCGCGCCGAACCAGCGGCGGAGCAGGTCCGGCCGGGTGAACGCGGCGAAGACCAGGTGCCGCGGCGCGTCGAAGGCGCGCGCCAGCACGATCTCCCGGTCCGACGGCGTGGTCACCGTCAGTGCTCCGTCCACCCGCGCCCCTCCTCCGTGGCCTTCATCGTCGTATCCGTGGCCTTACAGCTCGTCGTATCCGTAGCCTTCAGCTCGTCCTATCCGTCGCCTTCAGCTCGTCGTCTCCGTCGCCTTCAGGCTCGTTCTCCGTTGCCTTGAGCTCGTTCTCTGTTGCCTTGAGCTCGTTCTCTGTCGCCTTGAGCTCGTCGAGCAGCGCGTCGAGCCGCTGGTAGCTTTCCGCCCAGTAGCTCCGGTAGTTCTCCAGCCAGTCGACCGCCGCCTTGAGCGGGCGCGCCTCGAGCCGGCACGGCCGGCGCTGCGCGTCCCGGCCGCGCGAGACGAGACCGGCCCGCTCCAGCACCTTGAGGTGTTTGGACACCGCCGGCTGGCTCATGGCGAACGGCGCGGCGAGCTCGCTCACGGTCGCCTCGCCCGCCGCCAGCCGGGTGAGGATCGCACGCCGGGTCGGATCGGCCAGCGCCGCGAACGTGGCGTCGAGCAGCTCCGGCATCTTGCCTCATCTATAACCCGTCGGTTTCATAACCCCCTGGTTTTGTACACGCCGATCACGCCGGCTGTCAAGCGCCGGTCGGTCCCGGAAAGCACCGCCTCGCAACGGGCGCACACCCCCGCAATGGTCACGCGGGAAGGCGCCGTGATCACGCGAGGGGGGCCGTGGTCGTGCGGGAGGGCGCCGTGATCACGGCAGTGGCCGGCATGGTCAGGAGTTGCCGGAGGATCGTGCATTCGACTGCTCCTTTCTCCGGCGGGTGGCGATCATCCAGGCCCGATCGGCCTCGCGGGCATGATCACGGCGGCGTGACGTGGCGGCGGCGCGCCTCGCCGCGTCCGTCAGGCGAGCAGGGCCGCGGTCCAGCGGTCCACGTGCTCCTCGATGTAGTCCGCCGCCGGCCCCCAATAGTCGCCGTGGCCCTCCGCGTACAGCCGGGCCCACGGCTGGTCCCCGGTCAGCGAGGCCGTCCGCAGCAGCTCGAACATCGCCCGGGTATGCGCGCCGACCAGCGCGGGGAGCGACCGGCGGTCCCGCTCGTCGAGTCCGTAGCCGTCGACCAGGTCGCGCAGCCGGGGCGCGTCGACACCCGGGGCGCCGCCCGGGGCCATGGGGACGAAGCCGTGCGCGGCGTACGCCAGATCCCACAGGCGCGAGCCGGGACCGGCGCCGTCCCAGTCGATGAACACCCATCGGTCCCCGTCCCGGACCAGGTTCCACGGCGCCAGGTCGTGGTGGCAGATCAGCTCCGTACGGTCCGGCGGTATGACGACGTTCCAGCGCGCGTCCGGTGGCGGGCGGAAGTCCGCGACCGCGTCGTGGAAGTCCCGGATGAGCCGGCCGGTACGGCGCAGCTCGCGGCCTGACATCGGCGGCAGTGTGTCGGCCAGGTGGCCGGGCACGTACTCCAGGACGTGCCGCCCCGACTCGTCGCGACCGAGCGTGCGGGGGGCACCGGCGAAGCCCACCCCGGCGAGGTGATCGAGGAGCGCCTCGACCGCCGAGGTCGCCGCGCCGGCGGGCTTGCGTACCGTCGCGCCGACCCGTACCACGGCGCCGGCGACGTTGCCTCCGGTGAGCGGGTGTTCGACCGGGTACTCCACCGGCCCAGTGTGTGCCTCGAACAGATGTTCGATAGAATGGCGGTACCGCGAGACGGGCGGTGTCTGATGAGTGATCGTCCACAGTGGACCGAGGAGCAGCACCGGCTGACCGAGTACGAGACGGCGTGCGCCTACTGGCAAGGTTTCCAGGACGGGTACGCGCGGTGCGACGCGGATGTGGTTGCCGCGCTCGCCCGGGCACTGGGCGGCCCGGACTGCGAGACGTACGGCGAAGCGGTCAGCCGGCACCACCGGGAGCTCAACCGGCGGGAGGCGCGCGCCGCCTGGGACGCGGCCGCCCGGCAACCGCGGCCCGATGACCTCCCGGGCAGGTCAGATGCCTAGACCCGTCCTCAGGGCAGGAGGCCGGCGCGCGCCTGCCCGGCGTCCACGCCCAGCGCCTCCAGCAGTTGTCCGGCGGGGTCCGGGCGCCGCAGCGTCAACAGCGCCAGCAGCACGTGCCGCGCGCTGATGCGGCGGCTCTTGGTGCGGCGCGCCTCGGCGACGCTGAGCACCAGCACGGCGCGCGCCCCCGACGTCCACGCGAGCCGCCGCCGCGCACCCACAGGCGGAGCCAAACCCTGATCCCCGAGATGGATGCCGACCGCGCTCAGTGCCGCGCGGTCCAGGGCCTCGGCAGCAGTGCGCGCCGTTTCCAGATCGATGCCCAGGGTCTGTGCCGCCAGCTCCTTCGGGTCGTGGAACATCGCCAGCAGCAGGTGGTCCGTGCCCAGCCGGCGGTCGCCGCGCCGCCGGGCCTCCTGCTCCGCGGCCGAAAGGACCCACTGGCGCGCGTCGTCAAAGCGCTCGAACATGCCGACCCCTCACTTCCCGTGCTTGGCGTGCACCGACTGGCGGGACACGCCCAGCGCGTCCCCGATCTGCTCCCAGGACCAGCCCTGTGCCCTGGCCAGCGCCACATACCTCGCCTCGACCTGCTCGGCCAGGCGCTGCAGGGCACCGACCGCGCGCAGGCCGACCGCCGGGTCGTCCGACCGGATGCTCGCCGCGAGCTCGTTCTCTACCACGGTGTCAGTCTAGCTTGACAGGGTCGAAGGCTGTCAAGCTAGACTGACAGTCAATCCAGACTGACACGCCCGGAGGGGGCCACATGAGCGAGGAGCCACCGGCGGTCCAGGCCGCCGCGCTGGGCAAGACCTACCGGGGTACGGGCGGCGAGGTGGCCGCGGTACGCGGGCTGGACCTGCGGATCGGGCACGGCGAGTTCTTCGGGCTGCTCGGCCCGAACGGGGCCGGCAAGTCGACGACGATCGGCATGCTCACCACCCTGGTGCGGCCCACCTCGGGCCGCGCGTCCGTGTGCGGGATCGACGTGGCCCGGCGGCCGGTCGAGGTGAAGCGGCGGATCGGCGTGGTGTCGCAGAACAACACGCTCGACCAGGAGGTGACGGTCGCGGAGAACCTCGAGTTCCGCGGCCGGTACTTCGGCATGCGGCGGGCCCTGGCGCGGGACCGGTCCGATGAGCTGCTCGCCGCGTTCGCCCTGACCGACCGGCGGGCCGCGATGCCGGCGCAACTGTCCGGCGGGCAGGCGAAGCGCCTGATGATCTGCCGCGCGCTGGTGCACCGGCCCGAGGTGCTGTTCCTGGACGAGCCGACGGCCGGGCTGGACCCGCAGACCCGCATCCACCTCTGGGACACCCTGCGCACCCTGCAGGCGCAGGGCCAGAGCGTGCTGCTCACCACCCACTACCTGGAAGAGGCCGAGGCGCTCTGCGACCGGGTCGCCATCATCGACCACGGCACGCTGCTCGCCTGCGACACGGTGGCGCGGCTCAAGGGCACCGGCGGCAGCCTGGAGACCGTGTTCCTGAACCTCACCGGACGGGAGTACCGCCAATGACCGCCACGTTCCTCGCCATGCTCGCCCGGGAGATGCGGGTGCTGCGCCGCACCTTCGTGGCCACCTTCCTGCGGGTGGTACTGCAGCCCCTGCTGTTCGTGTTCGTCTTCGCGTACGTCATCCCGAAGATCGGCGGATCGGGCCTGGCGGCCGGCGGCGGCAGCTTCGCCACCGTCCTCGTCCCCGGCCTGGTCGCCTCGGCGGTCGTCATGCAGGGTCTGCTGGCGGTGATCTTCCCGCTCACCATGGAGCTGTCCTGGCAGCGCTCGATCGTCGACCGGGTGCTGGCGCCGCTGCCGGTACCGCTGCTGGCGCTGGAGAAGATCGTCGCGGCGAGCGTCCAGGCGCTCGTCGGCGGGCTGCTGGTCTTCCCGGCCGTACTCCTGGTCCACGCGAAGGGGCAGGCGCCGCGCGTACACGTCGACAATTGGCCGATGTTCGCGGTGGTCCTGGTCGCCGGGGCGGTGCTGGCCTCGGCCGCCGGTCTTTTCTTCGGTACGGTCGTCGACCCGCGCCAGATCCAGGTGCTGTTCGCGCTCGTGCTGCTGCCGATGACGATGCTCGGCTGCGTGTACTACCCGTGGGCCGCACTGGGGCACATCCGGTGGCTGCAGATCGCCGTGCTGGCCAACCCGATGGTGTACCTCAGCGAAGGCCTGCGCGCCACGCTCACGCCGCAACTCGCGCACATGCCGGCGGCCGCGTTCCTCGCCGTGCTGGTCGCCGGCGCGGTGGTGCTCTGCGCGCTGGCGACCCGCACCTTCACCCGGCGGGTGCTGACGTGATCAGGAGGCGAGCTCCTCTTCCTCCTCCTCGCGCTGCACGGAGGCCTGCACGTAGGTCTGCGCCGACTCTTCCTC